>JACQWA010000138.1 GCA_016209425.1 Candidatus Rokuibacteriota bacterium
TCCTGGCCCTCTTCGTCGCGGAAATACTCGGCCGCCGTCAGCGCGCTCAGACCGACTCGCAGGCGCGCCCCGGGCGGCTCGGTCATCTGGCCGTAGATCAGCGCGGTCTTTTCGATGACGCCCGATTCCTTCATGTCGAGCCAGAGGTCGTTGCCCTCGCGGGTGCGCTCCCCCACCCCGCCAAAGACCGAGATCCCCCCGTGGTGAGTCGCGATGTTGTGGATCAGCTCCATGATGATGACCGTCTTCCCCACGCCAGCCCCACCGAAGAGTCCGGTCTTGCCGCCTCGCGAGTAGGGCTCCAGGAGGTCGATGACCTTCACTCCGGTCTCGAGCATCTGTACGGTGGTGGACTGCTCCTCGAAGGATGGGGCGGGCCGGTGGATCGGGTAGGTCTTGGCCGTCTTCACCGGCCCCTGCTTGTCCACGGGCTCGCCGATGACGTTCAGGATCCGCCCGAGCGTCTCCCGCCCGACCGGGATCGAAATTGGTCCACCCGTGTCGCGCACCGCCATTCCCCGGGTGAGCCCGTCGGTCGAGGCCATGGCCACCGTCCGCACGCGCCCCTCGCCCAGATGCTGGGCCACCTCGAGGGTCAGCTTCTGCGAGTACGTGAAGATGTCCTTCATTTCGATCCCGGGCACCTCCAGGGCGTTGTAGATGGCGGGGAGCCGCTCGGGTTCGAACTCCACGTCCACCACGGGTCCGATGACCTGCACGATCTTACCGTCGCTCATGGGGCACTCCTTGCTCACACTTCGGCCGATTGCCTGAGGGCTTCGGCGCCGCCCACGATGTCCAGGAGCTCTTTGGTGATCCGCTCCTGCCGGGCCTTGTTGTACTGGATCGTCAGAAGGTCAATCATCTCGGCGGCGTTCTTGGTCGCCGCTTCCATGGCCGTCATCCGGGCCCCGTACTCCGCTGCCAGGGACTCCATCAGCGCCCGGTAGACCTGCGTCGTCACGTGCTTGGGAAGCAGCGCCGCCAGCACCGAGTCGGCGGAGGGCTCGTAGAGGTAATCCACCACGGCCGCCTCCGCCGACGCGGTGGCCGGTGTGATCGGCAGGAGCTGCTCACGCACGACCCGCTGGACCGCCACGGAACGGAACTCGTTGTAGATCAAATGGATCTCGTCGGCCTCCTCCGTGAGATAGCTCTCGATCAGTCCTCGCGAGAGCTCCGCAGCGTGGGAATAGGCGAGGCGGTCAAAAAATCCCACCATTTGCGACCTGATGGTCCACGGGCGCCGACGGTAATAGTCCCGCGCTTTCCGGCCGACGACCACGAGCATGAGCCCGGCCTCCGGCGTCTGGCGGATGACCCCTCGCGAGGAGCGAACGACGTTGGGGTTGAAGGCCCCGCACAGGCCCTTGTCAGCGGTGATGATCACGATCTGCCGCCGGCCCCCGTCGCGCCGCGCGAGCAGCGGGTGGCGGTCTGGAGAGGTCCGCAGGGCCAAATTCCCCAGCAGGTCCGACAGCTGGTGGGCGTAGGGCCGGGCCTCGATGATCCGCTCCTGCGCCCGGCGGAGCTTGGCCGCCGCGACGAGCTTCATGGCCCGCGTGATTTTCTGGGTGGATTGGACGGCGCGGATCCGGCGCCGAATGTCGCGCAGCGTTGCCATCAGGGGCTAGGCTAGACGGGCTTCATGCCTTTAGTTTGGACGAACTCGGCCTTCGCCTCCGAGATCGCTTTATCCAGAACCTGACGGAGGCTATCCGAGATCTCGCGCTTCTCCCGGATCTCCGCGTAGATCGCCCCATACCGCCGTTCCACGAACGGGCAGAGGAAGTCCTCGAAGAGGCGGACCGCGTTGATCGGCAGGTCATCCAGGAGCCCCTGGGTGCCCGCGTAGATGACGACGACCTGCTTTTCCACCGGCAGCGGCGCGTACTGCCCCTGCTTCAGGATCTCCACCATCCGCTGGCCGCGCGCGAGCTGGAGCTGCGTGGCCTTGTCGAGCTCGGAGCCGAACTGGGCAAACGCCGCCAGCTCCCGGTACTGCGCGAGATCCAATCGCAACTTCCCGGCCACCTGGCGCATCGCCTTGATCTGGGCGCTGCCGCCCACCCGCGACACCGAGAGCCCCACGTTCACGGCTGGGCGCACGCCCGCGAAGAAGAGATCCGTTTCCAGGTAGATCTGGCCGTCGGTGATGGAGATCACGTTCGTCGGGATGTAGGCCGAAACGTCGCCCAGCTGCGTCTCGATGATGGGGAGCGCAGTCAGCGATCCGCCACCGAGGTCGTCGTTGAGCTTGGCGGCCCGCTCCAGCAGCCGAGAGTGCAGGTAGAACACGTCCCCGGGATACGCCTCTCGGCCCGGTGGACGGCGGAGCAGGAGGGAAAGCTGCCGATAGGCCTGGGCGTGCTTGGACAGGTCGTCATAGACGCAGAGGGCGTGGCGGCCCGAGTCCCGAAAGTACTCACCCATCGCGCAGCCCGCATAGGGCGCGATGTACTGCAGGGGCGCCGGCTCCGACGCCGAGGCGCTCACGACCGTGGTGTAGGCCATGGCCCCCGACTCCTCCAGGACCTTCACCACCTGGGCCACCGTGGAGCGCTTCTGCCCCACGGCCACGTAGAAGCAGGACACCCCCTGCCCCGCCTGGTTGATGATCGTGTCCACCAGGAGCGCGGTCTTCCCGGTCTGGCGGTCCCCGATGATCAGCTCCCGCTGGCCGCGGCCAATGGGGATCATCGAGTCGATGGCTTTGAGCCCGGTCTGGAGCGGCTCCTTCACCGGGCGCCGGTCGACCACCCCCGGCGCGTACCGCTCGATGGGCCGATACTCTTTGGCCTCGATCGGCCCCTTGCCGTCCTCGGGCTGCCCGAGGGCGTTCACCACTCGGCCCACCAGGGCCTCGCCCACCGGGACCTGGGCGATCCGTTTCGTCCGCGAGACCTGATCGCCTTCCTTAATCAGGGTGTCTTCGCCCAGGAGGACCGCGCCGACGTTATCCTCCTCCAGGTTCATCACCATGCCATACACGCCGCCGGGAAACTCCAGGAGCTCCCCCGCCATGGCGGTCTCAAGCCCGTAGATGCGCGCGATCCCGTCGCCCACCTCGATCACCCGGCCCACCTCTTTGAGGTCCACCTCCGGCTCATAGCCCTGGAGCTGGCGCTTGATAATCTCGCTGATCTCTGCCGCCTTGATCATCCGCTACCCCCCTACCAGGCGTTTGCGCATCCGCGCGAGCTGCCCGTCGAGACTGCCGTCCACGACGAGGCTGCCGATCTGAGCCACGAACCCCCCGAGGAGGGTCGAGTCGACCGATTCCTCCACGATGACCTCTTTCCCCACGACCCGCGCCAAGCGCCCCGCAAGCTCTCCCCGCTCGGTGTCCGTGAGAGCCACGGCGCTCCTGACCTGGGCGCGAACACGCCCCCCCTCGCGATCGACCAGGTCCCGGTAGGCGCGAGCCATCGCAGGAAAATGATCCATCCGTCCCCGCGTCGCCACAAGCCCGAGGAAGTCCTTGACCAGCCTGGAGCACCCGAGCCGCTCAGCGACCGCCCGGGCCACAGACCGCTTCGCCGCGCCCTCGACCCACCGCCGGCTTAGCAGCTCGTTCAGCCGGCGCTCGGCGGTCAGGACCTCGAGAAAGGCATTCAGCTCGTCACCGACCGCCTCCACCCGCCCGGACTCCCGCGCGAGAAGGAAGAGCGCCTTGGCGTAGCGCCCGGTCGTCGCCCCGCCCCGCCTCATCGGGTTCGCTCCAGCTGCTGGATGGCCTCGGTGACGATCTTTCGATGATCGTCGTCCCGGAGGCTCTTTCGAATCAGCCGCTCCGCCACCGAGACCGCCACGTCCGCCACCTCCTCCCGGAGCTCCTGCTTTGCCCGCCGGACGTCCTGCTCGACCTCGGCCCGCGCGGCTTCCACGATGCGTCCCGCCTCCGCGCGTGCGGCCTCGCCCAGGCGCCGTTGCTCTTCCGCCGCTTCCTTCAGGGCCGCTTCGCGGATGCTCTGGGCTTCGGCATAGGCGGTCTGGAGCTGCCGCGTGTGCTCTTCTCGCTGGCGCTCGGCCTCGGCCTGGGCCGCCTGAGCTTCCACCAGGGACTTCTTGATCGCCTGGGATCGTTCCTCGAGTTTGGCCAAAAACGGCCGGTAGAGCAGGCGCCAGAGAATCAGGAGGAGAAGGCCGAAGTTGACAGCCTGAACGATGAGCGACTTATCAAGATTGATGATGCCGCCTCCCTCGGAGGCTGCGGCGACGGCTGGGAGGGAGACCCAGACGAAGCCGAGAGGGCCTAAGATTTTAGACATGCGTGAAGTTCTCCAGGCCGACGGCGTTGTGAAAAGAGGGGCAAGCAAAACGTTACACGAATATCACGACGGCGCAAAAAGTGTCAAGCCCTTCGCCCGAAAGAGCCGCCCGCGCGAGGGCACGGCCAGGCTTACGCCCTCGCGATAATCCCGCCCCCGACCACCAGGGCCTCTTGGTAAAAGACCACGGACTGTCCGGGCGCGATTGCCCGCTGCGGCCTGTCAAAGATGACCTCAACGCGCTGATCCCGCAAAGGCCGGACGACCGCGGGCGCCGCAGAGTGACTGTGGCGGATCTTGGCCGTCACTCGGATCTCTTCCGTTGGCCAGTCAAAGGGAATAAAGTTCGCCCCGGTGGCCACGAGCCGCTCGGCCTCCAGGGCGTCCCCCTCCCCGACGACCACGGTATTTCGGTCGGGATCCAGGGCCAGAACGTAAAGTGGCCGGTCGGAGACAAGGCCCAGGCCGCGCCGTTGGCCCACCGTGTACGCCGCGAATCCCCGATGCTCACCCAGCTGCCTTCCCCTGCGATCGAGGATCGGGCCGGGACGAAAGACTTCCGGAATCCGCCTTCGCAGAAACCCGCGATAGTCATCGTCGGGGATGAAGCAGATCTCCTGGCTCTCAGGCTTGTCGGCCACCGCAAGGCCGAGGGCCCGGGCCTTGGCCCGCACCTCGTCCTTCGTCAGTTCGCCCACGGGAAACCTCGCGGCCGCCAGCTGAGACTGAGCCAGCGGCCAGAGAAAATCCGACTGGTCTTTCCGGGGATCTCGCCCCCGAAATAATAGATGGCGCCCTGTCCGGGGGTCCTGCCCCAGGCGGCAGTAGTGGCCGGTGGCGACAGCCGTGGCCTCCCAGGCGCGCGCGCGGCCGAGCAGGGATCCGAACTTGACCTTCTGGTTACAGACGACACACGGGACTGGCGTCCGGCCGGCCCGGTACTCGCCGACGAAGTTGTCAATCACCGTCCGGTCGAACTCCCGCTCAGTGTTCAACAGGTAGTACGGGATCCCCAGACGGCGCGCGACCTGCCGCGCATCGTCGACGGTCTCCGGCGAGCAGCAGCTGCCAAAACGCTGCCGCGCCGCCTCCGGCTCCCGCCACGGCCACACGCGGAGCGTGACGCCCACCACGTCGTACCCCTGCTCCACCAGGAGGGCCGCGGCCACCGAGGAATCCACCCCCCCACTCATCCCGACGACGATGCGCTCGCTCACTGGACTACCCTCATAGCATTCACTCCGCACCTGTCCGGGTGCGGGCTTCGCCCGCGCAACCCAGGGGGGAGGCTCATCGACTCTGCCCGGTTTTCCCGGAGATCTGCTCGACCAACCGCTCAAGTTCCTCGCGCGCGGCGTACACGATCTCGATCCGGCCTCGCCGCTCGGAGCCCACCAGGCGCACGCGCGTTGCCAGGCGCTCCCGCAGCGCATCCTCGAGGGCCGTGAGCTCCGCAGACCGTCGCGGGGCCCGCCGGGGGATGTGGCTGCGCTGGACCCCTTCCTCCGTCGTCCGTACCGACCAGGAATGGGCGAGGATCTCCTCCCTGAGCTTGAGCTGGTCGGTCGTGGAGGTCAAGGAGAGAAGCGCTCGCGCATGTCCCATGGTCAGCCGTCCGGCTCGAAGGTCTTCCTGAATACTCGCGGGGAGCTTCAGGAGGCGAAGGCAGTTCGCGATCGAGCTTCGATCCTTTCCCACCCGGCTGGCCAATTCCTCTTGGGTCCACTCGAACTCGGCAAGGAGGCGCTGATAGGCCTCGGCCTCCTCCATTGGGTTGAGATCCTCCCTGAGGAGGTTCTCCACCAGGGCCAACTCTAGGGTTTCGGCGTCGGTGGCCTCCCGAATGACGGCGGGGACTCTCTCCAGCCCCGCCATTTGCGCCGCGCGAAGCCGGCGCTCGCCGACAATGAGCTGGTAGCCGTTTCCAACGCGCCGTACAACCACGGGCTGAAGGATCCCAGACTGCCGCATGGAGGCGGAGAGTTCTTGTAACCCAGTGATATCAAAAGATTTTCTTGGCTGCTGTGGGTTTGGCTCGATCTCGGCTATTGGGATCTCTCTCAGGCTCTCCCCCTCGGTCGGGCCTGTCGACAGCAGAGCTCCCAGTCCCCTTCCAAGCCCCCGCTTAGCCATGGGCGAGTACCTCCTTGGTAAGCTCGAGGTAGGCCAGGGCGCCGCTCGAGCGCAGGTCGTAGAGGAAAATCGGCTTCCCGTGACTCGGCGCCTCTGAGAGCCGGACATTCCTCGGAATCACCGCCTGAAAGATCTGGCCGCTGAAGTACTGATGGACCTCCGTCTTGACCTGCCCGGCAAGACTCGTGCGCCCGTCAAACATGGTGAGGACGATCCCTTCCACCTCAAGCCGGGGGTTGAGCCGATCCCTCAGAAGCCGAATCGTCTTGAAGAGCTGGGCGAGCCCTTCGAGGGCGTAATACTCGCACTGAAGGGGAATAATCACGGAATCCGCTGCGGTGAGGGTATTCACCGTCAGGAGGCCGAGCGAGGGGGGACAGTCTACCAGCAGGTAGTCGAACTGCTGCCTGATGGCTCTCAGCGCCTCCTTCAGCTTGAACTCCCGCTGTGAAACCCCGACCAGTTCGACCTCAGCCCCCACGAGGTCGATGTCAGCCGGCGCCAAAAACAGGTTTGAAACGGCTGTATCTTTTATGGCTTTCTCAAGGGGCTCGCCGCCCAGCAGGACATGGTAGATGGTGGGATAGAGTCCCTCCTTCGGGAGGCCCAGACCTGTCGTTGCGTTTCCCTGCGGGTCTAGATCAACAAGAAGCGTGGCGTGATCTGAGAGGGCAAGGCCGGCCGCGAGATTCACGGCGGTCGTTGTCTTGCCCGTCCCTCCTTTCTGGTTCACGACTCCAAGGATCTTCCCCAACGACTCCCCCTTCTGTTCCACGTGCAACAGTCCATCTGCCGGTGTTTCACGTGAAACATATTGCTTCAGGCAGCCGGGCAGAGTCAATCGCCTTTTTTTTCAACGATGAGGAATCGCCGGCTGGCAATCTTCCCGAAGGCGGGAACAGTTTCCCAGTGGTGCGAGATTTCTTGGGGCAGGCGGGGAAGCGGCTTTTCAGGAGGCGGACCCGAGGCGACAACCCGACCGCCTGGCTTCAAAAAAGCCAGGGCCAACGGCAGGATCGATCCTGGAGGGCCCGCGGCCCGGGTGACTACCGTATCAAAGGTGCCAAGGAGTTCGCCGTCTGCGGCGATCAGCGCTTCCGCTCTTCCGTAGAGAATCCGCACGCCCTCCAGCTGCAAGTCACGAACAACGGTTGCCAGGAAGGAGCTTCGCCTTCGCCGAGCCTCAAGGAGAGTGAGGCTGATCCGCGGCTCCACAATCTTCATGGGAACCCCCGGGATTCCGGCTCCGGCACCGAGGTCGAGGAGCTTGCCGTCAATCGGCGTTACCCACTCCAGGAAAAGCAGGGAGTCGAGGAAGAGCTTTTCGGCAATCTCGGCTGAGCCTCGGTACCCCGTCAGGTGGTGCGCTCGATTCCATTGAAGGAGGAGCAAAAGATACCGAGAAAACGCCCTGGTCTCCCCGGCGGTGGGGGCTCGTCGAAGTAGTCGCACGAAGCCCCGAGCCAGAACGTCGGAAAACAGAGGCAGGTCGGGGCCTTCTAACCAATTGTTTTTCAAGAAATAATTGCTGCTGGCTTGGTGATTCGGTGGATAGCACTTCAGGGGGAGCGATGTGACGCCTCTGGCACGATCATCAGTCGGCGCTCACGCCCATCCCCCACGCTGGCGGTGCGCACTTCAGCATCTGTTTGGAGCACGAGATGGATGATCCGGCGGTCTGCCGGCGTCATGGGTTCCAAGACAACAGCTTCTCCGGTCGCCTTCACCTGCTTGGCCAAGCGGAGGGCCATCTGCTCAAGGCGCTGGCGCCGCCGCTCCCGATACCCTTCCACGTCGATTTGGACCTGGATTCGCTCGCCGATCCGGCGGTCGAGAATTCGCCCGACTAAAAACTGAACGGCCTCGATCGTCTGGCCGTACTTACCGATTAGCAGGCCGGCGTGTTCTCCGGAAACCTCCAGATGGAGGAATCCCTGACGTTCCTCGGCATAGACATCGGCCTGGACCCCCATGAGGGCGAGCAGCCGTTCAAGCGTCACTCGGGCCTGGATGAGACGCTCCCCGGCGGGGGTCACGGTCAACCGGACCCGCGCCTCCTGCCCGCCGAAGCCGAGGAACCCCTTGGCCCCCTCCGCAAGGGTTAGGACGAGCACGTACTCCCGCGGGAGACCAAGTTTCCTGAGCGCTTCCGCCACGGCATCGTCGGGAGTCCGCCCCGTCTGCTCCATCGCGATCATGCGCGCTGACCCTCCTTCGCCTCCTTGCCCGAAATCTTCACCGACCGGCCCCGGCGGTCCATGTAATGCTGCTGCAGGATCTGAAGCACATTGGACACAAACCAATAGAGGACGAGGCCCGAGGGGAGGTTCAGGAACATGAAGGTGAAAACCAGGGGCAGAACCAGCATCACTTTGGCCTGGCGCGGATCGCCCACGGTCGGACTCATCTTCTGCTGGACGAACATCGAGACCCCCATGAGCACCGGCAGCACGTAGGTAGGGTCGTAGTGGGCTAGGTTACAGATCCACAGCTCCTCACCGCCCAGCAGGGGAAGCCATCCCGGGGCTTTTCCAATGCAGAGAAACGCCGCGTTCTGGAGCTCAACGGCGTACTGGAAGACTAAATAGAGCGCGTAGAAAATCGGGATCTGGATCACCATCGGCAGGCATCCGCCCATGGGATTCACCTTGTGCTTCCGATAAAGCTCCATCGTCTCCCGTTGAAGCCGCTGGGGATCCTTCGCATACTTCGCGCGGAGCGCATTGATCTGGGGCTGCAGCGCCTGCATGGCCTTCATCGACGCCAGGCTCTTCAGCGTCAGCGGGTAGAACAGGATCTTCGTAATCACCGTTAAGAGGATGATAGCGAGCCCGTAATTGCCAATGTACCGGGTGAAGAAGTTCATGAGCCAGAGGATCGGGACGCCCAACCACTCCATCGGCAGGCCGCCGTATCTTCGTGGAAGCGGAAAGCCGCCGAAATCGATTGCTCCCTCGAGCCCCACTCCCAAAGCTTTCAGGCGGTCGTACTCTTTCGGCCCCACATAGAGCAGCGCTCGCCCCTCCCACACCTGACCCGAGGCGAGCGGCGGGGGAGTGGCTTTCAGGGAGATCTCGACGGTCCCGTTGCCTCCCTTGGAGGCGACGAGCTTGAAGCCGGGCGTCAGGGGAATCCATGCCGCCAAGTACCAGTCGCTCTCGAGGCCGACCCACCTCCCCTCGTCGGTGACATCCCCAACCTTCTCCAGGTCGTCACGGTGGATCTCCCCCCCGGAGTGACGGATCACGCGCGTGGGCCGCTGCCCCTGAAACCCTTCCTTTTGGTCCTCCGGCCACTTCTTCGGGGTGGACCAGGGGAGGAGGAGTTCGACCAGCTGGGGAACCGCCTGGCGGTTTTCAAGCCGGAGAGCAATCTCCACGCGGAAGTCCTGGGCCTCGAAGCGCAGCGCCTCAGTCACCCGGAGCCCGAACGCGTCTTGCCCTGTCAGCGCGAGCTCGCCGCGGGGCCGGTGGGGGCCGAGGGTGAGTCGTTCTTCCTTGACGGTAAAGGCCACGCCCTCCGCAGCCCCGCCGGGTCGCTGCACCATCACCCCACGTGGGCCGAGCGCCCCCGGGACGACCATGGGCTTGTCGCCGCGATAATGCAACACCCAGTCATGAAGCTTTCCCCCATCGCTCCCGACCGTCGCGTGGAAAAGGGGGCTCTCGACGAAGACCATGCGCCGGGGGATGTCGGCGGGGCGTTGCACTTTCTGGGGCAAAGGGGTGGGCGGTGGGAGGGGAGCCGGTTTCGGCTCAACCGGGGCTTGCACCGGCGCGGGCGGGGGAGGGGCAGGCGCGAAGAGAGTCTGGTAGAGAATCAGGAGGCCAGCCATTAAGACGGCGGCCAGGATCGCTCGCTTTTCCATGTCCTCGAAAGCTTCCCGTAGGGGGTGGTCCGCTCACGCCGGCGGCGGGGGATCGTATCCCCCCGGATGAAGGGGCTGGCAGCGGACCAGGCGTCGGACCGTCAGCCAGGATCCCCGGGCGACCCCGTGCCAGCGAAACACTTGCCAAGAGTATTCAGAGCACGTAGGAAAAAAGCGGCAGGCTCGAGGGAGAAAGGGAGAGACAACGCGTTGATAGCCCCTGACGAGCCGCATCGCTCCGGCAGCCAGCAGGCTCATGCCTCAGTCGCCTGTCGGCACCTTTTGGCGACAGTTGCCAATGCCTCGCGCATGTCGCGAAGAATTTCCCTATACGGCCCGCCCATCGCAGGGGCCCGGGCTACGATGACCACCTGAACCCCCTCTGGAAGCGCTTGCCGGCTCACCCGGTAAGCTTCCCGAACCCGCCGGCGAGCCCGGTTGCGGCCCACTGCTCCTTGGATCTGGCGGCTGACGGCAAACCCCACCTTGCGCGGGCCCTGGCCCTCGCGCCAGAGAATGAGCACGGACGGTCGTTCCACCCGCCTCCCCCCTCGGAAGACTGCCTGAAAATCATTGGCGTTGGTGAGCCGTTCGCTCCGCGGAAAGGTCCGGTCGCCCACTGCTCGCTGACTGCCTCGCTAGACCGTGAGGCGTCTGCGTCCTTTGGCGCGTCGGCGCTTGAGGACCTTCCGCCCACCCCTGGTTTTCATGCGTTCTCGAAAGCCGTGACTCCGCTTGCGCTTGCGACGCTTCGGTTGATAGGTCCGCTTCATCGGGGGGCTCCTCCTCTCCGGGGAAAAACCTACTTAGCTTACTGAGGCGATCCGACGAAGTCAAGGTGAAGGGAACCCGAGCGCCCGCGCGAAGGGGGGTTGCCTCGCCGATTCCCAGTATGGTATGGTGCAGTTGTTTTTTGCCCCGAGGGTGCCCGGGCAGGCTTGCAAGCAGTTCGAGGCCTCATGCCCCGGGCGTTTCGTTCTGTCGAGCCGACGAGGGTTCGTATCCCGATGGGTCGTCGTCCCGCCATCGATCCTCCCTCCGTCCCGTCGAGCCGCTGGGGTTATCCACACGTGTGGATAAGCCTGTGTGTAACTGGGCCCCGCGCCTGCCCTGGAGAGAACTTACATGCTTGAAAGCCTCTGGTTCCGCCTGCTGTCTGCCCTGGAGCAGAAGATCCCGCCCGCCGCCCTTGATACCTGGGTCCGTCCGAGCCGTCTCCTCGCGGTGGAGGGAGATCGCCTGCAAATCGGAACCCCAAACAAGTTCTCCCGCGACTGGCTTGCAGAGCACCACCTCCAGGCCATCACCGAGGCGGCGCAGGAATGCCTCGGTGGAAACCCCCAGATCTCCATCGTCGTCGAGGGCTTGGACGCCCCGCCGCCATCCTCCCGCGAGAAGCTCCCCCTTCCGCCCACCCGATCAGCGGTCACCGGCCTCAACCCCCGCTACACCTTCGAAACGTTCGTCGTGGGCTCCTCCAACCAGTTCGCCCAGGCCGCGTGTCAGGCCGTGGCCGAGCTCCCGAGTAAAGCCTACAACCCGCTCTTCATCTACGGCGGGGTCGGCTTGGGGAAAACCCACCTCCTCCACGCCGTGGGCCACCAAATCACCCGCCTGTTTCCCAGTCTCGCCGTGCTCTACCTCTCCTCGGAGCGCTTCACCAACGATCTCATCAACGCCATCCGCTATGACCGGACCGCGGAGTTTCGCGCCAAGTACCGCACGATCGACCTCCTCCTGATCGACGACATCCAGTTCATCTCCGGCAAAGAGCGCACCCAGGAAGAATTCTTCCACACCTTCAACGACCTCTACGACTCGCGCAAGCAGATCGTCGTTTCCAGCGATAGCTCGCCCAAGGAGATCCCTGAGATCGAGGAGCGCCTCCGCTCACGCTTCGAATGGGGGCTCATCGCCGACATCCAGCCGCCCGACTTTGAAACTCGCGTGGCCATCCTCAAGAAGAAGGCCGAGATCGAGCGCGTGCGCCTGTCGGATGATGTGGCCTACCTGATCGCCAGCCGGACCAAATCCAACATCCGAGAGTTGGAGGGATCCCTCACCCGCATGATCGCCTTCTGCGCCCTGACCGGCCGCGAGATGACCGTCGACCTTGCCCAGGACGTTCTTTCCGACCTGTGGGGCGAGGAAGAGAAAATCATCACACTTGAGCAGATCCAGCGCAAGGTCTCGGAGTTCTTTAGCATCAAGCTCTCGGACATGCGGGCAAAAAGCCGCACGCGCGCGATTGCGTTTCCCCGACAGGTTGCCATGTACCTCTCACGCCAGCTCACCCATGCCTCTCTCCTTGAGATCGGCCGCGCCTTCGGGGGGAAGGACCACACCACCGTCCTGCACGCTGTGGAAAAAATCCACCTCCTCCTTCAAGAAGACCCCAAACTACGCAAGACCATCGACACACTGACCCAGGGGATCACCTCGTGATTGCGCACCCTCCCGCACCTACCCACCGCAGCCTCCACACCCACCCCCCGCCAA
>JACQWA010000122.1 GCA_016209425.1 Candidatus Rokuibacteriota bacterium
ACTCGTAGCTGTTCGGCATCCACCGCTGCAGGTCGCTGTCGCCGCCGAAGTGAGGGTCGAGGCTCCTGGCCTCGCTGCCCATTCCGACCGTCAGGATACCGGGATCGCCCGCCGCGAAAGCCGGGCCGGCCCCGGCCACTGCCGCCGTCACACAGAGGGCGAAGATCACAGGGATCCGTCGTGCTCCCATCATGGCTGGACCTCCTTGGTCAGCCGATCAGTTTTCGAATGTCGTCGAGCTGCTGGCTCAGCATCGACAGCCCGTCGAGATTTCGTCGGAACATGTCCTGAAGCCTTCCCTTCTCTCGATCAACTTCGTCGCGCACGCCCTCCCAGTTTGCGCCCCTGGTGAACTGGTTCACGTACTGCATCACGTTCTGGAGCATGCCGAGGTCGTCCTCGGGGTACTCGATGAGCAGCTCCCCCCGCCGGTTGACGTCGGGATTGTAGAGCGTCGAGATGATCGTCCGGCTTTGCTGCAGGTAGGCGCGATTGAAGCTGCCGAGCAGAGCGTCGAGCCTCACGGCCGGGTCCCCGCGGAGGGGGCGGGCCTCGCAGGCCTCGCGTGCGTGCTCGATGGCGGTCCGGAGGGCGGCAGCGCGGCGCTGGTACTCGGCGCTCAGCTCGACGAGCGAAGCGAAGTCGGCCTTGTTGGCCAGCCGCGTCTGTATCCCCTTCAGCTCCCGCTCGAAGACCTCCCCCCAGCGCGAGAAGTTGAAGGGCAGGAGCGGGGCGTTCGCGAGGCGCAGCAGCAAGGCGCTGTTCAGCTTCGTCATGTAGTTGCGGACGTAGTCATGATCCTCGAGGTCCAGGTTCCGGTATGTATCGGCTCCGTTGCTGTGCCAGTAGGGGTTCTGATAGCACTCGAGCCACCCCCGTTGCTGGCAGACCGACACGCCGTTCAGGATGAACGGAATGTGGTCGCTCATGTCCCAGAGGGCGTAGTTGGTCCTCCAGCCTTTGTCGAACCCCAGGTCCCGGATGACGCGCTCCACGAAATCGTCGGCCTCGGGGCTACTCTGGGTGAGCAGCCCCGTCTTTTTGATCCCCCGGGCATTGATGAAGGGCACGTGGTTCAGATAGAAGACGGCCCGCTCCTGAATCTCCTTTTTCCGCTTGCCGAACGCGAAATCGTAGCAGCCAACCAGCCCGCATTCGTGCGCCCCGAACGCGCCGAACTTGAGACTGCGACCGATGCGGTCGCGGAACTTGGTGGCCACGCGCGCAATCTCGAGCATGCCGGCCAGCTGCGCTCCCGAGTCCCACGCCCCGGGACCCCAGTTGTCGAGATGGGCGCCGGACCAAACCTCCTCGTCGGGGAACCGCGAGCCCTTCAGGGTGGCGACGAGGTTGTGGGACGGGAGCCAGACGCGGTCGCGACGGACGCCGAAGCGAACCGTCACCTCCCGCTTCGTCACCTGGGCCAGGAGCCATTCGCCGTCGTCGTAGGACACCACGGCGGCCGGGACCTTCGGGAAGACCGTATTCTCCGTCGGGTTCCCGAAGTGGAGGCTCACCGATCCCAGGTTGTTGATGAAGTGCCCGGAGAATCCCCCGAACATGATCATGCCCCGCGCGCCGGCTTCCTGCACGTTCCTGAGCTTGCCACCGCGCCAGACCTTGCCCGACCGGACCAGCGCGATCTTTCCGGTCAGGTCCTTCCCGCGCACCTCGTCGTGGCTGCCGAGACCCACGAAGACCAGGGGCGCCGTGATGCCGGTGTCGTCCGTCGAGGCCGACCAGCCCAGGCTTTCGCACAGGATGTGGCGGCGCTCGGGGGTGAGGACCTCCAGGCTCGCGAAGATGTCCCGGTCCACGAAGGCGTCGAGCGAGTCCACCTCCACGGGGAGTCCGTAGGACTCCAGGACTTTCTTGATGTAGACGACGGCGTTGTACTCCTGCGCCGATGCCGGAAGTCGGCGGCCGATCCCCTCGGAGAACACCTCGGCGTGGCGGTAAATGTTCTCGACCGATACCTCGCTCAGAAACGCTTCTTCGAGGTCCCTCGCTTTGGCGGTCGTTGCCGGCATCTCCCTCCCCCTTCTTCGGGCCCGCCCGGTGCTTTTTGCGTGCCGACGGTAGCCCCCGGCCCAGCAGCTTGCAAATAGATTGTTTATATGGAAATAATCGCTTTACGATATGCATCCAGAAGGCCGGGGGTCATGAATTACGTCCACCTGGAGAGCTTCTACGCGGTCGTGAAATACAACGGCTTTACCCGAGCGGCGGCCCATATGAACAAGGCCCAGTCCGCCATCAGCGCGCAGGTGGCGCTCCTCGAAAAGGAGCTCGGCGTCAAGCTGTACGAAGTCGTCGCCAAGAAAGTCCAGCCGACGCCGTCAGGTCGGCGGCTTTATGAGAGCATCGCCCCGTTCTTCGAAGGCCTGATCGACCTCCAGCGCTCGATCCAGAATCCCGAAGAGGGACACCTCGCCATCGCGTCGTCCCAGAACAACATCCTCTACCGGCTACGCGCGCCCCTTCAAAGGCTGCGAGAGCGGTTTCCGAAGGTCCGGCTTCGCCTCATCACCATCGATTCCCACCAGGCCGTTGAGGTGCTCCGTTCCGGCGACGCCGACCTGGCGGTCGTGCGCATGCCCGTGGATCTCCCCCCGGACATTGAGTTCATCAGGCTGCCGACGACCCCCATCGCCCTGATCGCCCCTCTCGGGCACCCGATCAGCCGGAAGAAATCCGTGACGCCGGCCGAGATCTGCGCGTATCCGCTTGTCGCGTACCATCCGGAGGAGTGGCTCCGCCGGCATTGCGACAGGGTCTTTCAATCGCACGGGTGTACTCCCGACATCGTTCTGGAGGCGCGGAGCGCGGAGATCGTGAAGGCCTACGTCCGCGCCGGCTTCGGGCTCGCGATCGTGGCGAGCCTGGACTTCGTGGTTCGGCCCGATCCCGAGCTTCACGTCATTCCCGTTGACCGGTATTTCGGGCACGACCTCACCACGGCCCTCATGCGACGCGGACGCTTCCAGCCTCCGTATGTCCGGTTCCTGCTCGATCTCCTCGCCGACTCTCCCGCCCGCGGAGGCGCGAGAGCGGAGAGCGCCGGCCGGCGGTAGCCGCTCCCCACCAAGGCGGGGCCGTCGGGTCGCCGCTTGCGGCGGGGGGAGGGGAGCAGGGATACTGGGCCCGCGGCCCGGGTGAGGCCCTTTTCACGCCGGGCCCCCTCCGGTGTCTTAATGGTCGAGGCGATGAGTGAAGAGCCGTTCGACGCGATCGTGGCAGCCCATCACGGCGAGATCTATCGTTTTCTCCGCCGGACCACCGGCCGGGTGAGCGACGCGGACGATCTCTCCCAGGAGACCTTTCTCCGGGCCTTCCGGGCCTACCCGTCGCTGCCGCCCGACGCCAACGTCCGGGCCTGGCTCTTCGCCATCGCCACCAACCTCTGCCGGAACCACTTCCGGTCGGAGAAGCGCCGGCGGAAGGCCCTGGCGGTGGTGGAGGCCGACGGCCGGGGGGCCGAGGCCGGCGGGCCGGAGGGGGAGACGCTGTTCAACGAGGCCCGGAGCCGGGTGGAGGCGATGGTGTCGCGGCTGCCGGTGAAGCAACGGCTCGCGTTCACGTTGAGAAAACTGCACGACCAGGACTACGAGACGGTCGGGCGGATGCTGGACTGCTCGGCCGAGAGCGCCCGCGCTCACGTCTTCCAGGCCTTCCGAAAGATCCGGGGGCTCCTGAACGGCGAGGACCTTGCTCGTGCGGAGGCGCGGAGATGAGAGAGTTGCCTCAGGGATGCCAGGAAATCCAGGACGACCTCCTTGCGGCGGCTGTGGCGGAGGCGGGGCCGCAGGCGTTCCACCGGGTCCAGGCCCACGTGGGCCGGTGCGCTCCCTGCCGCGGGGAGTTCGAGCGGTACCGCGCCATCGACCGGGCGGTGGGCGCCCTTCGGCGCGAGCCGCCGGGGACGGAGCTTGACCGGGCGCGCGCCGGGCTCGAGGTGCGCCTCGCGGACCTCCGGAGCCGGCTCCTGACCTACCGCATTTTCGACTCGCCGCTCGGGCGCATCCTGATCGGGCGTACCGAGCAGGGCGTGTCGCTGGTCCGCTACCTCGGGAGCCGGGGCGGTCTCGGGCTCGTCCGGGCGGCCGGCGTCGAGGCGGTGGCGGACGGCGCCGAGCTGGAGCGCTTCTCCCGGGAGCTCCTGGAGTATCTCGAGGGCAAGCGCACGCGGTTCGAGTGGCCCATCGACCTCAGGCTCGCGCGGAGCGACTTCCACCGGACCGTGCTCGAGGCCGCCGCGCGGATCCCCTACGGCGCGGTGACCTCCTACGCGAACCTCGCGCGGGAGGTCGGCCGTCCGGCGGCCGTCCGCGCCGTGGCCCAGGCGCTGAGGAAGAACCCCGTGCCCATCGTGATCCCCTGCCACCGCGTGGTGGGGGCCTCCGGGGACCTCACGGGCTACGCCGGCAACAAGATCGCGCTGAAGCAGCGCCTCCTCGCCGTCGAGGGCGTCCCTGCGGTCCGCACGGAGCGGGACTTCCGAGTCCTGCGCGAAGCCATGTACGTGACCGCGCCGGGTGAGGAGGCCTACTGCCGGCCGACGTGCTGCTCGCTCCCCTCGGTCAGCCTCGCCTGGCTCACGCTCTTCGCCTCCCGGGAGTGCGCCGAGGCCTGTGGCCTCCGGCCGTGCACGAGCTGCCGCCCGGACCGCCATCCGATTTCACGCTAGCCGTGCTCCGGGGTCTTAGAGAGTAGAGAAGAGTCAAGAGGAGGCCCCGGTCATGGACTTCGACGTGTTCGTCATCGACTGGCTGGTGCGGGAGCGGCTCCGGGAGGCGCGGCGGGGCGCCGAATGGCAGTGGGCTGAGCCCGCGTCCGTCCCGCGTGGATCGCTCCGGGAGGCCCTGGGCCTGGCCATGATCCGCGCCGGGTGCTGGATGCTGGGGGAGGCCTCCCCCTGTGCCGGCGGGACGCTGGCGCTTCGGAGGTGAGGGCGATGGAGGGCGTGACCGCGATCATCATCGCGCTGCTCGTGCTGGGGGGCCCGCTCGGCGCGGCCCTCCTCCTGAATGTGCGTGACCGGCGCGAGCGCCGCCTCCTCCAGGCGGTCCTCGATTGCCTGAACGGTCGGGAGCTCCGGGGGCGCGTGGCGGTGGAGGTTCGCTGCGGCCTCCTCTCCCCGCGGGGCCTCGTGCGCGTCCATCTCCTGGCGGCGACGCGGAGCGAGATCTGGGAGCTCCTCGGGCGGCTCGCCGAGCGCGTGCCCTCGCGGGTGCGCCTGGAGGTGAGGGGGCCGATGGAGCAACCCGCGCTGGCGACGTTCACGCTCGAGCCGGCCCGGGCTGGAGCGACCCGCTGAGGGTCGTGGGCTCGCCCCAGGAGGTCTTTCCGGTACCAGGGCACCGGCCACTGCGACCCTAGGGGATCGCCATCTGGATGCCGCCGTACTGCCAGCGGAAGGCGCCTTGACTTCTCCCGCGCCGCCGGATACGGTGGCGCCGTGTCGGACTCCACCGCGGTATTGACCGGGGAGCGCGCCCCGGCGCTGGCCATGGCCCGGCGGTTCCGTCTGGGGGGCGGCGGGGCTTATTTCTACCTGCTCCCCTCCCTGGTGTTTCTCGCCCTGTTCACGTACTACCCCATCGGGTTTTCGGCCTATCTCTCCCTCTTCCGCTGGAACGTCTTGAACCCCGAGAAGATCTTCGTCGGCCTGGAGAACTACCTCCAGCTCTGGCGGGAGCCGCTCTTCTGGCTCGTCCTCCGGAACAACCTCTTCTACGCTCTCGGGACGATCCCGATGACGATGGCCCTGGGGCTCTTCCTGGCGGTCCTGGTCAACCAGCGGCTCGGCGCGGCCCGGAGCCTCTACCGGGTGGCGCTCTTCTATCCCACCATGATCCCGATGGTGGCGGCGGCGATGCTCTGGGTCTGGATCTTCAACCCCGGGATCGGCCTCTTCAACTACTACACGGCCTTTCTGGGGATCCCGCGCATCGAGTGGCTCTACGATCGCCACTGGGCCCTGCCGGCCATCATCATCATGAGCATCTGGAAGAACTTCGGCTACTTCATGCTGATCTACCTGGCCGCCCTCCAGGGGATCCCCGCCGAGCTGTACGAGGCCGCCAGCATCGAAGGCGCCGGGGCGTGGCGCCGGTTCTGGCGGATCACGTTCCCGCTCCTGACGCCGGCCACCCTGTTCGTCTTCATCGTGGCGATCATCTCCTCCTTCCAGGTCTTCGACCAGGTCTTCGTCATGACCCAGGGGGGGCCGGCCGACCAGACCAACGTCCTCACCTTCTACATCTACCAGCACGCCTTCCGCTTCTGGGACATCGGCATGGGGGCCACGCTCACGACGATCTTCATCTGCCTGCTGCTGGTGCTCATCATGCTGATCTTCCGCTACGCGGGCCGCCGCGTCTACTACGAGGCCGACTGACCGTCATGGCCCTCCGAAAGCGACTGGCCCACCTCCCCACGCATCTGGTCCTGGGGAGCATCTCCCTGGTCGCGGTGACGCCCTACCTCTGGCTCCTCTCCACCTCGCTCAAGTTCCCGAAGGAGGTCTTCACCCCCACGCCCCGGTGGATCCCCTGGCCCGTGAACTTCGGCAACTATGCCGAGGTCTTCGACCGGGCGCCCTTCGGCGTCTTCCTCGTGAACACCGTCCTGGTCGTGACGGGAATCCTGGCGGTGCAGCTCGTGACGATCACGCTGGCCGCCTACGTCTTCGCCCGGCGCACGTTCCGGGGTCAGAGTCTTCTGTTCGGCCTCTTCCTGATCCAGATGATGATCCCCATCCACGCGACCTTCGTCCCCAACTTCCTGACGCTCCGGAACCTGGACCTCCTGAACACGCGGGTCGCGATGATGCTCCCGTTCTTCGCCAGCGGCTACGGGACGTTTCTCCTGCGCCAGGCTTTCAGGCAGATCCCGCAGGATCTGGAGGACGCCGCGGTGATCGATGGCTGCGGCGGGCTCCGGTTCCTCTGGCACGTCCTGGTCCCCCTGGCCCGGCCGACGCTGGTGGCGTTCGGGCTCATCAGCCTGGTGAGCCACTGGAACGATTACCTGTGGCCGTTGATCGTGACGGACACGCCGGATGTCAGGACGCTCACGATCGGCCTCGGGATGTTCGTCCAGCAGGAGTCGGGCGCCGACTGGACGCTGCTGATGGCGGCCACGGCGTTCGTCACGGCGCCCCTCATGGTCATTTTCCTGATCTTCCAGCGGAAGTTCATCGAGAGCTTCATGTTCTCGGGGCTCAAAGGCTGACTCAACCAGAAGGAGGCGCGTCATGCGACGACAGTGGCTCGCGGGACTGATGGCGCTGGGGCTCGCGCTGGCCCTCTTGGCAGGCGGGGTGGAGGCCCAGCAGAAGCTCATCCGGCTCACCTTCTACTATCCGGTGGGGGTGGCCGGCCCCCTGGCGAAGGTCATCGGGGAGATGACCGACAAGTTCAACAAGGAGCATCCCGGCATCGAGGTCGTCCCGGTCTACTCGGGGGACTATGACCCGACGCTCCAGAAGGTCCAGACGGCGGTGATGGCCGGCAACCCGCCCGACATCTTCATCGTGGAGATCTCCGAGCTGCCGACCCTGCTGGCCATGAACGCCATCATCCCGCTGGACGAGTATGTGAAAAAGGCCGAGGGCGGCAAGTACTGGGAGGACTTCTTCCCGGCCTTCCGCGAGAACAGCGTTGTCCGGGGGAAGACCTGGTGGATCCCCTTCCAGCGAAGCACCCCGGTGTTCTACTGGAACAAAGAGCTCTTCAAGAAGGCGGGCCTGGATCCCGAGAAACCCCCGCAGACCTGGGCCGAGCTGAAGGAGATGGCGAAGAAGCTGACCGTCCGCGAGGGGAACGAGATCAAGCAGTGGGGCGTGACGGTCTCCGGCGGCTGGAACGATTGGCTCTTCGAGGCCTTTGTCCGGCAGAGCGGCGGCTGGCTGATCAACCCCGAGGGGACGAAAGTGAACTTCGCCTCCAAGGAGGCGGTCGAGGCCCTCGAGTTCTGGGTGGAGCTGATGCACAAGGAGAAGGTCGGCCCGCCCCACTCCACCTGGGGCTCCACCCCGCCTGACTTCGTGGCCCAGCGCACGGCGATGCTGTATCACTCCACGGGAATTCTCACGTTCCTGAGGAACTCGGCCAAGTTCGATTTCGGCGTGGCCTTCATGCCCAAGAACAGGACCTTCGGCGCCGAGGTGGGCGGCGGCAACCTCGCCATCGCCCGGAAGATCCCCAAGGAGCGGCAGGATGCCGCCTGGAAGTTCATCGAGTGGATGACTTCCAGCGAGAACGCCGCCGCCTGGAGCCTGGCCTCGGGCTACGTGGCCACGCGGAAGTCGGCCTACGACGTCGCCGCCATGAAGGAGTTCCTGGCCAAGGACTCCCGCTACCTGGTGGCGCGGGAGCAGCTCCAGTACGCGTTCGGCAAGATGATGGCGCCGAACTTCCAGAAGATCCGCGAGATCCTGAAGAAGCAGCTCGACGACGCCGTGGATGGCAAGGTGCCACCGAAGGAGGCCATGCAGACCGTCCAGAAGCAGGTGGAAGCCGTCATCAAGCGGTAGGGGCCATGGCGCTCGAAGAGCAGTTGAGCGAGCGGCTCAAGCAGGCGATCAAGGCGAAGGATCAGCGCACCGCCGACGTGGTGCGCATGCTCAAGACCCGGCTCGAGGAGCGCCGCAAGGCCAAAGGCTTCTCGGGCGAGGTGGACGACGCGCTCGTCCTCGACGTCATCGGCGCCTACCGGAAGTCACTCCAGAAGGCCCTGGTCGAGTTCGAGAAGGCCGGCGAGCGCGGGGCCGCCCAGGTGGCCCAGCTCCGCTTCGAGGTGGAGTTCTGCGACCGGTACCTCCCCAAGGGGCTGGACGAGACGGCCCTGCGCGCTCTGGTCCGGGAGCGTCTCGGCGCCCTCGGCATCACCGACCCCAAGCAGGTCGGCCGCCTCGTGGGCGACATCATGAAGACCCACAAGGGCCAGGTCGAGGCCGTCGACGTCAAGCGCCTCGCCGAGGAGCTTCTTTAGGGGTAACCGGCATGGGTGTTCTGAGCCGCATCTTGCGGAGGTTGCTTTCTGGAAGCCGCATCATTCCGATGCTGTGACAAGAACCGAAATCCGCACTGAGCGAATCGAGGAACGTACGCCCAAGAGAGGATCATGAACGTCGCACGCACTGGCCGTTTCGAATCGAAGGAAGCGGTTGAGGCTGCCGGGTGGCGTCCCGGGCAACGCGGGAAGCGCTTGCTGCCTCGTTGCGGCTACTTTTTGAAGAGGTTGTCGAAGGCGCGCCGGGCGTCTTCGGGGCGCGTCGCGCCGGACGGTGTGCCGCGCTCCACCGTGACGCGGAGCGAAAAGGAGGGGCACGCGTTGCGGGCCCGCTTGTCGGGGAGGCGCTCGGAGATGGGCTGGGTGCACTCGAATCGGTGGCCGGGATCGAAGTGGGTGCACTGCTTGCACGAGTGCAGCTCCGCGCTGCACCCGGGACACTGGCCGAGCGGGTCGGTCGCCGCCGGGAGCAGGGCTCCGCAGTCTGAGCAGCGAGCGACACTCCGACTTCCGGGCGTGGCAGGGGGGCGGGAGACGGAGGGCTCCTGGCGCTTCGCCGGCGTCTTACGCGCGTCGTCCTTATAGCCCCGCTGGCGGTACTGTCTGTCTTCCACGGCTGTCAAGCCCCAGTCTACCCCAAAGGGCGCCCCCGGTCACCCGACGGTCCCGGGGGTCTCAGCCCGCGTTGGGGCGTTTGGAGATTCTGACCGTCACCGTTTCCCCGCGAGTTTCGAAGGGCAGGACCGCCTGCACCAGCTCTGGCGGCCACTCGCCGCTCCTGACGCGCGAGGGCAAGGCGCGGATGTCGAGCGCCGAGACCTCCCCCCAGCGCCCGTGCCGGCGGAGGACATCCTCCAGCTCCTGCCGCCGCGGATCGTCCGTGAGCGGATAGCGGACACGCTCGCTGCGCCTGACCCGGGCGTAGTAGGTGGCGCCGAAGACGGCCTCGAGCCCCTCCTCGGCCGCGTAGTCGGCAATTCGCCGCTCCAGCGCTTCGATCTCAGCGTCGAGCTCGGCCAGCGTGGCCTTTCGCTGATCCTTGAGCTCTCCCAGTTGGTCCACCCAGCCGACGGGATCGGCCGCGGACGCGCGGCGGTAATCGTCAGCCGTGAGGTCGGACTGCTGGATGAGCACGTCGTCGTGCCAGGCCTCCTGCCAGGCCTTCCTTAAAAAGTCGAGCAGGTTCTCCAGGGAGGGGATCCGCCCGAACCGGACGTTCAGGTAGAGGGCCTCGAGCGCTTCGTGAACACGGCTCCCGAGAAAGCGCTCCACCGTCTCAATCTCGGGAACGTCAAGCCGATCGAGGTACTGGAACTTGTATTGACGCGGACAGGTCTCGTACACGGACAGGCGGCTGTGTGAATAGACCGGCACGCCTCCACCTCCTCGGGGGTAACGCTGCCAGCATTTATACCCGAAACGCCCTGGGACGCACCAGCGGCCCCAGCATAGCAGTCAAGGCTCTGACCGCCCCCGCCGGCCGCAGTCCTATGGGGGCTCCGTTCTTGATAATGCTGCGGAAAACTGGCTAAATGGTGAGGGATATCTGGCAGGGCGAGAGCGTCACGATCTGAGGGACCAATGCCGCCGGTCTATGAACTCTTGATTCGTGGCGGGGTGCTCATGGACCCCGCCCAGGGACTCTCTGCGAAGCGGGACATCGCGTTCCGCGACGGCAAGGTCGCCGCCGTCGCTGAAACTCTGCCGGGCGGCGAGGCCGGTGAGGTGATCGAGGCGACGGGTGCGCTGATCACGCCCGGCCTCATCGACCTTCACGCTCACGTCTATCACGGGGCGCTCTACATCGGGATGCACGCCGACCGGACGTCGCTCGTCAATGGCGTGACGACGGTGGTGGATGCCGGGAGCGCCGGATGGATGACGTTTCCGGGATTCCGTGATTATGTGATGCCGACTTACCAGGCCCGGGTCTTCGCCTTCCTCCACATCAGCGCGACGGGGCTCACGATCAACCGCGTCGTGCCGGAGCTCGCGGAGATCAAGTTCGCCCAGGTGGAGGAGGCTGCGCGGGTGGCGAAAGAGAATGAGGGACTGATTCTCGGCATCAAGGTCAGGATCGCGAACAACGCCACCGGGCCCGGCGACCAGGCAAACGCCCGCGAGGCGCTGAGGCGGGCCCGGCAGGCGGCGGACCTGGCGGGCGTCCGGCTCATGGTGCACGTGTCCGACACCCCCATCCCGCTCCCCGAGATCCTGGATCACCTTCGAGCGGGCGACGTCGCCACGCACATCTTCAACGGCAACGCCGAGCAGATCCTCGATGGGCGAGGGGAGGTGCGGCGGGAAGTGCGGGCCGCCGCCGAGCGGGGCGTCGTGTTGGACGTCGGTCATGCTTCTGTCCACTGCGACACCAACATCGCCAGGCGGGCCATCGCGCAGGGCCTGCTGCCGACGACGCTGAGCACCGACCTGCACAACCCGCCGCCCGGACGGATTGTCTACCACCTCCGGGGCCTGATGTCGAAGTTTGTGGCCCTCGGCATGCCGCTGGACGAGGTGATCGCGTCGGTGACGAGCCGCGCGGCCGCTGCGATCGGGAAATCCGCGGAGATCGGGTCCCTGGCGCCGGGGATGGCGGGAGATGCCGTCGTCCTGGACCTCGAGGAAGGTCAGTTCAGCTTCGTTGACGGTGCCAGGAACGAGGTCAAGGCGTCCAGACGGTTCCGAACACGCCATGTGATCCGCGGCGGCCGTCGGCTCCCCCTTCCGGCGCCGGCGGCCGACTCCATCTAGCTCCCGCCATGGCAAATCGGGTGGCACTGGTCACGGGCGGGTCCCGGGGCATCGGACGGGCCCTCAGCCTCGAGCTCGCCGCCGCGGGGTTCGCCGTCGAGAAGATGTTCCGCGCTCTGGACGAGCGGTTTGGACGTCTCGATGCGCTCGTCAACAATGCGGGCATCGGCAGGCGGATCGACGCGATCACCGCGATCGATGATGAAACCTGGCGTCGGACGCTGGCCGTGAATCTCGATGGGGCCTTCGACTGTCTCCGCGCGGCCATTCCGCGTCTGCGGGCCTCCGGGGGCGGGCGAATCGTCAACGTCTCTTCCGGGGCGGCGCACACGGGCGGGGCGATCGGGGCCCACTACGCAGCCAGCAAGGCCGGGCTGCTGGCACTCACAGCCAAGGCGGCCCGCGAGCTGGCGCGCGACGGGATCTCGGTCAATGCGGTGCTGCCGTCGGTGATCGAGGCCGAGATGCTGGGAGAGATCGCCCGGGGGGCGGAGGCCATCGAGCGGTTACGCGCGTCCTTCCCCATCGGCCGGTTCGGTCGCCCTGAAGAGGTGGCGAAGGTGGTTCGCTTCCTGTGCGCCGAGGCGCCGGATTATCTGACCGGGGAGTTCATCTGTCTCCGCGGGGGGCGCCTCTGAGGCGCCGGAGGCGCCCGCCGAGGTGGAGCGTCCCGAAGAGCCCGGGGCGCCCGGGCCGCGGCGGTTGACACTCCTCCCCCGAGGCTGCATAGTGGGCGGAGGATCACTCATGGCCAGAGCCCGCACGGTCGGCGACCTGCGCGAACGCGGCTACCAGCGGAAGTCGGTCAAGCAGGAGCTGCGCGACAACCTGATCGCCCGGCTTCGTCGCGGCGAGAGCTTCCTGCCGGGGATCGTCGGCTACGCCGAGACCGTCGTCCCGCAGATCGAGACCGCGATCCTGAGCGGCCAGGACATCATCTTCCTGGGCGAGCGCGGCCAGGCCAAGACGCGGATGGCGCGCCTCCTCACGGGCCTGCTGGACGAGGCGATCCCCGTCCTCGCCGGCTGCGAGATCAACGACGACCCCCTGGCTCCGATCTGTCAGGCCTGCCGCGGGCGTCAGGCCGCGGAGGGCGACGCGGCCGAGGTCGCCTGGATCCCACGCGACCGCCGCTACGGGGAGAAGCTCGCGACTCCGGACATCACGATCGCGGACCTGATCGGCGAGGTGGACCCGATCAAGGTCGCCGAGGGACGCTACCTCTCCGACGAGCTGACGATCCACTACGGGCTCCTGCCGCGCACCCACCGGGGCATCTTCGCCATCAACGAGCTGCCCGACCTCGCCGAGCGCATCCAGGTGGGGCTCCTCAACATCATGGAGGAGCGCGACGTGCAGATCCGCGGCTACTAGGTGCGCCTGCCCCTCGACCTGTTCGTCGTCGCGTCGGCGAACCCGGAGGTCTACACGAACCGCGGCCGCATCATCACCCCGCTCAAGGAC
>JACQWA010000123.1 GCA_016209425.1 Candidatus Rokuibacteriota bacterium
GATTCACGTTGCCCGCGGCCATGTCGATCTTGGCGCGCAGGGTCTTGGTGCCGTCGGGAAACTCGCCCCGGCGCATGTGCTCGAAGAGGTCGAGGTTCTCCTCCACCGAGCGGTTGCGGTACAGGCTCTCGCTGCCGGGCCGAGTGAGCGTCCCGCGGGCCTCGCGCATTTCATCGGCCGTGAGATCGTCCACGTAGGCGCGGCCCGCTTTGATGAGCCCGACGGCCCACTCGTAGAGCTGCTCGAAGTAGTCGCTGGCGTGGTAGAGGTGCCCGCCCCAGTCGAACCCGAGCCAGCGTACGTCGCGCACGATCGCGTCCACGTACTCCTGGCTCTCCTTCGTCGGGTTGGTGTCGTCGAAGCGGAGGTGGCAGCGGCCACCGAACTCCTGCGCCAGGCCGAAGTCGAGGCAGATCGCCTTGGCGTGGCCGATGTGCAGGTAGCCGTTGGGCTCGGGGGGAAAGCGCGTGACCACGCCCTGGAACCGGCCGATCCGCAGATCCTCGATGACCGCGTCCCGGATGAAGTTGGAGGGCTTGGGGGCCGCGTCGGGGCTCATGGCTCTGATCCTACCACCACCGTCCCGGTCCAAGGTCTAGATACAGCACGGATGAGGGAGCAGTCAAGGCCGAAATTGGGGCCGCCGAGGCTCATCCCTTGATTTCTCGCGGGCGTTGAGGCAGACTTATGTTGAACGTTTGGGTAACAGGGAGGCGCCCATGAAATTCGTCACTGTCCGCGAATTGCGGCTTCAGACCCCAAGGGTGCTTAAGAAAGTCTCCAAGGGGGGAAAGGTCATTATTACGAACCGGGGAAAGCCCCGGGCGGCTCTGGTGCGGCTGACCGAAGAGGACATTGAGGATCTCGTGTTGACGCATCCGTCCATCCTCCTGGAGGTGGACGCGGCTCGCCGGGAGTATGAGGCCAAGGGCGGGGTGTCACTGGAGGAAGCGAGGAGAAAGCTGAAGATAAGGCCCCGATAAATGGCCGACCGGCCGGTCGAGCTCTCGCCGCGGGCCCTCAGGGACTTGCGGAAGCTGCCGGCAGAGGCTGCAGGGGAAATCCTCGGGGACCTAGAAATCCTGAAGAAGGCCGCGTGGCCGGGCCCGCCCAAAGTCAAGAAGCTGCGAGGGCGAGACCTCTACCGTTTGAGAACACGTGACGATCGCTCCATTTTCGAGATTCGGAACGGCAAGGTCGTCATCCTCAGGATTGTGGGCCGTCAAGATATGGAACGGATCCTGAGGACCCTCTGAGGCGCTGCGGAGCCTCATCCCTTGATTTCTCGCCGGCGCTAAAGTTTAAGGCGCAAACAACGATCGCCGGCGGCAAGAAGCAGAAGATCCCCTGAAAGGTTGACAAGGCCGAGCCGTGCGCTTTCGGCCGCGGGGAGCGGCGTGCTTGACGCCCGCTGTGCGCTTGGGCTATGAATAGGCTGGGCGCGCTGGAGGTGTCCCCATGAAGTGCCCGCGGTGCCAGGCACAGACCCGCGAGGGCGTCAGGTTCTGTGAGGAGTGCGGAGCGCGCCTGACGCTCACCTGCCGGAGCTGCGGGGCCGAGATCCTCCCGGACAAGAAGTTCTGCGGGGCGTGTGGGGTGCCGCTGGCCGACCGCTTCACATCCCCGCGGACGTACACGCCTCCGCATCTCGCTGAGAAGATCCTGACCTCTCGGAGCGCCCTCGAAGGGGAGAAGAAGCTGGTCACCGTCCTTTTCTCCGACCTCGCCGGCTCGACGGCCCTGGCCGAGCGCCTGGGGCCCGAGGCCATGCACGCCCTCCTGAACCGGTTCTTCGACCTGGCGCTGGACGAGATCCACCGCTACGAGGGGACCGTCAACCAGTTCCTGGGCGACGGCTTCATGGCGCTCTTCGGGGCGCCCGTCGCCCACGAGGACCATGCCCGGCGCGCGGTGCTCACCGCGCTGGGCATCCAGCGGCGGCTGCCCGAGCTGGGCCCCGACCTGGCCGTCCGGATGGGGCTCAACACAGGGCCCGTGGTCGTGGGGAAAATCGGCGATAACCTCCGAATGGACTACACCGCGGTGGGCGATACCACCCACCTGGCCGCCCGGCTCCAGCAGCTGGCCGAGCCGGGCGCCATCCTGATCGGCGAGGCCACCTACCGGCTGGTTCAGGGCGACGTGCGGGCTGAGACGCTCGGGGCCCTCCAGGTCAGGGGGAAGACCGAGCCCGTGACCCCCTATCGGGTGACGGCGCTCAGCCCCCGCCGCTCGCCGCTGGACGCGGTGGGGGCGCGGGTGCTCAGCCCCTTCGTGGGTCGGGAGCGCGAGTTGGCTGCGCTCGGCGATGCCCTGGCGCAGGTCGAGCGAGGGCAGGGGCAGATCGTGGGAATGGTGGGGGAGCCCGGCGTGGGCAAGTCGCGCCTGCTCTACGAGTTCCGCCGGGGGCTGGCGGGCCAACGGGTGACGTTTCTGGAGGGGCGTTGCGTGTCCTACGGGAGCGCGATCCCCCTCTTACCCGTCCTCGACATCATCCGGAACAACTGCGGGATCACCGACCTGGACTCCCCCGAGGCGGTCGCCGCCAAGGTCCGCTACGGCCTCGAGGAGGTCGAGATGGACCCCGAGGAGGGGGCGCCGTATCTGCTGCACCTGCTGGGGATCAAGGACGGGGCGGATCGTCTGGCGGTGCTCACGGCGGAGGCGATCAGGGAGCGCACCTTCGGCACGCTCCGCCAGATGAGCCTCAAGGGCAGCCGCAGGCGGACCCTGATCTTCGCCGTGGAGGACCTGCACTGGATCGACAGGACCTCGGAGGACTATTTCGCCTCGCTGATCGAGAGCCTGGCCGGCGCCGCCATCCTGCTGCTGACGACCTACCGGCCCGGCTACCGACCGCCCTGGATGGACAAGTCGTACGCCACCCAGCTCGCCCTTCGGCCGCTGTCGGTTCAGGACAGCCTCGTGGTCGTCCAGTCGGTCGTGGAGCGGACGCCGCTTCCGGAGTCGGTAGCCCGGCTGGTCCTGGACAAGGCGGAGGGTAACCCGTTCTTCATCGAGGAGCTGACGCGCGTCGTCCTGGAGCACGGCGCACTGTCGGTGCCCGACACCATCCAGGGCGTGCTGATGGCTCGGATCGACCGGCTTCCCGATGAGTCCAAGCGCGTCCTCCAGACCGCCTCGGTCGTCGGACGGGAGGTTCCACTGCGGCTGCTCACTCTGATCTGGGACGGGCCGGCGCGGCTCGAGCGGGAGCTCGCGGAGCTGAAGCGCTCGGAGTTCCTGTACGAGCAGGCCGGCACGGCCGAACCGGTCTATGTGTTCAAGCATGCGCTGACCCAGGAGGTGGCCTATGAGAGCCTCCTGACGCCACGCCGTCAGGCCCTCCACGCTGCCGCCGGCCGGGCCCTCGAAGCGCTCTATGCCGGCCGCTTGGAGGAGGTCTATGACCGCCTGGCGTACCACTATTCGAGGACGGACGACGCGCCCAAAGCCGTCGAGTATCTGACCCGCTTCGCCGAGCAAGCGGCCGGTCGGTACGCCCATACGGAAGCCTTGACCGCGCTCCAGTCTGCGTCGATCCACACGGGACAGCTCCCGGTCCCGGAGCAGGACCGCCGCGTCCTCGATCTGGCGCTCCGGCAAGCGCGGTCGTTGCATTTCCTGGGTCGGCGCCGGGAGATCGTGGAGCTTCTGGGGCAGCATCAGGGGCGGCTCGAGCGGCTCCAGGATCCCGCAGTCTCCGCAGAGTACTGCTTCGAGCTGGGCTTCGCGTGGAGCTTCCTCGGAGATCGGGAGCAGGCCGGCCGGAACGTGATGCGTGCCTTTGCCGCGGCCGTGGAGTGCGGTGACCGGGCGATCATGGGGAAAGCGAACATTCTGGCGGGGATGGAACGTGCCTGGTCGGGCCACCCGGCGGAGGCGGTGGAGCTGGGCCGCCAGGCGGTAGCGCTCCTCGAGGGGACCCGGGAGCCCGGGTGGCTCGGCTGGGCCCACTTTCTGCTGTCCTACAGCAACCTCCTGCAGGCGGACTTCGAGGCTGCCCTCGAAGCGGTGGCCCGGGTGGAGGCCATCGGCGAGACCATCGGAGACGCGCGCCTCAAGGCCCTCGCCGCGTCTTCCACCGGCTTGACCTACACGCTGATGGGAGAATGGGACAAAGCCATCGAGGCCAATCGCCGGTCCATCGAGCAGTCACCGGACCCGTTTGAAACGGCCCTCTTCCTGGGCTTCCTGGGCCTCGCCCACCTGGAGAAGGGAGACCTCAGCCAGGCCACGCCGCTTCTGGAGCAGGCCCTCCAAGAGGCGAAGAAATACCGGTCCACCCAGATCCAGGCTTGGTTCTCGACGATGTTGGCGGACGCCTATCGCCAGAGCGGTCGGCTCGCCGAGGCGGAGGCCCTCGCTCGGAACGGCCTGGAGGTGTGCCGGGAGGTCAACTACATGAACGGGGTCGCTTGGGCCGAGCACGTGCTGGGCCGGATCGCCCAGGCCCGTGGCGCGCTGGATGACGCGGGCGCCCTCCTCAGCTCGGCCCTCCGGACGTACGACTCGATCCGCGCGCGCGCCGGGGTTGGCTATGTCTACCTGAGTCTGGCCGAGCTCGCCCACGCACGGGGCCAGGGCGAGGTCGTGGCGACCCACCTGAGGGCGGCCCACGCCCTCTTCAGGGATCTTCGCGCGCCCGGCTACCTGGAGCGGACCGAGCGGCTCGCCGCGGAGCTGGGCGTTTCCCTCCGCGGTTGACAAGGCCGAAGCCGGGTGGGGATAATGACAGTGCACTCCCACCCGGAGGCCACCGTGCCCCAACGCCTGCGGATTCTCTTCATCTCCCCGGAAGTGGAGCCCTTCGCCAAGACCGGCGGGCTCGCCGACGTGGCCGGCGCGCTTCCCAAGGCTCTGGCGAGGCTCGGCCACGATGTCCGGGTCTTGATGCCCAAGTACCGCGGTGTGGAGCGTCTTTCCGGACCGCTCACCCCCGTCATCGCCCGGCTGCGAGTCCCCATCGCCGACCGGACCGCGGAGGGCGCGCTCCTCGAAGGGCGGATGGCCGCAAGCCTGCCGATCTATTTCCTGGCCCAGGATCACTATTACGACCGGGACGGCCTCTACGGCACGTCCGACGGAGACTACTGGGACAACTGCGAGCGCTTCGTCTTCTTCTGCCGGGCCGCCGTGGAGGCGCTCCGGAGCCTCGGCTGGACTCCGCAGGTGATCCACGCCAACGACTGGCAGTCGGCCCTGGTGTCGGTGTACCTGGAGACGCTGTATCGGGACGATCCGGCCCTGGCCAAGATCGGCACCCTCTTCACGATTCACAATCTGGCCTATCAGGGTGTGTTCTGGCACTACGACATGCCGATGACCGGTTTCGGCTGGGATCTCTTCACCCCGGCGGGGATCGAGTTCTACGGGAAGATCAATTTCCTGAAGGGTGGGCTCGTGTTCTCCGACCTTCTGACCACCGTGAGCCGGACGTACGCCCGAGAGATCCAGACCGCGGAGTTCGGCTGCGGCCTCGAGGGGGTGCTCCAGGAGCGGAGCCGGGCCCTCCACGGCGTGATCAACGGGATCGATTACGAGGCCTGGAATCCGGCGAGCGATGCCGCAATCCCGAAGGGGTACACGGCCGAGGATCTCCAGGGCAAGAGCGCGTGCAAGCTCGCCCTGCAGGAGGAGCTGGGGTTGGTCCCAGAGCCCGTGCCCCTCCTGGGAATGGTCACGCGCCTGGCCGAGCAGAAGGGGCTCAGCCTCGTGCTCGAGGCTCTCCCCGCCCTCCTGGCCGAAGGGGTGCAGCTGGCCCTGCTGGGCTCGGGGGAGCCGACCATCGAGCGGGCGTTCAGCGAAGCGACAAGCGAGCATCGCGGGCGGGTCGCGGTGAGGCTCGGCTACGACGCAGCGCTGGCCCGGCGGATCTACGCCGGGGCGGACTGCTTTCTGATGCCCTCCCGCTACGAGCCGTGCGGGCTCGGCCAGCTCATCAGCCTCAGGTACGGCACGGTCCCCCTGGTCCGCTGGACCGGGGGCCTCGTCGATACGGTGAAGGAATTTGATTCCGCCAAGCAGGCAGGGACCGGGTTCGGCTTCGCCCCCTTCAGCTCCGAGGCGTTGCTCGAATGCGTGCGCCGCGCGCTTGGCGTGTACCGCCAGCCGGCGCTCTGGACGCGGCTCAGGCGGAACGCGATGGCCGAGGATTTCTCCTGGGAGGCCTCGGCCCGCGAGTATGTCTCCCTGTACCGGAAGGCCGTCAAGGCCGCCGCGCTCCCATAAAGCGAGGACCCAGCATGAAGAAAGTCGAGGCCATCATCAAACCGTTCAAGCTGGACGATGTCAAGGAAGCCCTCACCGAGCTGGGCATCGTCGGGATGACGATCACCGAGGTCCGCGGCTTCGGCCGGCAGAAGGGGCATACCGAGCTGTACCGGGGGTCGGAGTACACCATCGACTTCCTCCCGAAGGTGAAGATCGAGGTCGTGGTGCCCGACACCCTCGTGGAGAAAGTGATCGCCACGGTCTGCGCCGCGGCCAAGACCGGCTCCATCGGCGACGGCAAGGTGTTTGTCCTGCCCATCGACGAGACGCTGCGCATCCGGACGGGCGAACGCGGAGAGGCGGCTATCTGAAAAAGCGGCGCCCCTCCCCACGCACCCACCCCTTCGGCGTCGGGACCCGGCGTCGGGGACCCACCCCCGAAGATGCGTTTGAGGCGGCGCTGGGCCGTGTCGGGGATGGCGGCTGGCTCCTCGAAGCGCCGTCCGATGACCCCCGCGCCCTCGGCGTCTTCTCCTCGCTCGGCTTCAGCGACCCTGCGGGGGCCTTCGTCAATCTTCAGAGCCTGACCCCCACCCCGCGGGATGCCGAGCTCCTGGCGCCGGGCCTGCCCCGCTTGCTCCGTGAGCTGGCCGGGGCGCCGGAGCCGGACATGGCCCTCAACAATCTGGAGCGCTTGGCCGCGGGGCTGGATCGGGCCACGTTTGTCACGACCCTCGTCGGGCATCCGGGCGCCCCCCACCTCCTGGCCACGCTGGGTGGGGGGAGCCAGTTCCTGTCCGACACCCTCCGCCGTCACCCGACGTTTCTCCCCTGGCTATTGGAGCCTGCCGCGATGAGGCAGTGGGCCAAGGACGACCTGGCTCAGGAGCTCGCGCGGGACCTGGCCCCCTTCGCCCGCCCCCAGGCGCGCCGGAATGTGCTCCGCCGCTTCAAGTACCGCCACCTCCTCAGGATCGGCAGCCGCGACCTCCTCGGCGACGCAGACCTCACGGTGACGACCGAGGAGCTGTCGCGGCTGGCGGACGTCTGCCTGGATGCGGCCTGGCGGATGGGCGAAGAGGAGCTGCGCTCTCAGCATGGGACCCCGCTGACGCCCGCCGGCGACGAGTCCGGTCTCGCCGTCATCGGCATGGGCAAGCTCGGGGGGGAGGAGCTCAACTATTCCTCGGACATCGACCTCATCTTCGTGTATTCCGAGGACGGCGAAACCTCCGGTGGCCCCGGCGGCGTGCTCCCCAACGGCGAGTATTTCGCGCGGGTGGCCCGCCGGATCGTGGAGGCCCTGGAGAGCGTCACGGAGGAAGGGCATGCCTTCCGCGTCGATCTCCGCCTCCGCCCCGAGGGGCGGATGGGGGCGCTGATCCTCTCGCTGGAGGGCTACCGCGCCTACTACGCCGAGCGGGCCCTACTGTGGGAGCGTCAGGCGCTGGTCAAGGCGCGCCCCTGCGCCGGTGACGAGCGCGTCGGCGCGCGGTTCCTCGACCTGGTCCGCCCCTACGTCTACCAGCCCGGCGTTGACCGGCGCATCGTCGCCCAGGTCAGCGAGATGAAGCGGGCCATCGATCGGTCGCTCCGGGCCAAGGGGCATGAGCGCCTGAACGTCAAGCTGGGGACGGGCGGGATCCGCGAGGTGGAATTTCTCGTCCAGGCCCTCCAGCTCCTCTACGGCGGCGACGACCCCTGGCTCAGGGAGCGGAAGACCCTCCGCGCGATCTTCCGCCTCGTCGAGCGGGGGTATCTGTCCCATGCATTGGGCCGCGTCCTCAGCCGTGGGTACACCTACCTCCGCACCGTCGAGCATCGCCTCCAGATCCTCCACGAGTTTCAGACCCACACGCTTCCGGACGAGACCGGCGCCCTGGGGCGGCTCGCGCGGAGGATGGGCGTCGCGCTCCCTCCCGACATGGCGGCGAAGCGCTTTCTGGCGGAGTACCGTGCCGCCACGCGCGAGGTGCACCAGGCCTTCGCCCAATTCTTCCAGGCATCGCCTGCCGCCGATCCGGGGCGGCTCCGCATCCCCTCTATGCACGCCCTCAGGGCGACCGGGTTCACCGACCCCGAGCGGGCCCGTCAGAACCTCCGCCTGATCCTGGAGGGCCGGCCGCTCGTCCCCTATCCCGATCCGATGCGGCGAGCCCTCCGGCGGCTCTTGCCGGTCCTGCTGGATGCCGTATGGCGGAGCGCTGACCCGGATGAGGCGCTGAACCAGTTCGAGCGCTTTGTGTCGGCCATGGGCCCCCGGGCCGGCTACCTGGAGCTGCTCGCCGACCACCCCGACTTGCTGGTGAACCTCGTCAATCTCTGCGCTCGGGGGGAATTCCTGACCCAGCTCCTCGTCTCCCAACCGGAGCTGCTCACGGGGCTGGCCGACCCGACCGCTATCAGGAACCCCAAGCGCGAGGGTGACTTCTCGCGGGCGCTTGCTCCGGTCCTTGCTGCGGGGCTTAGCGCCGCGGATCGGAAGGACCGGTTGCGCCGTTCGAAAGCGGCCGAGGAGCTCGGCATCACCTGGCGCTGGCTCCTCGGCGTGACCGATGCCGAAGGGTTCTCGCGCGAGCTGACGGCGCTGGCCGAGGCGGCCGTGGCTGTGGCGTGGGTGCTGGCTCTCAGCGCGGAGGGTGAGAGGTCCGGCGTGCCGCGGGACGCTCGGGGCCGTTTCATTCCGGCCGTCATCGTCGCCCTCGGAAAGCTCGGCGGGCGCGAGCTGACCATCGGCTCGGACCTCGACCTCTTCGTCGTCTACGCGGGAGACGGCGCCACGGACGGGCCGGAGCGGGTGGAGGCTCACGTCTTTTACGACCGGGCGGTGGAGCGACTCTCAAGCCTTCTTGGCGATATCACGTCGGCCGGGACGGCCTTTCCCGTTGACCTTCGCCTCCGTCCCGGCAGCAAGGGGAGCGGCTTCGCCTCGAGCCTGGCAGCCTTCGAGCAGTACTACCGGGAATGGGCCGATCTCTGGGAGCGGCAGACGCTGACCAAGGCCCGTCTCGTGGGCGGCGATCCCCGTCTCGGTCGGGCCGTGCGCGGCCTCCTTCGAACGCTGGTCTACGATCGCGGGCTTTCGCCGGTGGAGCTCAAAGAGATCCGGGAGGTCCGACAGCGCATGGAGCTGGAGCTGGGAAAGGAGACTCCGGGGCGGCTCCACGTGAAGTTTGGCCGCGGGGGATTGGTCGACGTCGAGTTCATCGCTCAGACGCTCGCGCTCGCCCACGGCGCCGCGTACCCCGGAGTCCGGCGGGCGAACACCGTGTGCGCGCTCCGGGCCCTCTGCCGCGCGGGGCTCCTCTCCAAGGCGGACGGGGAGGCCCTGCTCGAGCACTACGGCTGGCTTCGCCGGGTCGCGGCGGCGCTCAGACTCTTCGGAGCCCGTCCGCGCGACGCGCTGGAGACGGCCGGCCCGATGCCCGGTCGGCTTGCCAGGGTCATGGAGTATCCGGGCCGCGCGGAGTTCCTGGCCGACTACGCGCGGCGCACGGGGGAGGTCCGACTCATCTACGGGCGGGTGTTCTACCCGGAGGGGGGCTTCGCCCCCCTTCCGGTGCCTCCCCCCAGGGTTGCGCCGGCGAAGCCGGCGCTCGAACGGGGGTACGGACGGAACGGTGCGTGAGGTGAGGTGGCGGCAGTGAACCGGCTGCCCCGGTTGTATCTGATCGATGGCCCCTCCCACCTCTACCGCGCCTACCACGCCCTCGGGTACCTCTCCACCTCCCGGGGCGTGCCGAGCCACGCGGTCTTCGGCATGAGCACGATGCTCTGGAAGCTGCTGCGCGAGGAGGAGCCCGACTATCTCGCCGTGGCCTGGGACGCCCCCGGCCCCACGTTCCGCCATGAGGCGTTCGAGGCGTACAAGATCCAGCGCCCCGGGATGCCGGCAGACCTGGTCCAGCAGATCCCGTACGTGAAGGCGCTGTTCGAGGCGCTTCGGATCCCCCTGCTGGAGATGCCCGGATACGAGGCGGACGACATCCTGGGGACCGTGGTGGATCGCGTGCGGGAGCTGCCCGTTGAGGTGGTGCTGGTCACGGGGGACAAGGACATGCTCCAGCTCGTCGGGCCCAAGGTGCGGGTGCTTTCGGCAAACTCCAAGGGCGACCGGGTCCTTTTCGACGAGGGCCAGGTGAGGGAGAAGTGGCACGTCGAACCGGCGCAGATCCCGGATCTCCTCGCGCTGATGGGCGACGCGATCGACAACATCCCCGGAGTGCCGGGCGTCGGAGAAAAGACGGCCGTCAAGCTGATCAACCAGTTCGGCAGCGTAGAGCGGCTCTATCAGAACCTCCCGCTGGTGGGCGGCAAGTTGCGCGAGACGCTCGCGGCCAACCGGAAGCAGGTGCTGCTTTCGCGCGAGCTGGCCACGGTGAGTGCGCGGGTGCCGTTGACCCCGGACCTCGAGGCCTTGCGGCGCCAGAAGCCCGACTGGGAGCGGGTGCGCGCTCTCTGGACGGAGCTGGAGTTCTCGACCCTTCTCAAGCAGCTCCCCCAGGTCACCGTGCAGGTCGAGCGCGAGCCGGTCCGGATCCTCGCGTCCCCCGAGGCCTTCAGAGCGTATGCGGAGCCGCTGGCCGCCCCGACAGCGCTTGCCGTCGAGTGGTGCGGGGCCGGCCGCCCTCCCGATCCGATCCTGCGGGGCGTCGCCTTCTTCCACCCGGAGATCGGTCCTGCCTTCGTCCCGCTGGCGGAGCACCTGCCGCCGTTCGACGGGCGGCTCCTGATCGGTCACGATTTGAAGCTCCTCCTCGAGTGGGCGCTCCGCCGCGGCGAGGACCCCCTTCGCTTCGAGGACTCCGCCGTGGCCGCCTATCTCCTGAACCCGGCGCGCACCGGCTACCCGCTGGAAGAGCTCTGCCTCGAGGCCTTCGGCGAGGGCCCCCCGCCGGGGCCGGCGGCCGATGCCCCCACCGAGGCGGTCGCCGCGCTGTCGGGGGAGCGCGCGCGCTGGATCTGGCGCTACTGGAAGCACGCTCACGCGGGGCTCGACGAGGATGGGCTCTGGCGACTCTACGAGGAGGTCGAACGGCCGCTGGTCCCCGTCCTGGCCGGGATGGAACTCGCCGGCATCCGCGTGGCTCCCGAGGGTCTGGAAGCCTTCGCCAAGGAGCTCGAACGTGAGCTTGATAATCTCACGCGGGAAATTCACCGGCTGGCGGGGGAACCCTTCAACATCGGCTCCCCGAAGCAGCTGGCTCAGATCCTCTTCGAGAAGCTCAAGCTGCCTCCGGTCAAGCGCACCAAGACCGGCTACTCAACGGACGCCGACGTGCTGGCCGAGCTCGCCCTCGGGCACCCTCTCCCCCAAAAGATCCTGGAGCACCGGACCCTGGCCAAGCTCAAATCCACCTACGCCGACGCCCTGCCCGGGCTCATCCATCCCGCCACCGGCAGGATCCACACCTCCTTCAACCAGCTCGTCACCGCGACGGGGCGGCTTTCGTCGGCATCGCCCAACCTCCAGAACATTCCGATCAGGAGCGAGCTGGGGCGACGGATCCGCCAGGCCTTCATCCCCGAGCCGGGCTGGAGCTTCCTGGCGGCCGATTACTCCCAGATCGAGCTTCGGATCCTGGCGCACCTCTCGGCGGAGGAGGCGCTGATCGAGGCCTTCGGCCGCGGCGAAGACATCCACGCGCGGACGGCGTCGGAAGTCTTCAAGGTGAGACCAGACTCGGTGACTCCCGAGATGCGGCGCGTGGCGAAGGGGATTGGATTCGGAATAATTTACGGCATCTCGGCCTTCGGCCTTTCCCAAGCGGCCGGCGTGGAGCAGAAGGCGGCTCAGCAGTACCTCGACGAGTACTTCGCCCGGCACCCCAAGGTGAAGGCGTACCTTGACGCTACGCTGGCGGAGGGGCGGGAGAAGGGCTACGTCACCACCCTCCTGGGGCGGCGCCGTTACCTGCCCGAGCTCAAGTCCACCAACCCCAATGCCCGCGGCATGGCCGAGCGCATGGCCATGAACGCTCCCGTCCAGGGCTCGGCGGCGGACCTGATCAAGATCGCCATGGTGAGGATGGCCGCCACCCTGGAGACGAAGAACATGCAAAGCCGGATGCTCCTGCAGGTCCACGACGAGCTGCTCTTCGAGTCGCCCGGAGAGGAGCTCCCCGTCTTGGAGCGGCTCGCGCGCGAGATCATGGAAGCCGCCATGAGGCTCGGCGTCCCCCTGAAGGTGGAGATCAAGACCGGCCCCACCTGGGCCGACGTGTGACCATGTTGATTCCTCTCCTTCTGGCGGCGACGGTTTCTGCTGCCGGGGGGGAGAGGGGGATCGTCGCACGACAAGGCACCTCAAGGGCAGGCGCTACCGGTACGGCCTGGGGTACCGGATCGAAGTCCCCGAAGGGCGGTATCATGTGTTCGCGACGACGGCCAGCCTGAAGGGCCACCGGGCGTACTATTCCGAATTCGTCACCTGCGGGTTGAGGGTGACGTGCCCCTCCCATGCCCCGATCGTCGTGACGGTGGTCGCTGGGCAGACAGTCTCCGGGGTGGACCCGCACGACTGGTACAAGTGAACAGCGGCGGTCCGCCGATTGTGTGAATTGTCGGAACAGGCAGGAGAGGAGCTGACAGCGGAGGCCGGGCTCCAGATGAAGCGCGAGTTTCTCCTGGTGGGGCTGACGGGGGGGATCGGGACCGGGAAGAGCGCGGTCTCCCGGATGTTCCGCGATCTCGGCTGCCTGATCATCGACGCCGACATTCTCGCGCGGGAGGTGGTGGAGCCCGGCGAGCCGGCCTATGGCAAGATCGTGGCCGAGTTCGGGAGGCAGATCCTTGACGACGAGGGGCAGATCGACCGGAAGAAGCTCGGGGCGCTGGTCTTCGGCGACGAGGCCAAGCGCAAGCGCCTGGAGGGGTTCACCCATCCCGAGATCAGGCAGCGTCAGGCGAGGATCGTGGCGGAGCTGATCACCGAGGGGTTCGACGGGATCGTCATCTTCGACGCCGCGCTCCTCGTGGAGACGGGCGGCGCCGCGAACATGGACCGCCTCGTGGTCGTGTACGCGGATGAGGCCACCCAGCTGAAGCGGCTCATGCTCCGGGACGATATCTCCGAGGCGGAGGCGAGAACGAAGATCGAAAGCCAGATGTCGCTCGCGGAAAAGGTGAAGCAGGCTCACTACGTGGTGGACAACTCCGGGACCCGCGAGGAGACGGAGCGGCGCGTCCGGGAGGTTCACCTGGCGCTTCTCGCCGACCTCAAAGCCCGCCAGGCCAGTCCCCCGTGACCACCACCGGCCGCCGCCGGGGCCTCGGGCAGCACTTCCTCCGAGATGCCCGCATTGCGCAGGCCATTGTCGAGACGGCGAACCTCACACCGGCGGACCTCTGCGTGGAGATCGGACCGGGTGAGGGCGCGCTGACATTCCTGCTGGCTGAACGGGCCGGCCGGCTCCTCGCCCTTGAGGTGGATGAGGCACTGATCGCCGCCCTCCGGTCTGAGCTCGCCTCACGGCCTCACGTCGAGATCCGTCAGGCTGACGCTCGCCGCTTTGAGTATAGGACCCTCCCCGCCCTCAGGCCCTCGCCTCAGGGCAGGGTCGTGGTGATCGGGAATCTTCCCTACAGCGCATCGAAGGCGATCCTCGAGCAGCTTGTGGAAGCGCGTACCGCGGTCTCGGAGATGGTCCTCACCCTTCAGAAGGAGGTGGCCGAGCGCGTCGCCGCGGAGCCCGGTTCTAAGCGCTACGGGGCGCTCTCGGTTCTCACGCAGCTCTACTGCGACGTCCGGGTGGTCATGACGATTCCCCCCGGCGCCTTCAGGCCGCCCCCGGAGGTCGATTCCGCCGTCCTCCACCTCCGGGTCCTCCCGGCCCCGCGCGTGCCGGTGGCCAACGAGCGCGAGTTTCGGCGGGTGGTGAAGGCAGCGTTCAGCCAGCGCAGGAAGAACCTGGCCAACGCCCTGGCCGGAGGGCTCGGTTGCGGTCTGGCGACGGCGCGGCAGCGGGTCGCGGCCGCCGGCATTGATCCCCGACGCCGCGCGGAAACGCTCTTCCTGAATGAGTTTTCCCGCCTTTCAGCACCCCTTTTTGAAGCGCAAATTCCTTCGACCGATTGAACCCGGGTGGTAAGATGAAACGGTTGGAAGCGTAGGAGTTTGCCCCGCGTGAATGCCGCGCGTTCTGCCGAGTCCATCGAGCCAGCCACGGAGCCGTCGGTCCGCCTGATCCCCCTGGGCGGCCTCGGCGAGATCGGGCTGAACATGATGTTGGTGGAGTCGGGCCACGACCTGATCGCCGTGGACTGCGGCGTGATGTTCCCGGACGACGAGATGCTGGGCATCGACCGGGTGATCCCCGACTTCGCCTATCTCCTCGGCCGGCGGCAGGCCTTCCGCGCGGTGGTCCTCACCCACGGTCACGAGGATCACATCGGGGCCCTGCCGTACCTGCTGCGTGAGTTTCCGACGCCGATCTACGGCACCCCGCTGACGTTGGCGTTCGTTGCCGACCGCCTCCGGGAGCATGGCGTGCTGGAACGGGCCGACCTTCGCCCGATCCGACCGCGCGATACGATCGAGGTGGGACCGTTTCGCGTGGAGGCGATTCGCGTCACCCACTCCATCGCCGACGGGATCGGCCTGGCGATCGAGACGCCGGTGGGGACCATCGTCCACACGGGGGACTTCAAGCTGGACCCGAGCCCTGTCGACTCCGAGTACCCGGACTACCGGAAGTTCGCCGAATTGGGCGAACGGGGCGTCCTCTGCCTCTGCTCGGACTCGACGAACGTCGACCGCCCGGGCCACACCCGCTCGGAGACGGAGGTGGGCGCCGCGCTGGCGACGCGCTTCGAGAAGGCGCGCGGGCGGATCATCCTGGCCACGTTCGCCTCGCACATCCACCGGATCCAGCAGGTGCTGGATCTGGCCTCCCGGTTCGGGCGCAAGGTCGCGCTCCTCGGGATGAGCATGGTGGGGAACGTCCGGATCGCGGCCGAGCTCGGGTACCTCAAGATCCCCGACGGCGTGCTGCTCCCGCTCGAAGAGCTGGCGGAGCTCCCGGCCTCCCGGCAGGTCGTCCTCTCGACCGGCAGCCAGGGCGAGGAGCACTCCGCCCTGGCTCTCATGGCCGCCGAGGAGCACAAGTCCATCCAGGTCGAGCCGGGCGACCTGGTGATCCTCTCGGCCCGGATCATCCCGGGCAACGAGCGCGTGATCGGCCGGGTGATCAACGCCCTCTTCCGGCTCGGGGCCGAGGTCCTCTGGGAGGACGTCGCCTTTGTCCACGTCTCGGGCCACGCGAGCCAGGAGGATCTCAAGCTGATGCTGAACCTGACGCGCCCGCGCTACTTCATTCCGGTCCACGGCGAATACCGCCACCTCCTGATGCACGCGCGGCTCGCGGAGACGCTCGGGATCCCGCGGGAGCGGATCTTCGTGATCGAGGACGGCCTGGGCGTTGAGCTGACCAAGACCTCCGGGCGCGTGCTCGGACGCTTCCCTACGGGGCGCGTGCTTGTGGATGGCAAGGGGATCGGCGACGTCGGGACGGTGGTCCTGCGGGACCGCCAGCTCCTGGCCCAGGACGGGATGGTTGTGGTGGCGCTCACGGTGGATAAGAACACGGGAGACGTGCTGGCCGGCCCGGAGATCGCGTCGCGCGGGTTCGTCTACGTCAAGGAGTCCGAGGAGTTGCTCGAGGAGGTCAAGGCGACGATCCGCGAGGCGCTGGCGGGGCGGGAGCCCGCCGCGCCGGTCGACCCGGAGCTCCTGGGCTCGCTCGTGAAGGGCGCGGTCCGACGCTTCATCCACCAGCGCTTCCAGCGGAAACCCATCGTGCTCCCTGTCATCATGGAAGCGTGACGATGGCCAAGGTGGTCGCCAGACGTCGGGCGCACTCCGCGCGGTGGCTCCGAGAGGTCAAGGGGCTCGTCGCCCTCGCGCTGGCCGCCTTCGCGGTCCTGGCCCTGGCCACCCTCGATCCGGGGCTCCCTCCCTCCGGCCAGTCGAGCCCCGTAGGCCCGCTCGGGGTCTGGCTGGGCTGGGCGCTCTTCCGGGGCTTCGGCTACGCTGGATATCTGTTCCCGGTGGTCCTGGTGTTCTACGGGATCGCGGCGTTCCTCCGCCAGCGGATCCTGTTCGGCTGGCCTCCGGTGGCCGGCTTCGGTTGCCTCCTCGTCTCCTTCACGGGGCTCCTCGCGCGCGCGTCGGACATGACGGCGGAGGTCCCGATCCTGAGGGGAGGTCTCTTCGGCTGGGGGGTGGTTGCGACGCTCCGGTGGTCGGTCGGCGAACTCGGCACGCTCTTGGTGCTCCTGGCGGCCGTTCCCATCGGTGTGCTCTTCCTGACCCAGGTGTCCTATGCGGCGATCTTCCGGTCCTCGGGACTCCGCATCCCGGCCCTGCTCCGGCGGCGGAAGGCGGCGGGGAAGGTCGAATCGCGGGAGGCCGAATTGCCCCTGGTGGCGTCCCCGGCCGTCGTGGGGCTTCCCAGCCCGCAGGAGCCCGTCGGCCCTCCACCGCCGATCGTCGTGGAGCCCCCGAAGCCTAAGGGGGGACTCGCCGAGCGCGGCCTGGCGTGGCAGGAAACTTTCGACTTCGGCAAGGGCAGCCGGCGAGCGTTCCAGCTGCCGCCCATCGGGCTCCTCAAGGCGCCCCCCGCCTCGGAGCTCCGCCGTACGCGGGAGGAGCTGCAGGCCAACGCGGATATCTTGAGAAAGAAGCTCCAGGACTTCGGCGTCGAGGGGCGCATCGTGCAGGTGAACCCGGGGCCCGTCATCACCTCCTACGAGTTCGAGCCCGCGCCGGGCGTGAAGGTGAACCAGGTGGTGAACCTGGCCGACGATCTCGCCCTGTCTATGAAAGCTGCGTCGGTCCGCGTGGTGGGGCCGATCCCCGGACGAGGCACCGTGGCCGTCGAGGTGCCCAATCCCGAAATCGCCAGCGTCTCCCTGCGGGAGATCCTGGTTGCGCAGGAGTTCGGCGGGTCCAAGGGCAAGCTCCCCCTGGCCCTCGGCAAGGACGTGATCGGCACGCCCTATGTCGCCGACCTCACCGCGATGCCTCACCTCCTCATCGCCGGGGCGACGGGCAGCGGCAAGAGCGTGGGCCTGAACGCGATGATCTGCTCGATCCTCTACAAGGCCACGCCCGCCGAGGTGCGCTTTCTGATGATCGACCCCAAGCGCCTGGAGCTGGGGATCTACGAGGAGATTCCCCACCTGATGGCCCCGGTGGTCACGGACGCCCGCGAAGCCTCGGCGCGTCTCAAGTGGATCGTGGGGAAGATGGAGGAGCGCTACAGGCTCCTCGCCGACCGGCACGTTCGGAACATCGAGGGGTACAACCGCGAGGTCCCGGAGGGGGCGCGCCTCCCGTACTGGGTGGTGATCGTGGACGAGCTGGCCGACCTCATGATGGCCTCGGCCGGCGAGGTGCAGAACTCGCTGGTCCGCCTGGCCCAGGTGGCGCGCGCCGTCGGCATCCACCTGATCATCGCGACCCAGCGCCCTTCGGTCGACGTGATCACGGGGCTCATCAAGGCGAACTTCCCCGCGCGGATCGCCTTCCAGGTGGCCTCCAAGGTCGATTCGCGCACCGTCCTGGACGGCAACGGCGCCGAAGCGCTCCTCGGGCGCGGCGACATGCTCTTCGTGCCGCCGGGGGCCTCGCGTCCCGTCCGTGTTCACGGGTCCTGGGTGGCGGAGGACGAGACCAAGGCCGTCTGCGAGTTCCTCCGCAAGCAGGGGAGCGCGGTGTACGAGGCGGTCGAGCTGCCGTCGGTGGCGGCGGAGGGCGGCGAGGCTGCGGGGGCGGAGCGCGACGAGATCTACTGGGACGCCGTCCAGCTCGTCATCTCCCAGCGGCAGGCCTCGATCTCATTTCTCCAGAGGCGGCTCAGGCTCGGCTACCCCAAGGCTGCCCGCTTCGTCGACATGATGGAGCAGGACCGCATCATCGGTCCCGGCGACGGCGCCAAGCCCCGCGAGGTGCTGGTGGGCCCGGACTTCCTCGCCAAACGGGGCAGGTGATCGATGCTCCGCGTGGCCGGAGCCGCGCTGGCGCTCTTCCTGTCGCTCCTCCCCCACCACCCGGTCGCAGCCCAGTCGGTGGAGGAGGTCGTGGCCGGGGTCGAGGCGGCCTACGCCCGGATCACCGACCTGAGGGCCGACTTCACGCAGCAGGCCTTTAACAAGAGCCTGGGTCAAACCATCCGGGCGGAAGGGACTGTCTACCTGCGGCGAGGGGGGAAGATGCGGTGGGAGTACCGCACCCCCTCTCCTCAGCAAATCGTATCGGATGGCCAATCACTCTGGGTCTATACGCCGGAGCTGAACCAGGTCAACGTGGGCGAAGCCCCGCGCGCCCTGGCGGGGCCGGCCGGGAGCTTCCTTGCGGGCCTGGGGCGGGTGAGCCAGGAGTTCTCGGTGCGCTTCCTCAACCCGGCGGCCAAGACCGACGAAGCCGGCAACCCCGTGCTCGATCTCACCCCCAAGCAGCCCACCCCGGTGCTCACGCGGCTGATCGTCGCGGTTGACCCGAAGGAGTTCCTCGTGCGAAAGGCCGTCCTCTACGACCAGTTCGACAACACCGTGACCATGCGCTTCACGCGGGTCACGGCGAACAGCGGCCTGGCGGACCGGCTCTTCACCTTCACGCCCCCCAAGGGTGTCGCCGTGGTGCCGCTGGAACCCATGAGGTAGCCGCATGGCGCAGGAGAATTCCTTCGACATCGCCTGCAAGCTGGACATGCAGGAAGTGGCCAACGCGCTCAACCAGACGCGGAAGGAGATCGAGACCCGCTACGACCTCAAGGGCTCCAAGTGCCAGGTGACGCTGGAGAAGACCGACATCACGGTGCTGTGCCCCGACGAGATGAAGCTCAAGGCGGTGCTGGACATCCTCCAGGGGAGGCTCCACCGCCGGGGCGTGCCGCTGAAGGCGCTCTCCTACGGCAAGGTGGAGCAGGCCGCCGCCGGCGCCCTGCGCCAGAAGATCGCGCTCCAGCAGGGGATCCCGATCGACAAGGCCCGCGAGATCGTGAAGCTGATCAAGGACACCAAGCTGAAGGTCCAGGCCTCGATCCAGGAGGACCAGGTGCGCGTGGCGGGGAAGAGCCGGGAGGACCTTCAGGCCATAATCGCCCTGCTCCGCGACAAGGACCTCGGCATCGCGCTGCAGTTCATCAACTACCGGTCGATCTGACGGCTCGTCGGGGGCGGCCGCTGACGCGGGACCCCTTCCCCACGCCTGAACCCCTTTTCACAAACTCGCGCCCAGGCCTATTGACAGTCTCGGCCGACCTAACCTAGACTCCGTTGCGTCTTCGTGGACTAGGGGGATCCACCCAACTCCTCGAACGACCGGCCGAAGCCACCTTTGTCGCCGCAGCAGCCCGGGGAGGAATCACGGCTGGGGCGGCCGGGCCGGAGCCGCGCTGGATCTCCGGGGCAGCCCGCGGCCCGCGGGTGACGATGCGGGAAACGCGCGAACCCTCTCCCTGGAGGTATCACCGTTGGAAATTCGGGGGAAGACAGCGCTGGTGACGGGAGCCGCCGGGTGCGTCGGCGGTCGGCTGGCCGAGCGCCTGGCTGCCGATGAGGGGATGCGGGTCCGAGCCCTCGTGCGTGACCCGGCGAAAGCCCGGCGCCTTGGCAAGACCGACGGGATCGAGGTCGTCCGGGGAGACGTCACCCGTCCGGACTCGCTGCGGCCGGCCGTGGCGGGATGCCAGCTGGTCTTTCACGCCGCTGCGCGGGTGGGCGACTGGGGCACGCGGACGGAGTTTTACGAGGCCAACGTTCGCGGCACGGAGAACGTGCTGGAGGCAGCCCTGGCGGCGGGGCTGGAGCGCTTCGTCCACATCAGCTCGATCGCCGTCTACGGCATCGAGGCGGGACCCGGCACGGACGAGTTCTCGCCCCATCGCCCGTGTGGCGACAACTACATCGATACGAAGATCGAGGCCGAGCGGCTGGCGTTCGAGTACTACCGGGGGCGGGGTTTACCTCTCACCGTCATCCAACCGAGCTCGATCTATGGCCCCCACGCGGGAATCTGGACCGTCCGCCCGGTGGAGCTGATGCGGACTCACCGTATGGCCCTGATCGGTGGAGGTCGAGGCCTGTGCCCGCCGGTCTACATCGATAACCTGGTGGACGGCATCGTCCTGGCGACCAGGCACGATCAAGCTGTCGGTGAGGCGTTCATCATCACCGATGGCCTGAGCGTCACCTGGAAGGAGTTCTTCGGTTTCTATGCCCGGATGATGGGTCGCGGGTCGTTCCTGTCCTTCCCCAAATCGCTCGCCTGGCTGGCGGCACTGGTCGTCGAGGCCGGCGCACGCCTCACGGGCTGGCGTCCGACCTTTACGAGGACGACGATTCGGACGTTGACGCTGCGCAGCACCTATGACATCACAAAGGCCCGGGAGCGGTTGGGCTATGTGCCCCGGCTCTCCCTCGAGGAAGGGATGCGACGGACCGAAGCGTGGCTCCGGGAGGAGGGTTACCTGCCCCGTCAGGCCGCTTCACGGAAGTGAGATGAGGGCTGTGCTCGTTCACGAAGGCGGGGGCCCGGATCAGCTGCGTTATGAGCAGGTGCCGGACCCCCATATCTCCGACACCGAGGCGCTGGTGCGGGTGCAGGCGTGCGGCGTCAACCACCTGGACCTCCTGGTCCGCGACGGCCCGTGGGCGGCTGTTGTGTCCTTTCCCCATATTCCCGGCCTGGAGGCGGCCGGAGAGGTGGCCCAGGTGGGCAGAGCCGTCGAGCACGTTCGTGTGGGGGATCGGGTGCTCGTCGGCCCCATCATCGTCTGTGGTCGTTGCGAGCGCTGTCGACAAGGCGACGACAACTTCTGCAAGACCCTGAAAATCATCGGCCTCCATGTCCACGGGGGCTACGCGGAGTATCTGAAGGCCCCGGGGGACAATCTGATTCCCATCCCGTCGCACATGTCGTATGCCGAAGCGGCCGCAACCCCCGTCGCGTTCGGCACCGCCTGGCACATGCTCGTCACCCGGGCGGCCCTCAAAGCCGGAGAGACGGTGCTGATCGTGGCCATCGGGAGCGGGGTGGGCAGCGCCGCCGCCCAGATCTCCAAGTACCTGGGCTGCCGGGTCATCGGCACGGCCGGGACCGATGAGAAGCTGGCCAAGGCCAGGGCGCTGGGGGCCGATGAGGTGATCAATCACTGTCGCGCCGATTTCAGCCGCGAGGTGATGCGGCTCACCGGAAAGCGGGGCGTGGACGTGGTCTTCGAGCACGTGGGGACCGACACCTGGCAGAAGAGCATCGCGAGCCTGGCCCGGAACGGCAGGCTCGTGACCTGCGGCGCCACCACCGGCCGCGTCGCGCCGACCGACATCTGGCTGCTCTTCCTGAAGCAGCTCACCCTGATCGGGTCCTACGCCGCCACCAAGCGGGATTTCCTCGAAGTGTTCAACCTGGTCAGCCAAGGCCGGCTCAAGCCGGTCATCGACCGCTGCTTCCCCTTAGAGGAGGCCGCCTCGGCCCAGGCGTACCTGATGGAGCGCAGGCAGTTTGGCAAGCTGATTCTCAATCCCTAGGAGCCCGTCGGAGAGGGGCGCGCGCGACGTGATGGCCGCGACGGCAGAGGGCCGGCGAGTGAGACGATGAAGTTAGCGGGCCGAGTGGCGATCGTGACCGGGGGCTCGGGGGGCATCGGAAGAGCGATCGTGCTGGGCTTGGCGGCGGAGAAGGCCGCCGTGGTCGTCAGTAACCGCGGGAGCCGCGAAGACGCCGAGAGCGTCGTGGACGAGGTGTGCGCCTGTGGGGGGACGGCCGCCTACGTCTCGGCAGACGTGACCCGGCCGGCCGCTGTGGAGAAGATGGTCTCCGAGGTGATTGAGCGATTTGGGCGGGTCGACATTCTGGTCAACAACGCCGGCATCAGCCGCGATTCCCTGCTGCCGCTCATGCGCACGGCGCAATGGCAGGAGGTGATCGACGTCAATCTGAGCGGCGTGTTTTATTGCACCCGAGCGGTTGTCCGGCCGATGGCGCTTCGGCGGAGCGGCGCCATCATCAATATTTCGTCGATCTTGGGGGAGAGACCCTGGCGGGCCCACGTCAACTACAGCGCTGCAAAGGCGGCCGTCAACGCGCTCACTCGCGCGTCGGCGGTGGAGCTGGCGCGCTTCGGCATTCGCGTGAACGCGGTTGCGCCGGGGTTCATTCTGACGAAAATGACCCGCACGGCCCTCGAGAAGTTCCGGGATCGGGTGCTGGCCTCGATCCCACTGGGAGATTTCGGCCAGCCCGAAGACGTGGCGAAAGCCGTGGCGTTCCTGGCCTCGGACGATGCCCGTTACATCACGGGAGAGGTGCTGCACGTGACGGGGGGCGCGGGGATCGCCGTGGGGCCCCTGTGATCGCATGCCCGGAGGAGGGAAAAGCATGACACGACAGGAGATTGTGGATGGGGTCGCAGAGTGTTTCGCGGCGGCGCTCGGGGTCGACAGGGACAAGGTGGCTCTCGAGACCTCCTTCGTGGACCTCGATATCGAGTCGATCGACGTACTCGACATCAACTTTCGCATCGATGCCAAATTCCGCATCACCACCTCGCTGAGAGAGCTCCGGGCGCGGCTGCTCGGCGACCTGACGGAGGAAGAATTCTTTGATGAGAAGGGGCTGGTGACCGACGCGGGCCTGCGTCAGCTGCAAAAGGTGTTGCCGGATTTCGATCCGGAAAAATTGGAGGGGGAGTTGGATGAGGAAAAGCTGTTCTCCCTGTTTACCGTGCGCCACCTGGTGGATCTGATCGAGGAAAAGCTCGCTCAGACCGCCCGGAGGGGCGCGTGAAGCGACGCGTCGTGATCACGGGGATGGGGGCGGTCTCGCCCCTGGGCCCGGATCTGGTCTCGACCTGGGCGGCCGTGCGGCAGGGGAAGAGCGGCGTGGGACCAATCACCCTCTTCGATGCGTCCACCTTCCCGTGCCGGATCGCCGCGGAGGTCCGGGACTCCGCTCTCGACCCGTTGACCGGGCAGGAGAGGCGGCTTGCCAAGTACCTCAACAGGGGGGCGCGGTTCGGCATGGCGGCGTCCCGGATGGCGATGGCCGACGCCGGCCTCGGTCCCGGAGCAGACGCCCCAACCCGGCTGGGGGTGGCGGTGGGCTCGAGCGGAAGTCGTCCCGATCTCAAATCGTTGGGGTTCATCTGCCGGACCCTGACCGAGCCGGGGAGGGGTCCCGCGGCGCTGGATCCCGTCGGCTTTCTCAGCCGCGCCTCCTCAACCGGCGCGAGTATCCTGGCCATCGTCCACAACGCGCAAGGGCCCACGCTCAACGTCAGCACGGCTTGTGCGGCGAGCGCGCAGGCCATTGCGGCCGCGTTTCGAATCATCCAGCGAGGCGACGCCGATCTCATGATCAGCGGCGGGTTCGACTCGATGATTTGCGAGCTGGACGTGCTGGGGTTCAGCCTGGTCGGGGCCCTGTCCACGCGCAACGCCGAGCCGCAGAAGGCCTCTCGCCCCTTTGATCGCGACCGGGACGGCTTTGTGCTGGGAGAGGGCGCGGCGGTCGTGATCCTGGAGGAGCGCGCGCACGCTCTGGCTCGCGGCGCCAAGATTCACGCCGAGCTGGCGGGGTACGGGACGACCATGAACGCCTACCGGATGACCGACTCGCCCCCCGATGGCGGCGGGGCCGTTCAGGCCATGGAGGCGGCCTTGGCCGATGCGGGGGTGAGGCCCAGCGATGTGAGCTACATCAATGCCCACGGCACGTCCACGGCCGGCAACGATCGCAGTGAGACCGCGGCGATCAAGCGTGTGTTCGGCGACTACGCGTACCAGGTGCCGGTGAGCTCCACGAAGTCCATGACCGGCCACCTTATCGCGGCCGCCGGGGCCCTCGAGCTGGTCTTCTGTGTCTGTAGCCTTCGAGACCAGATCGTGCCTCCCACCATCAACTATGAAAACCCCGACCCCCGGTGTGACCTGGATTACGTCCCCCTCCAGGCCCGCCCGGTAGCGGTGGGGGTCGCGCTGTCGAACTCGTTCGCGTTCGGCGGCAATAACGCGAGCCTCGTGGTGAGGGCGCATCGATGAGGATCGCCATGGCGGGGCCGCGCGCGTGCATGGTGAGGTCTCTCCGGGAGCCGGAATGGGCCCTGTCGGGTGGTCCCAGTGCTGGGTAAAGGAGCGGGATGCGTAACCGGCTTCCTGTCTTTCAGCGAACGGAGTCGGGAGAAAAGGGGAGGACCGCCAAGGTCCGCCTGTACCTCCTTGAGACGGGATGGGTCAAAGTGGCCAGGGCCCTCCTCCATCGGGAGGACGGATTCCCCCTCCTGCCTTCGGCGGCGGTGTGGCTCGCGAGAGAGGGTGACACGGTCTGGATTCCGGTGGTGGCGTATCTCATCGTGCACGACGATGATCTCGTGATGGTCGATACCGGGCTTCACGAGATGTGTCGAACGGATCCGGTCGGAAACATCGGGCACATCATGGCCAGCATCATCCGCGGGTTCCGCGTGCCCCCGGGGACCGACAGCAAGTCCCAGATCGGGCGGTTGGGGTACGCGGTCGAGCAGGTGAAGTACGTGATCATCTCGCATCTGCATACGGATCATGCCAGCGCCCTCGAATACTTCTCCTTGGCAACGATCCTTCTCGGTCGAGGCGAATGGGAAGCTGCGCAGGGCCTTCTTCGCTTTCAGGGCGGGTACAATCGCCGGCAGTTCGCCTTTCCCTACGATTTCCGGGAAGTTCCCCAGGATCCCATCGCGCCCGTCCCGCCCTTCGACCGTGGCTATGACCTGTTCAATGACGGCACCGTCGTGATCGTGCCGACCCCGGGACACACGATTGGCCATCAGTCCATCGTGGTGCGCCTGCCATCGCAGATGGTGTTGCTTGCCGGGGACGCGGTGTTGACGGAGCGTAGCTATCGTGAGCTGAGCCTTCCAGGATTTCTGCCGTACAAGGGGCGGCTCCGGGCGTCCTTGGAAGCCATCAGGGTGTTCAGCGAGCTTCACCCGGAGTCGCTGGTGATCCCGGGGCACGATCCGGAGAAGTGGCCGGCTCTGAAGAAGGCACCCGATCACTATGAGTAGGTGCTGCCGGGCCCCTTGGGTTCGGGCGCTGGAGGCTGATCGTGCCGCGTGGGGCTGAGGCGGTTCGATGAAGCGGGACATCGGTCTTGTTTGGCTCAAAGGACACCTCTACGGCGTCCTCTACCTGGCCGTGATCGTGGGTGTCATCCCGTTCCTGTTGAAAGGCCTGGACCGCTATCTCCCGCTGGCCCTGCCCGGCCTTCTCCGCGACGCCGGTGTCGTCGTCTTCCTGGCGGGGCTGGCCCTCGATTACTGGTGTCTCTGGCTCTTTATTACCCGGGGCCGAGGGACGGCCTTTCCCCTGGACCCGCCCCATGCGCTCGTGGTGAACGGTCCCTACCGATACGTGCGCAACCCGATCGTCATCGGCATGTTTGCCATGATTCTGGGCGAGGCCCTGTATTTCACCTCTTCCGTTGTGCTGGTGTACACGGTCGGGGGGATCGTCGCGTATCATTTCTATCTCGTCTATGTGGAGGAGCCGGAGCTAAAGGGACGGTTCGGTACGCCCTATGAGGCGTATGAAATGGCGGTCCCCAGGTGGATTCCGAGGCTCCGAGGGCCATGACAGGGAGACGACGCGTCGTGGTGACCGGGATGGGCCTGGTCTCTGCCGTTGGCATCGGCGTCGAGGAGACCTGGGAGGCCCTCATTGCAGGCCGAAGCGGCGTCAGACCGATTGCGTCTTCTGACGCCGCTTCGCTCCCCATCGGGATCGGCGCGCAAGTGACCGGATTCGCCGTGCAGACTTATGTCGCCAACAGGAAGATTGTGAAGCTCCTGTGCAAAGGCGAGGCTTACGGTCTGGCGGCGGCGAAGATGGCCCTCGAGAGCGCGGGCGCGGTCCCGGAGGAGATGAATCCTGCGCGGGGAGGGGTCTATCTCGGCTGCACGAAGGAGACCGGACCTCCGGAGCGGCTTTTTGCCGGTGTTCGGGCCGCGCTGGATGAGAGCAACCGGGTGGACGTCTGCAAGTTCGGGGTGGAAGGGGCGAAGCATATCCATCCGCTCTGTCTGGTCGAAGGCCTTCCGAACGCCTGTCTCTACTACATCTCCGAGGCGTTTCATCTGCAGGGGGCGAACAGCAATATCATCACCTCCGGCGCCGCCAGCGCCCACGCCATCGGGGAAGCCTTCCGCGCGATCCAGCACGGCGAGAGCGACTATGTCGTGGCCGGAGGGTTCGATTCCTGGGTTGACTGGCTGAGCCTCGCTGGCGTACGCGCCCTGGGCCTCTTGTCCACCCGGAACCACGAACCCGCAAAGGCCTGCCGCCCCTTTGACCGCACCCGTGACGGATCTGTCCTGGGTGAGGGAGCAGGGATCCTGCTCCTGGAGGCGCTTGACCACGCGCGCGCCCGCGGCGCCAAAATCCATGCGGAGTTGGTCGGGTACGCCACGACCACAGACGCCTACAAGATCCTCACGCCCAGGCCCGATGGGGTCAGCCTCGCGGCGGCAATCAGCGGAGCCCTCGCCGACGCGGCCATCGTTCCGGATGAGGTCGACTACGTCAACGCCTACGGGAGCGGCACGATCTTGGGTGACAAGACCGAGACCCTGGCGATCAAGACGGCCCTCGGGAAGCACGCGCATGGAATCCCGGTGAGCTCCATCAAGCCCGTGGTCGGTCATCTCGTCGGCGCATCCGGAGCGGTGGAGCTGATCGCCAGCGTCCTGGCCATTGAGCGGGGCCGGATCCCGCCGACGATTAACTACGCACATCCCGATCCTGTCTGCGACCTCGACTATGTCCCCAACAAGGCCAGGGACGCCTCCGTCGATGTGGCGCTCTCGATCAGCCGGGGCTTCGGTGGTCAGAACGTGGCGCTCGTGGCCCGGGCCTTTGCGGGGTAGGAGGGTGCCGACCATTGGGCTACCTTAGGTCGCCATACCCGTTCGAGCGCGGGCTCCGCCCGCGCAACCTGGGGGGAGGCATCGGAAGGGGGGCGGAGCCCCCCTCCGAGATTTAGGCCGTGGTGCTCATTACCGGTGCCGGGGGGTTTCTCGGGACTCACCTGACCGGGGCGCTCGTCAAGAGAAAGGAACCGGTGCGCTGTCTGGCGCGGAAGCCGGCCGACAGGGCGAAATTGGAGCGCTTCGGGGCCGAGACGGTCCTCGGCGACGTGCTCGATCGCAAGTCGCTCGAGCGGGCGATGGCAGGGGTGTGGGCCGTGTGCCATCTCGTTCACGGGATCGAGGGGGACGATCGCCGGAAGGGAATCACCTTGGAGATGATCGATCAGCTGGGTGCGGCAAATGTGCTGGACGCCTGTCGCGCGAATGGGACGAGGCGCGTCCTGTACGTCAGCATCCTGGGAGCCAGCCCCGCTGCCCGGAGCCGCCTTCTGGCCAGTCGCTGGCGGACCGAGGAGCTGATCCGCGGGAGCGGGCTGGACTTCACCATCCTGCGAACGGGGTTTGTGATCGGGCGGGGCAGCCGGGGCTTCGAGGGGCACCTCTCCCTGGTGCAGAAATGTCCCGTGGTTCCGCTCCCCGGCAACGGCAAGGTCCTCCACCAACCGATTGCCCTCTCCGACCTGCTCTCTTACCTCATCGGCTGCCTGGATGACCCGCGCACGTGTGGGAAGACCTTCGATGCGGGGGGACCGGATCGGTTGAGCTACGTGGCGCTGGTGGGCCAGGTCGCGCAGGCCCTCGGGCGGCGCCGCCTGACGGTGAACCTGCCCTGGGGCGTGGTCCGGCCGTTGTTGTCCCTCGGGAGCGCGCTCGGCCTCAGGAGGGCGGGTGTCCTCCATGAAATGATCGCGAGCATGCAGGTGGACATGGTGTGCGGGGATATGGAAATCGGGGCGCTCATGCCGGGGCCGTCAAAGGGTTTTCGCGAGAGCCTCGCCGAGTACCTCGCCGCAGATCCTTCGAGGGGGGAACCGCATGAGAACCGCGAAGATTATCGGCACCGGGTCCTACCTTCCCGGGGAGCCCATTCCTAACCAGGCCCTCGAGCGGGTCTTCGGCACGGGCGACGAGTGGCTGAGCGCGCAGCTGGGCATTATCTCCCGGCACTGGGCCACCGACATCCGCACCGGGCGCTGCGCCGAGACGAACTCGGACATGGCGGCCAAGGCTGGTCTTGACGCCGTGCGCAACGCCGGCTTGGCGGTTGAGGACATCGATCTCGTCATCGTCTCGACCTGTACCCCCGACTATCCGATCCCCGCCACCGCTCCCTTCGTCCAGGAAAAGATGGGCCTGGCTGAGTGCGCGGTGCTGGAGCTCAGGTCTGGCTGCGTGGGGGCCATCCAGGCGCTGTCGATCGGCGGCCAGTACATCCGCGGGGGCGTGTACGACACGGTGCTGGCCATTGGCAGCGAGCTGCTCTCCCCCTTTCTCACGGGGGGGTTTCTGGGTGAGGGCGGGGAGGAGTTGACGGTCGCGGATCGGCTCAATGCCCTGATGTACGGCGACGGGGCGGGCGCCGTCGTCCTCCGGGGAGGCGAGAGCGGCGATGGCGTCATCGCCGAGTGCTTCAATTCGGTCGGCGTGGGGAGGAGCCCGGCGTTCGTCCTGCCGGCGGGCGGGTCCGCTCACCCGCTCAGTCACGAGGTGCTGACGAAGGGGCTGCATCGGTTCAAGCACGACTACAAGGCGGTCTATAAGCTCGGCCCCGCCCTGGTTCTGCAAAGCGTGGAAGACATCCTGAGGAAGGCGAACCTCAAGCCGGAGGAGGTCGACCGCTACATCCTGCCCCAGACGAACGCGACCGCGCTGCAGCGGGCCATTCGACGGCTCGTGAGGCTCAGGGCGGACGAGGTGGACGAGTTTGTGTCCCCGGAGACCGAGGCCACCCGGTTGCGGCGGGAGATCAAACGCCTCAAGCAGGACGCGAGCGTGCGGTGGGAGGACGCGTGGGAGCGAATCTTCGTGAACGCCGACCGGGTCGGCAACACCGGCTCCGCCTCGTTCTTCCTCGCCCTTGATGAGATGAACAAGAAGGGGCTGCTCAAGCGTGGCCACGTCGTCGTGATGGCGGGCGGAGAGGCGACCAAGTGGTTGTACGGCGGGGCCGCGTTCCGCTGGAGCATGTAGCCGGTGGAGGCGAGCACGCAGGAGGCTTCGTTCCAGGGCGGTGGCCTCTATTTCGAGGATCTCGTCGTCGGCGTGGAAATGCTGAGCCCCGCGCGCACCGTCACCGAGGCCGATGTCGTCCTGTTCGCCGGCCTCTCGGGGGACCATAACCCTCTGCACACCGACGCGGAATTCGCGAAGCGGAGCCGGTTCGGCCGGCCCGTCGCCCACGGTCTTCTGGGGCTGGTCATCGCCTCCGGGTTGGCATACCGGCTGGGCTTTCTCGAGGGCACGGTCGAGGCTTTCCTGTCCGCCGAGTGGAAGTTCAGGCACCCCTTCTCCATCGGCGACACCGTTCGGATCCGGGCTCAGGTGAAGCAGAAAACGCCCGTCCCCGGCGAGAGCGCCGGCCTGGTCGCCTTCGGGATCGATCTCCTGAGCCAGCGAGACGAAGTGCTGCAACGCGGGCAATGGCTTATGCTCATCAAGCTCCGCGACGCGGCCCTGGGGGCCCACCGGAGAAGGGCTCGCGCGAGGTGAGCGGGACCATGACGGCACTGGTCCTGGGGGCCACCGGCTTCATCGGCAGCCATATCGTACGGGCGTGCCTGGCGCGGGGCATCGCGGTGCGGGCGATGAGGCGGGTGAGCAGTTCCTCCACGGCCATTGATGGACTCGAGGTGGAGCCCGTGGTCGGCGATCTGGCGGATCAAGGCAC
>JACQWA010000131.1 GCA_016209425.1 Candidatus Rokuibacteriota bacterium
ACGGGCGATGGCGAGCTGTGGTTATTGTTCAACATTACGAATGCGAGGGAAATGCGCGAGTAAGAACGATCAGAAAACCATTGACGACGGGCAGTGCGCGTGAGGATTGAACCCGAAGGAGGGGGGCATGTTTGACAAGGACTTTCTGGAACGTTTGAAGCAGCAGCAGGAGGCGTGGAACATCTCTCACCAGGGGTCCTTTGAAAAAGAAGTCAAGAAGGAGTTTGTGTCGGAGGCGGGGATCGTGACCAGACGCGTCTATACGCCTCTCGACTTGGCTGAAAAGGAGGTCGATTACCTCCAGGACGTTGGTTTCCCGGGAGAATTCCCTTTTACGCGTGGTCTGTCTCCGGTTGGGTATCGGGCGGGGCTCTGGGCGATCGCCCAATATTCCGGCCAATCAACACCCGAGGAATGCAATCAACTCTGGCGGGATCTGGCGGCCGCTGGGCTCAACACGGTTTACGCGGCTTATGACTTGCCTACTCAACTTGGCTACGATCCGGATCATCCCATGGCGGAAGGTGAGGTGGGGCGAACCGGTGTTTCGCTGGTTTCGCTCCGCGACTGGGAAATTGCGTTCGACGGGATCGACCTCGGGAAGACGATGGTGAGCACAGTCTGCAACGCGCCGGGGGCAATGGCCATTGCCATGAACCTGCTCACGGCCCAGAAGCAAGGAGTGGATCTCAAGGTGCTACGGGGGAGTTCTCAAAACGACGTCCTCAAGGAGTACACGGCTCGAGGGAATTTTATCTTTCCCCCGGAGCCCTCGATGCGGCTCGTGGTAGACACGTTGGCATACTGCTCCTCCGTAGCCCCTCAGTTTTACCCCCTCACCGTCTGTTCAGTCCACCAGTCGGAGTTTGGCGCGAATCACGTCCACGAAGTGGCCTTTGCGCTCGCCAATGGGATCGCCTATGTGGAGAGCGCCGTCAACCGAGGAATCGATGTGGACGTGATCGGTCCGGGGATCATGTGGGCAACGAGCCACGATCACCACGCATTGTTCCACGAGATCGCCAAACTCCGCGCCATGCGGCGGCTTTGGGCCAAGGTCATGCGCGATCGATTCAAGGCTAAGAAGCCCGAATCCATGATGTGTCGCCTGTATTCCTCGGTTGGTGGGACGAGTCTTATGAAAGAGCAGTACCTGAATAACATCGCCCGGAGCGCCTTGGCGGCTCTGGTCGGAGCGCTGGCGGGCGCACAACGCATCGACTTGCGGACTTACGACGAGCAGTGGGGAATCCCCACGAAGGACGCTGAGATTACGAACATCAGGTGCCAGCAGATCGTTGGATACGAGTGTGGCGTTGGTGAAACGGTCGACCCGCTCGCGGGCTCCTACTATGTCGAGTGGCTCACCAAGGAGATGGAGGAGCGGTTTGTGGAGGAGATCGAGAAGATCGATCGCTTGGGGGGCACGCTTCGCGCTATCGAGAGCGGCTACATCAAGCGGACCATGTTGGAGGACGCGTATAAGTACCAGCTCGGGGTGGAGGCAGGGGAGATTCCGCGAGTCGGCCACAACATGTTCCGGCAGGAGAATGACCAGGCCCGGCCGGTGAGAGTGTACCGGGCGGATCCGTCGGTCGAGGAGAGGAGAATCCAGGCAGTCAAGGAACTCCGCCGGACGCGACACGATCGGGAGGTCAGCCGAAGGCTGAAGGCTCTCCGCGCGAGGGCGGCAGAGCCGGCGACGGCGGAAAACAACCTCATGCCTGCGATCATCGATGCGGTTCAAGCCTACGCCACCATTGGAGAAATGTGCGATGTCTTGCGGGAGGTTTGGGGCGAGTTCAAGGAGCCGAAGATTATCTAGTGCCTTCTCTCGTGCCAATTAAGAACAGGAGATAAAAAAATGGGCATTCAAGCCGCGGCTCGACGAATTCGTGTGCTCCTGGTCAAGACGGGGCTGGATGGGCACGATCGTGGAGTCTTGGTCGTTGCCAAAGCGCTCAGCCAGGCCGGGATGGAGGTCATCTACGGAGGGCTCCATCTCAGGCCTGCACAAATCGCCAAGATGGCCGCAGAGGAGGGGGTTGACGTGGTAGGGCTTAGCAGTCTGTCGGATGCTCACCGGGCGCTGGTCCCGCGCATTATAGAGGAGTTAAAGCGGCTGGGATTAGACGATGTGATGGTTCTCCTGGGCGGGTTCATTCAAGAAGAGGATGTCCCAGTGATGAAGCGCGCTGGGGTGGCGGAGGTGTTTGGGGTGGGCACCAGGTTGGAAGATATCGCGGCGTTTATTCGAACCCACGTGGGCCTTCACGAAACCGAACAGAGGTCGGCCTAGCGGCGCAGAGCTATCGAGGGAATCCGCCATGAACATTGCCAACTGGCTCGAGCGAGCAGCCCAGCGTGCGCCCGACAAGCTCGCCGCAATCGAAGAAGGCAAGCACGCCATTACTTATGGCGAGCTGGACGCTGCGGCAAGTCGGCTGGGGAACACGCTCAGAGCCTTCGGAATACGGCCCGGTGAGCGAGTCTCAGTGTTGCTGGCCAATTCTCTGGAGTTTTTGATCGCCTATTTCGGCATCCTCAAGGTCGGTGCGGTTGTGGCGCCGGTCAATATTCTGTATCGGGCCGGAGAAGTGAAGTATGTCCTGAACAACGCGACCCCTCGAGCTCTCATCGCCGGCTCGGATTATCTCCAGGTGGTTCAGGATGTCTGGACGGAGTGTCCGCTACTCGAGCACGTCATCGTCGTGGGCGGTGACCCCATCCCTGGCACCTATTCCTGGCGGGGCCTCATGCGAGAGGCATCACCCGCGCTCACGGCCGTGGATCGTCGGCCGGAGGATCTGGCCAATCTTTACTACACGTCGGGCACGACCGGGCGTCCCAAGGGGGTGATGATCAGCCACCTGAACCTCACTCAGGGAATTGAGTTCGAAGCTGAAGCCTGGCAATTCACGGCCGACGACCACTCCCTCTATACGCTTCCCCTTTTTCATACCTATGCGTTGATCATCCCCTGCCTGCTCCCGATCTATGCCGGGGGCACGCAAACATTCTTTGCCCTGTGGGATACCGGAACGATCCTCAGAACGATTTCTGAAGGCAGAATTACGTTCTTTGCGGGCGTGCCGACGATGTACGTGTACATGGTGCGTCACCCGGACATCCAGAAACACGATCTTCAGGGGCTGAGAGTGTGCGTCGTGGGCGGCGCGGCGATCCCGGTCGAGGTCCAGAAGGAATTTGAGCGCCTCTCGGGGGTGCGCTGCCTGGACGCGTATGGATGTACCGGCTGGGTCAGCTCCGTCCATCCGATGTTTGGACCGGCCAAACACGGCACGCTGGGGAAGTCCCTGGGCGATATCTATCCGTCCATGGACACCCAGATGCGGGTCGTGGACGATGAGGACCGAGAGCTCCCGCCCGAGCAGGCCGGGGAGATCGTGGTTCGAGGTCCACAGCTCGCCCAGGGATTTTGGAAGCTGCCCGAGATCACGCGCCGGGACTACCGGGGCGGGTGGTTTCACACGGGCGATTTGGGCAGAAAAGACGCCGACGGCTTCTTCGTGCTCGTGGACCGGAAGGACGACCTGATCATCACGTCCGGCTACAACGTCTACCCACGGGAGGTAGAGGAGGTTCTGTATACCCATCCCAAGGTTTCCGAGGCGGCCGTCGTCGGCGTACCGGATAGCGTGCGCGGTCAGACTATCAAGGCCTACGTCGTGCTCAAGACGGGTCAGACGACGACGGTTGAGGAAATCATCAAGGACTGTCGGGAGAAGATCGCGGCGTTCAAGGTTCCCCGGGTTGTCGAGTTCGTGCAGGAGCTTCCGAAGACTGCCACGGGCAAAATCATGCGACGGAGCCTGCGGGAGCAAACTCCAGTCTCGTAAAGGGGGAGGACAAGCGGAGACCTGATGAGGGGGTTAGTGGTCCATGGCTCTTGAGGTGACCAACTTACGGGCCGGGTACGGCAAAAAGACGGTGCTGACCGATATATCCTTGCGTTTAGGCGACGGCGAAATTGTCGCGATGATAGGTGTCAATGGGGCCGGCAAGTCCACTACTCTGAACACTATCTTTGGGCTCATTCCTCCCCAGGCCGGCACGATAAGGTACAACGGACAGGAGATCGGTGGGCGCCGTCCCGGCCTCAACGTGCTTGACGGTATGACCCTCACCCCTCAGGGAGCCAGGGTCTTCCCTAACCTGACAATACATCAGAATCTAACCATGGGCGGCTATACCATTCGCCACAGGTCAGAGGTGAACGCCCGGCGAGAGAACGTCTTTCGCCTGTTTCCTGTGCTGGCACAGCGTCTCAATCAGCGGGCCGGTACCCTGAGTGGCGGCGAGCGCCAGATGCTAGCCATTGGCATGTCGCTGATGATGAAACCTAAGCTGATGCTCATCGACGAGCCCTCCACCGGTCTGGCACCCCTCCTGGTGACTGAAATGCTGGAGCACCTGAAACGGGTCAATAGAGAGACGGGCACCTCCTTGCTCATCGTGGAGCAGACTCAGCAGATCATGACCATCGCCGACAGGGTCTATTGTATGAAGTTGGGACGCATTGCCGTCGAGGGAAAACCAGAGAGATTCATGGACAGGGAGGAGTTGAGAAAGGCCTACCTCGCAGATGTAGGGGAGTAAGCCTTCAACTTTCACGCACTCGCAAGCCCTCGACGGTCGATGAACAACACAGTGAGTATTCTGACCGATACAGGCGCAGACGAGACACCATAGTTTTCCGGAGTTGGGGTCGAGGAACAAGCGATGTTGGCACAACTGCCTCAGGTGTTGGTGAACGGCGTCGTCCTGGGTGCCGTCTACGCTCTGATCGGGGTGGGCTTCGCCATTATCTACTCCACACTGGGCGTCCTTCATTTTGCCCATGGCATCGTTTTTGTTGCAGCCTCGTACCTAGTTTTCTGGTTTTCCCTCACGATGGGAGTGCCTGTCTGGCTGGGCATTGTAGCAGGCATAGTCATTGCCGTGGGCCTGAGCCTGCTTATCAACGCTCTGATCTATGAGCCGTTGCGCGCCAGGGAGGCAAGACCGTACATCGTATTGGTTGCTTCCATCGGCACCTTCATTGTTCTGGAGAATCTCATCGGCATTCAGTTTGCCTTCATCCCTCGTCTCTTCGAGCTGCCCTTCAGCAAGGTCCTGCTCACACCCATCCTTGTCGGCAACATCTACCTTACTCCCATCGCCATCATCATCGTCGCCACCGCCATCGTCTTGTGTGTCGGCATGTACCTGTTCTTCAGCTGCACCAAGATTGGTACTGCAGTGCTGGCGGTCGGCCACGACACCGAGTTGGCGGAGATCGTGGGCATGCGGACGAAGCTGGTGCGCTATGTGGCGATGGGGGTAGGTTCAGCGTTGGCTGCGGTGACCGCCATATTGTGGTGCATCCAGCTGGGTCAGGTAGACATGACCATAGGCTGGGTAGCCCTGTTCGTTGCCTTCTTCGCTACCATATTCGCCGGGGAGGGGAAGATAGCAGGAGCTGGGGGCACTGGCTTCATCATGGGAATCGTGTGGAACGTGGCGGCGCTGAGGTTTCCCACGAAATGGAGCCAGACCATCCTGTTCATGTTTGTCATCACCATGCTCTGGATGAAACCCGAGGGTGTCTTCGGTACCAGGACAGGCCGGATGGGGAAGTAACCGATGTCGAAGCTCCTTCGAAGCAACCTTCAGCTGATCATCGTCGTGGTCATTCTGGTCTCGTTGATGCTGTACAAGGGAAACGTGGAGCTTCTGCTGCGCAGCCTGAGCTTCATCGTCATATGGTCCGTCGTGGTTGTCCCCTTGAACTTGCTCACGGGCTGGTTGGGAATACTCGCCTGGACCCAGGCTGGCGCCGCGGCCATCGGCGGTTACGTCGCCGCCTTGTTGGTGATGGAGCTTGGCATCCCCTGGCCGGTCGGCATGATCGGCGGGATGGTCGCCATGGCGATTGTGGGCGGCATACTCGGTCTGCCCTCCTTGCGGGTCAAGGGGCATCAGTTCATGGTGCTCAACTTTGCGTTCATGATCGTAATCACGCAGATCATCATCAATATGGACTGGCTGACGAGAGGGGCCGACGGACTGTGGCCCATTCCCCGCCCCTGGGTGTTCGGCTGGGTGCCCAGGACCCCGGCTCAGTACATTCTGTTCTGCCTTCCCTTCCTGGCCGCTGTCAGCACCGTCTGCTGGCGAATCGCCAATTCGCCCCTGGGGCGCGCCTATCAGGCGGTGCGGGATGACGAGATCGCCGCGGAAGCGCTGGGAAAGGACGTGATTCGCATAAAGGTTACGGCCTTCATGTTGGTCTCTGCGCTGGGCGCGGTGGCCGGTGCCCTCTACGCATTTTATGTTACCGCTCTAGATCCCGCAGTGTTCGATGTTCACCAGTCCATATACATCGGCGCCATGGTCATTTTGGGGGGCATAGGCAGCCTGGTCAGGGGCAGTATCCTGGGCGTGGCCGTGCTCCTGACCGCTCCGTTGTTAATATCTCTCTACGTCAGTATGCCCAGGGCCATCGAGGCGCCCTTCCGGGGCCTGCTCTATGGTTTGATGTTGATCGTGCTCATGATGTTCCGACCCCAAGGGCTGATGGGCAAGGGAGAGTGAAACTTTCGTAACAGGGGCAACGGCGTGGCGAATCTTGCAGTCAAAGGGGTTAGGAAAAGGTTTGGCGGCCTGGTGGCTCTGGATCATGCCTCCATAGAGCTCGATAGCGGGAGGATCACCGGCCTCATTGGTCCCAACGGGGCGGGCAAGACCACGCTCTACAACGTGATGACGGGCTTCCTTCCCGCGGACGGGGGGGACGTCTTCTACAAAGGGGAGAGAGTTACCGATTTGGCGCCGGTGCAATTGGTTCACCGGGGCATCTGCCGCTCTTTCCAGGACCTGAGGCTTTTCCTTCGCCTCAGCGTACTGGACAACGTGATGGCAGCCATTTCGCATCAACAGGGTGAGCGGCTCTGGTCAGCCATATTTGGCGGCCGAGGCCAGGAGCGCCGGAATCGAGAGCGCGCCATGATGGTATTGGACAAGGTAGGGCTGGCTGACCGGGCCAGCGACCTGGCTGAGGACCTGGGCCTGGGAGAGCAGAAGGTGCTGTGTCTGGCCCGCGTGCTGGCCACCGACGCCGACGTGATGCTCTTGGATGAACCTACCTCCAACCTCGACTACCACGAGATGAAGAGGATGTTTGACCTGATCAATGGCCTGGCTGCCCAGGGGAAGATCATCTGCATAGTGGAGCACAACGTGGAACTGATCGTTAACCTGTGCCACTACGTCTATGCCCTGCACCTGGGGCGGAACATCGCCGAAGGGACGCCGCAGGAAATAGTAAAGAATCCCAAGGTGCTGAGTGTCTATCTGGGTGAAAGGCGAGAAGGTGTCCCGGAATGGGGGTGAGGCAACAGCACAAGAGGGTTTCCCAGATCAAAGCCGCTAGACACGGAAAGGAGGCCTGTCCATGAAGAAGCAAAAGCTTCTAGCCATGACGTCTACGTTGCTGGTCCTGCTGGTGGTCATCCTACCAGCACTGTCTGGCGACGGAGCGGTATTCGCCCAACCCAAGAAGGAGTATCTCATTGGCCGGCTGGTCGGCCTGACGGGCACGGCAGGCTTCTGGGGTGAGGGGATACGTGCCGCCTCCGAGATGGCTGTGGAAGAGATCAACGCCGCTGGCGGGATCAATGGCGTGCCAATCAGGTACGGGTATTATGACACCGCATGGCAGGCCAGGCCCGGGATAGAGGGTTTCACCAAGCTTGTCGATGTGGACAAGGTGGCTGTCGTCGCCATCGGCGGTAGCGCTGTGATACCGGCAGTGAAACCGCTGGCTGAAGACAGGAAGATGCCTCTCATCAACGACGCTGCCTACCTGGAGGACACCGACTATCAAGGGAACAAGTACTTTGTTGGCTTCCAGGTCACGCGGGGGCAAATGAACAATGGCGTCGTCGGGATTCTCGATGAACTCGGCGTCTCCAAGATAGCTATCGAATACGGCAACACCGCGCAGACCGTGGGTATGGCCAACGGCATCAGGAAGATATGGACTGGGAAAGGCAAACAAGTGGTGGCCTTCGAGTCCCACGAGCTGGACCAAAAGGACTTCCGCAGTCTGCTGGTAAAGCTCAAGGGCTCCAATCCCGATGTGGTGGTCCATATCCCGTACGGCTGGTCCGAAGCAGCCCTGTTCTTCAGTCAGATGAAGGAGATGGGCTGGAAGCCCCAGGTGGTAAGCACTACCAACATGTTTGGCGCCAACATCCTGAAACAGGCGGGAGATGCTGTCGAGGGCACTATCATCACAATGGGCGGCTTCAACATGTTTGACACCTCCAACAGGAAGCTGCAGGAGGTGGAGGCGAAGTTCAAGGCGAGGACCGGCAAGTCCCTCGCTGACTATAGCGACTGGGCAGCCTTGGCTTACGATGGCACGTACATGATAGCGCAGGCCATCAAGCAGGGTGGCTACACGCCCGAGGGCATCAACAGGGCACTGCACGAGATAAAGGACTTCCGGGGTATCACCGGCAAGATGACCATTGATCCAGTGACCGGGCTGGCCCAGAAGAGTCTGGGCAAGGCCTGGGTCAGGAACGGCCAGTGGGCACTGTGGCAGGGCGAGAAACGCAGGTAGTGTGTAGGTCTACTGACTGAAGCTGCTGGACACTGGGGAGGTCTTGACAAGACCTCCAGTCACGAACGGCCGCGGGGTTGTCACGAAGCGTGGGGGACCGGGTGCCCGACAGCACTGCCTCAGGGTCATAGAGGGCGACAACTCGCTCGGGATCGTGGCTACTCATGGCATCAATCCATGCCTGCGTCGCCGCGGCAACATCCTCCTTGGGACCCGCCGGCGTGAGCGATGCGGAGCCGAGAATCAGGAGTGACGTGAGCAGAGCCAAGATCCGGTTCATAGCTGACCTCCCCAACTCACCGGTTCCTTTCTTGGTTACAACTTGCTGTAACCTACCGTAAACGAAGCGAAATCCACACTTGGAGGCGGGGCCGGCCGAACTTCTCTCGCGTCAGGATCTGTGGGATCTGTTCTGATCCACCACTTGCCTGTTATGCGGAACACCGGATGGAGATGAGCGACATGCCTCGATTTGGAATCTACGTAGCGGTGGCGGATCCCCCCGCGGGAGAAGCGTTGGTTCGGCGGGTAGAAGAGGCGTGCCGGGAGGCTGAGTTTGCCGAGCAATGCGGGTTCGACTTCTGCCTGGCGGGTGAACATCATCAGCATCCGGATGGATTCATCCCGGCTCCTCTGCTTCTTCTCTCGGCCATTGCTGCAAGGACTGAGAGGCTGCGGGTGGGGACCGGGGTGCTGCTGCTTCCTCTCCATCATCCTTTTCAGGTTGCGGAGGAGGGTGCCACGTTGGATACGATCTCGAACGGCCGCTTCATTCTCGGTGTCGGAGCGGGGTATCAGCCCCGAGACTTTGCGCCGTTTGGGGTGTCGATGAAGGATAGCGGATCGCTCTTCGAAGAGGGGCTGCAGATCATTCGTTCATGCTGGACCGGGGAGGAATTCAGTGTTCAGGGGAAACATTTCACGCTCCCGAAGGTTCGTCAACACCCCAAACCGGTCCAGACGCCTCACCCGCCGATCTGGGTCGGCGCATGGACCGAAAAGGGAGTCGAGCGTGCGGCCCGCTGGGGCGATGCCTGGCTGACGGATCCGGTTCAACATCTGGCAGTCATCAGAAAACAGCAGGCGGCGTACCAGGCATTTGCAGAGCAATACAACAAACGGCCCTGCACCGTCCTCTTCCGCGACGCCTGGGTCGCGGAGACTCGCCAAAAGGCTCTCGAAGAGTCAGCAGGCATCCTGCTCCCCATGTTCCGCTACTATTGGCGAAACAAGGCCTTCGTGGAGGCGCTGGATCCTGCGCTGCAGGGCGTAGCCGCGGAGGCTGATCTCACGTTCGAGCGAATGATCGAGGACCGCGTCCTTCTGGGTTCGCCGGGGGATTGCATCACTCAGATCACGCGGTGGCAGGAAGAGATCGGGGGGGCGTTTCTCGTCCTTCGCTTCAGGCAAGCGCACGCGGGCGGGCAACCACACGAAAGGATCATGTCGGCCCTTGGGCTTTTCGGAGAGAAGGTCATCGGACATTTCCGATGAGGCCAGGCGGATTCCGACGGCCTTCGCGCGCGTGTTGAGCGGAAGAGAGCCGGCCCGCTCGACGGGAGACCGACGAACCGACGCCGACATAATGAGGAGGAGCTACTTTTGGCCAGGTACAGAGACATCCTCTACGAGGTGACGGACCATGTGGCGCGCGTGACGATCAACCGTCCCAAGCAGTACAACGCCTTCACGGGGGACACGCTGAAGGAGCTGACGCTGGCGGTCGAGGCCGCCGCGGCCGACGAGGAGGTCGGCGTGATCGTCCTCACGGGGACCGGGGACAAGGCCTTCTGCGCGGGCGGCGACGTGAACTGGGAGAAGGAGGGCGGGCTCGAGCGGCAGATCCTGGAGCCGTACCTCCTGCACGTGACGGTCTCGCGCTGTCTCAAGCCCATCATCGCGCGGGTGAACGGCTACTGCATCGGCGGCGGCAATCACCTGGCCTACTTCTGCGACTTCACCATCGCCGCCGAGCACGCCGTCTTCGGGCAGAACGGGCCACGCGTGGGGAGCCCCGCCTGCGGGGCCATCGTGAGCTACCTCACGCGGGTCATCGGCGCCAAGCGGGCGCGCGAGATGTGGATGCTCTGCCGCCGCTACACCGCCCGGCAGGCGCTCGAGATGGGGCTCGCGAACGCCGTGGTGCCGATGGAGAAGCTGGACGAGGAGGTGGACAAGTGGTGCCGGGAGCTGCTGGCGCTCTCGCCGACCTGCCTCAAGATCCTGAAGGCCACGTTCGTCGAGGAGTTCACCGACCTCTTCGGTCAGGGGGACCAGCTGCGCCGCTATATCACCACGCGGGAGTTCTGGGAAGAGGAGCAGCAGGAAGGCGCGCGCGCGTTCATTGAGAAGCGGCCCCCCGACTTTTCCAAGTTTCGTCGTGCGCGACGTTGACGGGGGGCGGAAACGGACTGGGCAAGGAGAAACTAAGAGTGCTGGGCAGGCTCCCCGGCATCCACTCGAAACCAAGAAGAGGCAAGTGAGTAAGGGGGAAGAGTGATGGAGAGAGGAAGCGCGAAAGCCGCATGTCGGGCGATTGTAGCCGTAGCGGTAAGCTTCAGCGTGGCGGGCTTCCTGTGGATCCCGCCGGCGCATTCGGCGGAGACGATAACGATCAAGATGGCCTCATACGGAGGGCCGACCTATCCGATTCGGATTCATCTAGAAAACGTCAAGGAGATGCTCGAGAAGCGTTCCAATGGGCGCATCAGAGTGGACCATTATCCGGCCGAGTCTCTCGTCAAGCTATCCAAGGCCTTTGATGCGGTCATCGATAATGTGGTCCAGATAGCGCTGACGTCGGCTGCCTACGAGCCCAAGCGGATGGGAGTTGTGGCGGCCGTCGCCAACTCACCCTGGAACTGGGACGCTTATAAGTTTGGGGAACATTACCGGGAGCCCGGGGGCTTTTACGACTTCGCGGCACCGTACTTCGAGAAGAACGGGCTGAGGCTGATGAGTTGGCCCAACGTCCCTCATGGGGAGGTCTTCTCATCGAAGCCGATTCGAAGGTTGGAGGATTTCAAAGGCAAGCTGTTGAGGACCGTGAGCAGCCTTAAGGAGCCCCTCAAACTTTTGGGCGCGGAACCCATCTTCATCCCCACCTCCGAACTCTTTAACGCCATCCAGCGCGGCACTGTGGACGGTGGGACGCTTGCTATCTCCAGCATCTCCAGCGAAAAGTACTACGAGGTGGCACCGTATATCCAGCTAGCGAACCTGTATACAGGCTCCCTTCCGGTCATCATGAACCTCAAGTTTTTCAGTAGTCTGCCTCCGGACCTGAAGAAGTTGGTCTTGGATACATTTGTCGAGGCTGACAAGCAATACTATGAAAGGATCAGGCGGGACACGACCGAAGTGATCGACAAGTTGAAAAGCATGAAGCCCAAGGTGGAGGTGTACGAGGTTCCCGCTGAGGAGGTGGCGCGCTGGCAGGCGGCTCTGAGGCCGTTCTATAACGAAATGGCCAAAACGTGGGGCGATGAATGGGCGAGGTTCGAGAAGATTCGTGAAAAGCTGAAGTAATCTGTGCACTCAGGCGCGTCGAGGGGAGGGAATGATAGGGCCCCGTAAGATCCCCGAGAGGGTCGAACAGCTGACCGAACTGCTGGCGCGCATTGCCGGCTTGGCTCTGATCGGGATGATGCTGGTGGTGTGTTACGGGGTGGTCATGCGCTACGTTCTTCGCTCTCCGGTCGCCTGGGCGAATGAGTTCGCGCGCTTCAGCTTCCTTCCCGTCGTTGCCTTCGGCCTTGCGTATGCGCTCCGGCAAGGCGCCCATGTCGCGACCGAGTTTTTCATTCGTGCTCTCTCAGGGGGGATACGGAAGGGGCTCTATCTTTTCTCGGCTGCCCTTTTCTTCGGCTACGGGGTGATCTCGTGCTGGGCCGGGTGGCGGCTCGCATCGATAGCGTTCGCTCAAGGATTGTACTCCGACGAGGCCGAAATCCCCCTTGTCTTGGTGCTGGCCGTGATTCCGATAGGATTCCTTGTGTTGAGTCTTCAGGCAATCGTGCAAATGTGGAAAGCTCTTTCTGGAGACTCGAGCCAGGGGCGACCGCTGGAAACCTCGCACTCGAAGTGACCGTTCCCGCGAATTAGAACGTCCGGAGGCCGGGAAAGAGCGCGAATGGAATGGTACGTGTTGGGCAGTCTCTTGGCATGCATCATTGTGGTGCTCATGGCCATCGGAGTGCCCATCGGTGTGACCTTGGGCTTGACAAGCGCGGTCTTCCTTTTTGGTGCGTTGGGTCCTGATCGGACCCTTTCAGTTCTCGGGACGGAGTTTTTCGAGTTTTGGACGAACTACCCGCTCATCGCTGTCCCGCTCTTCATCCTGATGGGCGAATTTCTGTTCGTGGGCGGGACCGCCGATGACATCTTCGACATCGCCTCCAAATGGCTTCAGGGCGTTCGCGGAGGGCTCGCCATCGTGACCATCGGCGCGGGCGCGATCTTTGGCGCCTTGAGCGGGTCGAGCCTGGCGGCGGTTTCAACGTTTGGGATTCTCGCGCTTCCGAAGTTGCTCGATCGCGGCTACGATAAGCGCTTGGCAGTCGGAGCCGTGGCTTCTGCCGGGGGCCTCGACCATCTCATCCCGCCGAGCATTCTCATGGTCCTCTACGCGTCCGTGACCGAAGTGTCAGTAGGGAAGATGCTGATGGCCGGGTTCATCCCCGGGATGGTCCTCGCCGGGGCCTTCGGGTTAGTGATATGGGTTTGGGTGTGGTGGAGGCCGCTGGCGGCGCCTCGCGAGCCGGCCGTCACCTGGGGAGAGCGGTTCAGTGTGCTTCGCAAAGCAGGCCTGCCGCTGCTGTTGGTGCTGGCGGTCCTGGGGTCGATCTACCTCGGGGTTGCGACGGCGACCGAAGCGGCCGGGATTGGGGCTCTGGCGAGCCTCGGCGTGGCCATTTCACGGAGGAAGGTCACAGCGGAGCGCTTGGGGCAAGGGCTTCGGCACACTATTCAGACGACGGCGTTCATTATGCTCATCGCCGTTGGGGGGAAATTGCTTAGCTGGGTGCTCACCTATTACCTGATACCCCAGCGGCTTGTGGACCTTCTGGTACAGGCCCAGGTTAACCGGTGGGCCCTGATGATCGGCTTTCAGTTCATGTACATCGTGCTCGGCATGTTCATCGATCCGGTTTCGATGATCATCGTTACCATGCCCGTCCTGGTGCCCATCCTGACTGCTCTCCACTTCGATCTCATCTGGTTTGGGATCCTCTTAATGGTCAACATTGAAATGGCCCTCATAACCCCGCCGGTGGGCTTCAGTCTGTACATTATCAAAGGTCTCGCGCCGGAGAATGTCACGTTCAATGATGTTCTGTCTGGGTGCTTGATCTTTACCCTGGCCGACGTGCTCGTGATCGCGATCTTGATGATCTTTCCGGAGCTTGTACTCTGGCTTCCGCGGAGGATGGGGTGAGAGAAAATGAGAATTTGGTATCAGAGCTATAGTGCCATCGGTTTCGACCGCCGGTGGAACTACTACGAGGAACACCTCAAGCGTTACGTTCGCAAGGTGGCGCGGCCCGGCACCGAGGTGGCCGTGCATGGGGTCCGGCTTATGGTGGACAAGATGGTCAACTCTCGCTACTTCCAGTACCTCCATGCCAGGCAGGTACATGAGAACGCGCTAGAGGCCGAGCGCCAAGGCTATGATGCTTTCGTCCTTGGGGGGATGCTGGATCTCGCCTACCACGAGCTGCACGAACTTCTCACGATTCCAGTGCTCTTCATCGCGGAGACATCGTTTCACGTGGCGTGCCTTCTATCGCCTAACTTCTCGGTCATCGCCCCCAACGACGCGGTGTTGAAGGGAATCGAAGCCAAGGTCGAGGAGTACGGGCTTGGCAGACGCTACGTACCGGGCGTTCACCTGGGCGGGCTGTCGCTTGAGGACTTTGTGGCGAGTTTCGACGACCCTCGGCCCGTGGTGGCCCGTGTATCCAAAGCAGCGCTGGAGGTGGTTGCGAGGGGGGCTCGCATGCTCATTCCCGGCTTTGGCGCCCTGAATCTCTTTTTGGTTGACCAGGGCGTCCGACAGTTGGACGGCGTCCCTTTCCTGGACAATACGGCGGTGCTCATCAAGATGGCTGAAACCCGAGTAGACCTGCATAAGCTTGGAACTGGACGTGGAGGCCCGCTTGATGTCCCCTCGAGGGAGGAACTTCAGGCGGCGAGAAGGCTCTACGGTCCGAAGGGGTGAACGATGGGGAAGGGCGCGAAGATCTGGATCCAAAGCTGCTCGGCGGAAAAGGATGGCGTCTGGAGCGTCTATCAAGAATCCGTTAGAAGGCACGCCCGGAAGATTGCCCGGCCTGACACGGGGATCGAGTTCCACGGCGTGAGAACCACCTTTCCGGGCATCGACCACCTGGAAAGCGCCCAACATCTTGCCACCTTCGAGGTGGTCCGAAACGCGATCCAGGCCGAGCGGCAGGGCTATGCCGCCTTCGTCATGGTGAGTACTATCGACGCGGGCCACCGGGAGGTTCGCGAGCTTGTTGACCTGCCGGCCGTCTTCATCACCGAATGCGCGATCCACCTGGCGTCGCAATTGGCCGGGAAATTCGCCTTTCTCACTCACAGTCGGACCATCTTAAAAAAAATGGAGCGGATGGCTTGCGGATACGGGCTGGGTCAACGCATGGTGGAGGGCGCCTCACTTGATCTGACCTATCAGGATTTCCGGCGGATCTATGAGGACCCGGACCCTGTCCTGGCGGCTTTTGCGCGTGAGGCTCGGAAAGCGATTGAACGAGGTGCGGGGATTCTTTTGCCGGCCGGAAACCCGGTCAACATGTTCCTCTTGGACCACGGGATGAGGAATGTCGGGGGTGTGCCTGTCCTCGACAGTTTTGGCGCGGCAGTGAAGACTGCGGAGCTGCTCATGGACCTTACACACTTGGGGATCACGCGGACTGCGTCGCCGGCAACCGTCGAACAGAGAGAGGGAGTTCGAGCGCACTACATTTCGGCTCACTAGCGATCTTCGTGTCGGCCTTGTGCGCTGAGGCCCAAATGAAGACGGTACCATCGAGCGGAGGTCGGAAATGGTGTCAGGGGACAGGACCATGGCGAAGGACTACGACGTAGTCGTTGTGGGATGCGGGATCGCGGGCCTGGCAGCCGCTGCCTCGGCGGTCGAGGGAGGAGCGCGCGTGGTGGTGCTCGAACGGTCGCCGCGGGGCGAGCGAGGCGGCAACTCGCGCTACACCGAGGCCTATCTCCGGATGAGCAGCGAGACGGAAGTCTCCCCTGACTTCGAGTCGGGTCTGGAGGCCAACGCCGGCGGTTATCTTGACCCCGAGCTGGTGAAGTCGGTTCTCAAAGCGCCGGACCAGTGGCCTCCTCTTCTCCGGTCACTGAGCTTCGCGGACCCAGAACTCGTTTCACACTTCGCTCGAGCGGTTCCTGAAGCGATCGCATGGTTGAAGAAGTTCGGCGTCCGATTCGAGTTTTTCCCTACTCAGTTTCTCACCCAAGCGACACCCAGACTTCTGCCGGCCGGCGGTGGACTGGCGATCGTGGAGGCCCTTGCCGAGTTCGCTGAGGGCCAGGGCGTTACGTTCTACTACGAAACGGCGGCTCGCGAGCTCCTGCTCGGCGCCAAGGGCGAAGTGATCGGAGTCCGGGCGCACTCGAGAGCAGAAGGGCCCATCGACTTTCGGGGTCAGGTGATTCTGGCTTCGGGCGGGTTTGAAGGTAACCCGGAGATGTTGACCCAATATCTCGGGCCTGGCGCGCACTTTCTCAGGCCCGTGGCGCGGGGTGGGCTCTATAACAAAGGCGAAGGAATTCGGATGGCGCTGGCGGTGGGAGCCGCGCCTGCGGGGGAATTCGGCAATTTCCACGCGGAGCCCATCGATCCCCGCTCTGGAGCCTCAGAGCCTTCGGTCATGATTTTCCCCTACGGCATCCTGGTAAACCGCCTCGGGGAGCGCTTCGTGGATGAGGGGTCCGATCTCGTGGACCGAACCTATGAGGAAGTGACCCGGGCGATCTGGCGACAGCCCCAGGGGATTGCGTACTGCGTCTGCGATTCGAAGGTCAAAGGGATCCCTGCGTACTCCCGGGCAATTCGCACTGACCAGCCGGCAGTTGAGGCGGATAGCCTGAAGACCTTGGCGGAAAGGCTTGGGATACGAATCGCAACGTTTGAGGAGACGGTCCGCCGCTACAATGCGGCAATCCAGCCGGGGCCGTTCAGTCCGCTCACCATTGATGGCAAGCGAACCCAAGGGCTGACGCCGCCGAAGACCAACTGGGCACTCCCCCTCGACAAACCACCCTTCTTTTCTTATCCGATGATCTGTTCCGTCGTGTTTACTTTCGGCGGAGTGAAGGTCAACACTCGGGCGCAGGTGATCAATTCGGACGGCGACATCATCCCAGGCCTGTACGCCAGCGGGGAAGTCGTCGGAATGTACTACGGCTCGTACCTCGGCAGCACCTCGGTCCTGAAGGCCCTGGTCTTCGGGCGCCTCGCGGGCGTGACGGCCTCGAGTAGCAGACACCTCGCGGGAACACCGAGTTCTCTGAGGAGCTGAAGGCGCCGAGACGCAATAGGGGTGGCTCGGCCGGATGAAAACGTGAATGGAGCTCTACGACCGGATCGACTACCCGGCGGATCAGCAGTTCGAAGATCGGTTCGTCACCGTGCCCGAACCTCGCACCGGCACGACATGGTTGGGGCGACACTCTCAACCTTTGGGCGGATCGATGTGCTGGTAAACAACGCGGGCATCAACTGGTCGGGCTCCGTGGAGGGGACGGGGGAAGAGGACTGGGATCGGGTCATGGCGGTAAACCTCAAAAGCGTCTTTCTCTGGATGGACTGACTATGAAGATCTGGGACGAGAGCTTCGCATCGTTCGATAGCCAGCGGCGATACCGCGAGACGCTGCTGCCGTCTCCCTTGGTGCGCCGCCTGAGAGGAGTCAGCCATGGCCAGCCCTGAAATCCGGATCTGGCATCAGAGCTTCACGGTGCTCGAAAACCTTCCCGACTACGCCGCCAGCCTGCGCGCGCACATGGCGAAGGTGTCCCGACGGGGGACGGAGGTGGTATTGCACGGGATGCATCCGGGCACCTACGCCAGCGAGTATCCAGGCAACGACATCCGCTATGGCTATCTGTATTTCCTTCACGCCAATCAGTTTGTGACGAACGGCCTGGCCGCGCAGCAGCAGGGCTACGACGCGTATGCCATCAGCACGCTTCCCGACCCCGCCCTCCGGGAGACCCGGAGCGTCCTGGACATCCCGGTTGTCGCCTACGGGGAGACCGCGATGCACCTAGCCTGCCTTCTCGGACAGCGTTTCGGCATTCTGGTGTTCATCGAGGAGCTCATCCCGCTGCTCGAGGAGAACGTGCGCCGGTACGGGCTCGCCTCGCGGCTGGCCGCCATTCGGCACGTCGGGTTCCGGTTCCAGGACGTGGGGGCGGCGTTCAAGCAACCGGCACCGATCGTAGAGCGCTTCCGGGACGCTGCCCGCCGGATGATCGCCGAGGGAGCCGACGTCCTGATTCCCGGGGAAGCCGTCCTGTGCGTGCTGCTCGCCTCGCAGGGCGTGAGCCGTGTCGACGACGTGCCGGTGCTCGATGCGTTGGCGGCGACGGTGAAGATGGCCGAGGCGATGGTGGATCTCCGGCGGATCGCGGGGATCGAGGTGAGCCGGAGGGGATACTTTACCGCCGCCCCACCGCGCGGGCGTGTGTCCGAGCTGCTGCGATTTTACGGCCTGGACCAGCTCGGATCCCACAAGCGGGCGTGAGGCGGGACCGCACTTCAGAAGAGGAGGACCAAAAATGGAAAGACAGCGATCGATCGTCGCCGTTGCCGCCTGCGCCCTGTTGCTTCTCGGGGTCGTCCCCGTCTGGGCGCAACCCCAGCTGATCGTCGCCTCGGGGCCCGTCGGGGGCGTCTGGTATCCCGTCGCGAGCGGTATGGTGGAGATTCTGCAGAACAAGGCCGCGATGACCCTCACCCAGCAGCCGGGCGGTGGGATCTCGAACGTGTTCAACGTCGGGGCTGGCAAGGCCCACTTGGGCTTCACGACCGCGGATGTGGCCGGCTCCGCGATCCTCGGCGAAGAGGACTTCAAGGGCAAGGCGGTCAAGAATCTGCGGCTGCTGGGCGTCCTCTACCCGCAGCAGCTGAACCTGGCCGTCTTGGCGGACAGCCCCATCCGCAAGGTCCTGGACCTCAAGGGACGGGCGCTCGTGACGACGCAACGGGGCACGTCGACGGAACTCATGACCCGGCGTGTGCTTGAGGCTCACGGGCTCACCTACAGTGACCTCAGGAGGGTCAATCACGCGGGGATGTCCGACGGGGTGAATCTGATGAAGGATGGACACGTGGAGGCCATGTCGCACCTCATCACCAATCCCGCCGCCTATCTCCTGGATCTCGCCTCCTCGAAGCCGATCCGTCTCCTTTCTCTCGATCCCGTCGCGGTCGAGCGCCTGTTGAAGTTTCCTGGCTATACTCGGACGACGATCAAGGCCGGAATCTACCGGGGACAGGACCAGGAGGCGCTGACGATCAATTCGCCGGTGATGCTCGTCACGCGGGAGGAGCTTGAGGAGAGTGTCGTCTACAAGATCACCAGGGCGCTCTTCGAGAACCGCAGCCAGCTCGTCGCTGTCCACAAGGTCATGGAGCACTTCCGACCGGAAGAGGCAGCAAAGGACCCCGTGATCCCGATTCACCCCGGCGCGTTGAGGTATTACAAAGAGGCCGGGGTTGCCAGGTAAGTCGTCTCCGATCCCGGCCGGGTCGGCTCAAGACGGCGGCGCCGGAGAGGCGGAGCGTCTCGAGGCGACGGCCTTCTCCAAGCCAGGCGGGTGGGCTGGGGCCGCCGTCCGGACGCTCGCCGTGGCGTTCTCGACTTTCCAGCTCTATACGGCGGCCTTCGGCACGTTCGAGCAATTCATTCAGCGATCCGTCCACCTCGCGTTCGGACTCGCTCTCGTCGGACTCACCTACCGGTTCCCGCATCGTCGCGACGCGCGCCGCACGCATCCTGGCGACTGGCTGTTCGCCCTCCTGGGGGCGTTCTCGGCCTTGTACGTCCTGCTCCAGTACAGTCGGCTGACAACGCGGATCTCGATGGTGACACCGATGGAGCCGCTGGACCTGGCGGCGGGGGTCATTCTCACGCTGGCGGTCATGGAAGCATGTCGTCGCGCCGTCAGTCCGGGGCTGGCGCTCATCGCCCTGGCGTTCGTGGCGTACGGGTATTTCGGTCAGCTCATCCCTGGCCGCTTCGGGCACCCGGGGATCCCGTTCGACGAACTTGTGGAAGTCATTTTCCTGTCGACCGAGGGGATCTTCGGAATCCCGCTGGGGGTCTCCGCGACCTACGCCTTCCTGTTCGTGCTGTTTGGCGGCTTCATCATGCGCCTGGGGTTGATGTCCCTCTTTGCGGATCTCGCGCTCGCGGTGGCAGGATCGACATCGGGCGGGCCGGCCAAGGTCGCCATTGTGTGCAGCGCCCTGTTTGGGACGATCAGCGGAAGCGGCATCGCCAATGCGATCACGACCGGGAGCTTCACGGTGCCCCTCATGGTCCGCGTGGGCTACAAGCCACATTTCGCCGCGGGAATCGAATCGGCGGCCTCGATGGGCGGCAACATCATGCCCCCGGTGATGGGCGCCGCGGCCTTTGTCATGGCGGACTTCCTGGGCGTGCCGTACCAGCATGTCGCGGTGGCGGCCATCATTCCGGCCCTCCTCTACTTCTTCGGAGCTGGAACGATGGTGCACTTCGAGGCTCTCAGGCAGGGGATTCGCCGGATCCCGCGCAGCGAGCTGCCGAGCCTCTGGAACGTGCTTCTCGGGCGAGGGTACCTGCTCATCCCCATCGTCGGCCTCGTCTATTTCCTGATGAGTGGACGGAGCGCGATTTTTGCGGGGTTTTGGGCGATCGCCCTCACGATTCCGGTGAGCTTCCTCCGGCGCGAGACGCGAATCACCCCCGGAAAGACCCTCGAGATCCTCGAGTGGGGGGCACTGACCGCCCTGCCCATCGTCGCCGCCTGCGCGGTGGTGGGCGTCATTCTGGGCATCGTCGCTCAAACGGGGCTCGGCGTGAAGATGGCGAGCGCGATCCTGACGTTTGCTGGCGGCAACATGTTTCTGACGCTCCTCTTCGCCATGCTCGCCTCACTGTTTTTGGGGACCGGTTTGCCGACGACGCCGACCTACATCATCACCGCCGCACTGACGGCGCCCGCCCTCGTGAAGTTCGGTCTCCCACCCCTGGCGGCCCACTTTTTCGTCTTTTACTACGGAATCCTCGCCGACATCACTCCGCCGACGGCCATCGCCCCCTACGCCCTGTCCGCCATTGCCCGGTCGGATCCCAGCCGGACCTGCTGGACGGCGTGCATGGTCGCCCTGTCGGGCTTCATCGTTCCGTTCCTGTTCGCCTATGAGCCGGCCATGCTCGATCCGCTGATGGCGGGCAGCGGCACGACCGTGTACCGCGTCGTGAGCGTGACCGTCTCCGCCTTCGTCGGGGTCACAATGCTCAGCGCCGCGCTCATCGGCTGGCTTCGGGTTCGGATGACGGTCCTGGAACGGCTCATCCTCTTCGGTGGTGCCGTCGCGCTCATCACCCCGGGGCTTCTGACGGATCTGGCCGGCCTCTCGGCGCTCATGCTTGTTCTCGGGCTGCAGACATGGCGGCGGCGCCGATCGGTTGCGGCTGGACCGACGGACGCGGCGTAGGGCGGCGAGGCGAGCATGAGGCAACCGCGGGCGAAGGGAGGATGCTTGACCGCCCGGAGGAAGGCGGGCCCTTCCCGATGGCAAGGGATCGGAGGACTTCTAGCGCGTGACTCCCTGCCTGGTCCGAGTGAGCCAGACAAGACCCAATTCTTTGTCCGTCCAGCCGTGGGACCGAAGATGAGCCACCCAGGCTTTTACCGTGGCCGCCGAGACCAGCTGCGCGTCCCGGTCAACCTCGATCCGGTCAGGGCACGGCGGCCGGCCGGACTCAACGATGCCTTTTCGTTCCTCAGCCATAGCGAATTTCTTTCTCCGACGTCTCGAACGGTTCGGGATTCATGCCCTCGTGGGACCCGCCCAGGGTGGGGTTTACGTTTTTTAACTCCCCACGAGACTCCCGACGAGACCGAGGCTGATGCCGGTGCTTCGGCCCTCCGCCCGCCCCGTCGATATCTTCATTTCGCGCTTGACTTGACATATATCA
>JACQWA010000139.1 GCA_016209425.1 Candidatus Rokuibacteriota bacterium
CCCCCCCAGGAGGACCTCATGAAGCTCAGACTTATCGTTCTCATGGCCGCCCTGCCCCTTGCCATCCTTGCTACGCCGTGCGGCGCCGATGCGCAACGGGCGGTATTGGTGGTGCGGCACGCCGAGCAGGTGGACGACTCCACCGATTCCCTGCTGTCTGAAGCCGGGCAACGGCGCGCCAAGGTCACGAAGAGCCGGGTCGTGGAAGAAGCGATCCGCGTCTGGGAGCGGAGTCGCGTAGGGGCGTCGGCGCGGGAAGGCTACCAGGAGATGGCCACGGAGGACTCCCGCTTCCCTTCGTGACCGACTTCAGCAAGGCCGAGGCGCTCCAGGCCGGGACCCCTCCCACCCGACCCAGAGCGCCGCCACTACGACGAGGAACGAATCACTGAGGATCCACGCCCTGGCCGCTGCGCACACACCAGGCCCCGTGCTCGACGTACTTAAAGTCGACCTTCTGGCTGCCATCGAAGAAGCTCACGAACCACGCGAGGTTGGGCGAGTAGGAACTGCTGGTAGCCGACCAGTAGGAGAACCCCCCGACGTTGAAAAAGGGGTGGCCGCTGGGGAGGCTGGGGTTGGACTCGCTCAGATCCACCAGGCTCCCCAATTCCTGGAGCGTGGGGAGCCGCCATCCCGTACGAGAGCCGTTCTTCAGCGTGTTACAATGAACATGAGCCGAGTTCCAGTCAAAATTTCCTCCTGCTCCTAATCCTGCCAAAGCCGTCGACCGATCCCAGACAAGCCCGGTCTCGTTGTCAAGGACCGCGTCCGGTCCGCAGCCGTAGCGGCAGATGATTCCCGAGCTAAAATTCACCAGTGTAAACCGATTGGGGCTCGTGATTACCTCTGACCAGCTCGGAAAAGAGGGCGGACCCGCGGGCGCCGCTGCCGGAATAACAATGGCCAACGCAACGATTATGACCAGCGTCGAAAGCAGTCTCCCGCCCGTGGCTCGATAGGCCTATGCGGACCTCCCAGCCGAAATTGCCAAACCCTAGTTCACTTGCACTATCTGGGTCACTTCCGGACGGGGGGCAGGCCGAGCTTGGCACCGCGCCTACTCCTTGACACCGTGGATCCTGAGCTATTATTATTGAAATACTATGTATTACAAAAGGACCTGCACGACGTGACCACGCGAAGACTGATCACCATCTCCGTCCCACCGCCTCTCCTAAAGCGCGCGGAACAGATCGCACGGGAAGAGAACCGCACGAAATCGGAGTTGCTCCGCGAGGCGCTCCGCTTCTACGTGGACACCCGTGAGGTCCGGAAGACGGACATGCGGGAGCGTGCCGGCGTCCTCATCGACGCGATCCAAAACCGCACCAGGGGCTTCCCGCCGAAGCAGATCCGCAAGGTCGTCCGTGAGGCGGTAGAGGCCGCACGCCGCGGGAAGCGCCGTGCGACCGCATGAGGGTTGTCCTCGACACTAACGTCATCATCTCGGCCACGCTTATCCGCGGCGGCAACGAAGACCAGATCCTCCGCGCCTGGCAGCGCGGTGCCTTCGACCTCGTCTTCTCACTGCCGATTCTCCAGGAACTCGGCCGCGCCCTGTTCTATGAGAAGCTCCGGAAGGCCCGCTGGATGACCGAAGAGGAGATCAGCAAGCTGCTCCAAGCGCTCGCGCAGGGGAGCGTCCTCGTACCCGGACGGGTCAAGGTGAAAGCAAGCCGTGATCCCGACGATGACAAGTTCCTCGCCGCGGCCATCGAGGCTGAGGCGCGGTTTGTGGTCACGGGTGATCAGGATCTCCTGGATCTCAAGAACTACCGAGGCGTGCGCATCGTCAGGCCGCTACCGTTCCTCAAGATTATCGGCAGCGCAAGCCCACACCGCGATTAACGCGAGCATCCCGCTTCAAGCCATTTCCCCGCTAATCGAAACGGCCCTCGAAATCGAGCCCGGGGAGCTCGCGCCGTCCGTGCGGGCGGACGACCGGGATAGCGTCCAGACGACGTTCCATGGGTCACTACCGGACGGGAGGCTGGCCGAGCTGGGCGGCGACCAGTTCCCGGAGCCGGAACTTCTGGACCTTGCCGCTGGGCGTCATGGGAAACTCGCCGACGATCTCGAGCCGCTCGGGGAACTTCTGCCGGGCGATCTCCTTGGACTCGAGGCAGGCCACGACCTCAGCCAGGGTGGGCGTTTCCCCGGGCTTCGGGATCACGAAGGCGCAGGCTCGCTCCTGCAGGCGCGGGTCCGGCATGGCGACCACCGCGACGTTGGCGATTTTCGGACGATGAGGAATACCCCGGCTACGACGCTCACACGCTGTGCCGGGCAGCGATAGAGGGCGGCAAGCCCGGCGACGATGATGTATCATACGATGTATACCCGCAAGGGGGGGGTGATTGCGCATGGCGGCAATGATCCGGAAGCAGGTCTACGTGGAGCCGCGGCAGGAGAAACTGCTCAAGGCGCTCGCGAAAGAGCTTGGGTTGACGGAAGCCGAACTGATCCGGCGCGGCATCGACCGGGGGCTTGAGGGGGTGGCGGGGCTGCGTCCCGACCCCGCGGCGTGGCAAAAGGTAGAGCGCTATATCCGGGGACGGATGCTGAAGAGGCGCCTGAAGGGTAAGCGGCGGTGGACCCGGGAGGAGCTCTATGGCCGGTGAGGTGCTCGTGGACACAAACGTGCTCGTCTATGCCTACGATCGGGCGGAGCCGGGGAAGCAGGGGCGAGCCATTGATACCCTGCGGCGTCTGGTGGCGACTGGCCGTGGCAGGCTCTCGGCGCAAGTCCTTGGAGAGTTTTTCCAAGTGGTGACGCGGAAGATCCAGGCCCGGTTGAGCCTCGCCGACGCCTACGGCCAGATGGCTACGTTGACCCGTGCCTGGCCTGTCCTTCCGATCACGCCGCTTATCGTTCTTGAGGCTGCGCGGGGGGTGCGGGATCACCGTCTCGCCTACTGGGATGCACAGGTGTGGGCCACCGCGCGCCTGAACCAGATTCCCCTGGTGCTGAGCGAGGACTTCAAGGACGGCCGCGTCCTTGACGGTGTCCAATTCCTCGATCCGTTCGCTCGCGCTTTCGACCCTGCCACCATCGGGGAGCTATGACCCGTCGCTCGTCACAGCCCGGCACGAGCGACGGGAACGGGCGCGACCGCCCACATCAACCTACGCCCCCATCGCGCGAGGCGGTGCGACTATCGTTCTACGCTCCCAGCGCCTCGATCAACCCGCGCAGGTTGACAAAGTCCACCTCGAGGCCGTCATACCGGCGATGATACCGGCGCTGGACATCCCGCGCCACCACGAAATTCTCCCCTTTTGGAGACCTTCTCCGGAAGATCGTGAGATTCGCGGGATCAAAGTCCGACCCCGACCATTTGCACTCGATGGCGACCGGCGGCCCAGTCCGGCGAACCAGGACGAAGTCGATCTCGTGGCCTTGCTTGTCGCGCCAATAGCGAACATCGCGCGACTGCAGCTGCGCGTGCAGTTCGTTGAGCACGAAATGCTCCCAGAGCGATCCGAGATCCTCGCGCCGCAGAGTTCGCCAACCCCGGTGGTAACAGATGAAGCCAGTGTCGAAGCCGTATACCTTTGGAGCGGAGACGATTTCGGTCGCCCGATGGGTGCTGAACGGGCGCAGCACGTGCGCGACAAACGTGGCCTCGAGCACGCCGAGGTAGTTGGCGATCGTGGTCCGACTCACCTCGCATGGGCGGGCGTAGCGCGTCGCCTCGAAGATCCCTCCGCTTCCGGCCATCAGGAGCTCCACGAACCTCTGGAAGGATTGCCGGCGTTCCAGGCGGAATAGCTCCAGGATGTCCTTGGCCCAGTAGGCATCCATCCATTCCTGGAAGTCCCGTTCGGGCAAATCATCCGACAGAAAGAACGGCGGGAGACCCCCGTGCAGGAAGCGATGCGCAAGATCTGTGTTTCCGAACGCAACCAGATCCGGTTCCGACATCGGCGTGAGCCAAAACTCTGCCTTGCGTCCGGCCAGGGTATCCCGGAACCTGGCCGAGGCGCCGAGCGTGGAGGAGCCGGTGGCCACGATCCGCAGATCCGGGTAATGGTCTGCGGCGATCTTGAGAAGTTGCGACGGATTGTCGAGGCGATGAATCTCGTCCAGCACCACGCGCTTGCCCCGTAGACCTTCGAGGAACGCCTCCTGGTCCTCCATCATTCGGCGCGTGCGCGGCAGCTCGCAGTCGAAGTACTCGATATTGGAGAGGCTCTGGCACAGGGTGGTCTTCCCCGCCCGGCGCACGCCGGAAAGCCACACCACCGAACGCCGCTTCCAGGCCTGCTCGATCCTCTCGAGCCAGAACGACCTGATCTTCATGCCAGCATGATTGCACAACGGAATACCAGATGCAAATGTGATTGCGTTTGGTATGTTGCCGAAAATCCGCCAGCCGTCTAAGAGGGACATGGGGCCCGGGGGTTCCCCCGATAGCGGTCCCGCGGGGAGCGCGCCGCGCCGGCCCGACCGATAAGGGCCTTGATGCCTCCTGCCCCCGCTACCGGACGGGAGGCAGGCCGAGCTTGGCGGCGATCATTTCCCGGAGCCGGAACTTCTGGACCTTGCCGCTCGGCGTCATGGGAAACTCGCCGACGATCTCGAGCCGCTCGGGGAACTTCTGCCTGGCGATCTCCTTGGACTCCAGGTAGGCCACGACCTCAGCCAGGGTGGGCGTTTCCCCGGGCTTCGGGACCACGAAGGCGCACGCCCGTTCCTGCGGGCGCGGGTCCGGCATGGCGACCACCGCGACGTTGGCGATCTTCGGGTGGGCGAAGAGCGCGAAGGAAACATAAAGCCCCTTGAACGTTCTCGGACGCGCCGAGCGCGGCCGCACCGTGCGATCCTGCCGGAAACGGGCCCACGTGTCACCATCCGGGTCACTCCAGGGTCACTCCCAGCTCCCTCCTGAGCTACGCCGTCCACGTTGTGGCGGACGCTGTCTGCTCGCGGTCTCGGGAGAATTGGCGGATCGCCCTCGACCAGCTCCGCCAAGCCGGCGCCATCGTGACCTCCACCGAGACCGTGCTCTTCCAACTCCTCAGACAGGCCGACAGTGACGACTTTAAGGCCCTCCAGAAATTGGTGAAATAAGTGCCCCGCTACTTCGATATCCGCACGACGGTTCTGATCGTAGTCGGCTACGGAATCCTGCCGGAGGAAGAAGACCGCCCCTCGCTTACGAGCTCAAACGCCTCATCAACCAGCGCGGCGAGGGGGACGAAAGCCGTTCCGCCGTGGTCCTCACCGACATGTGGGTCATGAACCAGGAGATGGCCGAGTTCTTCCCTGCCATCGCCATCGGTGGACCCGGTGTCAACGCCTTCACCGCCCAACTCTACGAAACGCTGCCGATTGCCTTCACCCAGGGCCAGCGCTGCTTTATCCAGATGGACCCGGAGGAGAGCAAGCGCGCGATCCTGTGGGGGATGGACCATCACTCGACCCGGGAAGCCGTGGATGTCTTCGTGAGGGACGGCTACCTGGACCGATTTCTCGACCTCGTCTGGCGGCAGGCCGGCGAGTGATCCCGGCCTGACGGGGATCCGCCAGACCCCCGCTGTGGCGGTCGATCTGATCATCGAGCTGCCCGGCGGGAAGATCGTCCTGATCAAACGGAAAAATCCGCCGCCGGGCTGGGCGTTGCCAGGAGGGTTTGTCGAATGCGGGGAGTCGCTGGAAACGGCAGCGGTCAGGGGGGCGAGTGAAGAAACTTCCCTAGAAGTCACGCTGGTCCGTCAGTTCCACACGTACTCCGACCCCGCCCGGGATCCCCGGGGCCACACGATCGCCACGGTGTTTCTCGCCAGGGCTGACGGAACACCCGAGGCCCGAGACGATGCCGCCGAGATCGGGACCTTCACCCGCGAGAGCCTGCCGACCCCTCTGGCCTTCGATCACGCACAGATTCTCGACGACTACTTCAGCGGCCGGTATTAACCAAACTCCAGCAGTCGGTAGGCCGATACGAGCAGCTCCAGGCCGCCCCCGGCTCGCACCGATGACCTCTTCTCCGACATGCCCGCCCGACCCCGCCCTTCGCCGTCCTCTCGCAGGCCGGACTCATGCTCTTGGCGCGGCCACCGGCTGAGCCGGCCCCACCCCTC
>JACQWA010000125.1 GCA_016209425.1 Candidatus Rokuibacteriota bacterium
ATGATGAACTCGCCGGGCTCCACGGCAGCCTTGCCCGCGTGGGCCGCCAGGATCTTCTCGGTGATCGTCAGGGCCATGGGACACTCATTATACCCCCCTCACCTCGCCCTCTCCCCCCCGGGGGAGAGGATTAAGGTGAGGGGGGGCTACCGCACCCCCAGCACGTTGGGGAGCCAGAGGCTGAGCCCGGGGACATAGGTAACCAGGAGGAGGGCGACGACCAGGGCCAGAACGAACGGCAGGGCCCAGCGGGAGACCTCCTCCATGCTGGCCCCGGAGATGTTCGACGCCACGTAGAGGTTCACGGCCACCGGCGGCGTGATGGTGCCGATGGCCAGGGTCAGGGTCATCATCACGCCGAACCAGACCGGGTCCCAGCCGAACTGCTTCATGAGCGGCAGCAGGATCGGCAGGAAGACGTAGTAGATGGAGATGGCGTCCAGCAGCATCCCCGCGATGAGCAACATCACGTTCAGCAGGAGCAGGAGGAGGTACGGGTTATCGGTCAATCCGATGAGCCCCTTGGCCGCGCGGTCCATCACGCCCAGGGTCGAGCCGGTCCAGGCGAAGAGGCCGGCGAAGGCGACGACCACCATCACCACCGAGGTGGCCACCGCCGAGTCGCGAAAGACCTCGTAGAGCTCCCGCCAGTGGAGGTTCCGGAACACCACGGCCCCGACGAAGAGGCCATAGACCACCGCGACGACGGCGGCCTCGGTGGGCGTGAAGATCCCCCCGTAGATGCCGCCGAGGATCACGACCGGGGCCATCAGTCCCCACTTGGCCTCCCAGGCGGCATGACGGATCTCGGTCCAGGTCCCCCAGCGCTCGCCGCCCCAGCCGCGGCGCTTCGAGATCCGGTAGACCGGGAGCACGAGCGCGAGGCCCATGAGCAGGCCGGGGACGACCCCCGCGGCGAAGAGTCGGGCGATGGACGACTCGGTGATGACGCCGTAGACGACGAAGGCGACGCTCGGGGGAATCAGGACATCCGTCGTGGCCGCGGCGGCTACCAGCGCCGCCGCAAAGCCGACGTCGTACCCCCGGCGAACCATTGCGGGGATCATCACGGTGCCGATGGCCGCGGTGTCGGCGGGGCCCGTGCCCGAGATGGCGCCGAAGAAGACGCAGCCGCCCACGGCCACGAGCCCGAGCCCCCCGGGGATCGGGCCGATCAGGAGATTGAGCAGGTTCACGAGGCCGCGGGAGAGCCCGGCCTTGTCCATGACGTAGCCCGCCAGGATGAAGAACGGGATGGCGAGCAGGGGGAACTTGGCGATGTTCGCGTAGACGTTCGCCGCGGTGACCTGGATGCCCAAGTTGAACCACCACAAGAAGACCAGCGCCGAGACGCCAACCGATGTCACGATCGGGACGCCGAGCAATAGCAGGAGGAAGAAGAGGCCGAAGAGGAGGAGGCCGGACTCCATCAGCGGCGCGCTCGCCTGTCCGCGCGGAGGGCGCCCTGAAGGAGGCGGACGATGACCAGGAGGCCGAAGACCGGGATCCCCGCCGTGTACCACCACTGGGGGATCGCCAGCGCCTCGGAGGTGGTCCCGAGGAGTCGCTCGCTCCTGATCTGGCCGAGACCGAAGTAGACCAGCAGGGCAAAGAGGGTGACGCCGAGGGTCGCGCTCAGCCAGACGGATGCGCGCCGGACGGTACGGGGACAGCGATCGACGAGAAGGGTGAAGGCCAGGTGGCTCCCCTCCCGAAAGGCGACCGCGGCCCCGAGAAGGGTGAGCCAGACAAAGAGGCTCACCACGAGCTCTTCGGTGAAGGCCAGCGAAAAGCGGATCAGGTAGCGGGTGATGACGTTGACGAACGCGACCAGCGTCATCACCCCCAGGAGGAGCACGCAGGCCCCCTCCTCCAGTCGGTCGGCGATGCGGCTTACAAAAAACCCCCGGGGGCGCGAAGTCCCCGGGGGTTCGGTCTGAGGGGAAACGGTCACTTGGTCGCGGCGACGATCTTTTCGGCTGACTTGACCAGGTCCACGCCAACCTCCGCCACCCACTTGTCGTAGACGGCCCGGGTCTTGGCGCGGAACGCCTCCAGGTCCTTGGCCGACAGCGTCACGACCTCCATGCCGTTCCGCTTCAGATTCTCGACGGCCTCGGTGGAGCCCTCGAGCCCGGCGCGCGCCCCCTTCTTCTGCCAGGCCATGACCTCCAGAGCGGTCTTGCGCACGATCTCACGGTCCTGGGGGTTCAGGCTCTCCCAGGTGAGCTTGGACACACCGAGAATCACCGGGTCGATGGCGTAGTTCCAGAGGGTGATGTGCTTCTGGGTCGTCCAGAGCTTGTAGGGCGTGATGACGGAGACGACCGGGTTCTCCTGGCCGTCCACCGTCCCCTGCTGGAAGGCCGTCTGGGCCTCGCCCCAGTTCATGTTCATCGGGTTGGCGCCCAGGGCGCGGAACGTATCGATGAAGATCGGCGAGCCCACGACCCGGATCTTGAGCCCATCCAGGTCGGCGGGGCTCCTGACGGGCCGCTTGGAGTTGGTCACCTGGCGGAAGCCGTTCTCCCCCCAGGCCAGCGGGATGACGCCCTTGTCCTCGATCAGCTTGAAGAGCTTCTTCCCAGGCTCTCCCGCCTGGACCGCGTCCAGCGCCTTGTAGGAGGGGAACATGAACGGCATCGCGAACAGATTCAGCTCCTTCACCTGCGGCGACCAGTTGATCGTCGACCCCAGGGCAAAGTCGGCGACGCCCTGGTTCAGGAGGGTGAACTCGTTCGTCTGCTTGCCGGCAAAGAGCTGCCCGGCGAAGTAGTTCTTCACGTTGATCCGCCCCTGCGTCCGCTCCTTGAGGAGCTCGGCGAACTTGGCCGCCGCCTCCCCCCACGGCCCGGTGGGCCCGACGACCAGGCTGTTCTTGAACTCGGGCTTGTACTGCTGAGCGGCGGCCGGCATCGCCACCCCGAGGCTGAACGCGGCGATCAGGATGAGAACGATCCAGAAATGACGCTTCATGATGCAATCTCCTTCTCTCAGGATGGACGGACCGGACAGGCGCCATCCGTATAGCACGCCTCGTCGAGAGGTGTCAAGCGTCCTTGACACCTCGGCCTCCGCTGCCGACAATGACCTCGCGATGAGCCGGGACGAGGTGGAGCTCTGGTTCGACAAGGGGGTGACCGACGGCCTGCCAGTCGTGCCGCCGACCCCCGAGCGGGTGGAGCGAATGCTGTCGGGCGCGCGGCGCGACCCCGAGGAACTCGTCGGCGTCGTGCCGCCCAACTACGGCCGGGCCACCGTCAAGAAAATCGCCATCAATGCAGTGATGGCCGGCTGCCGCCCCGACTATCTCCCCGTGCTGCAGGCCGCCGTGGAGGCGGCCTGCGACCCCACCTTCAACTTGCATGGGCTTCAAGCCACGACCCACTTCGCGGCGCCGCTCATCGTCGTCAATGGTCCGATCAGATCGCGCATCGGCCTGAACGGGGGCTTCGGGGTCTTCGGCCCGGGTGCCCGCGCCAACGCGACGATCGGCCGGGCCCTCCGGCTCATCATGATCAATCTGGGCGGCGCCAGGCCCGGCGAGATCTCCATGTCCACCTTCGGTCACCCCGGACGCTATACCTACTGCATCGCGGAATACGAGGAGGCAAGTCCCTGGGAGCCGCTCCACGCCGAGCGCGGATTGAAACCCGATGAGAGTGCGGTCACGCTCTTCGCTGGCGAAGCGCCCCACGGGATCTCTGACCATTCGAGTCGCACGGCGAAACACCTCGCCGGGTCGCTGGGCTCGTCCATGGCGTGCCTCTGGAACGCGAAGCATTTCCCGCTCTACTCCGAGACCATGCTGGTGGTGGGTCCCGAGCACGCCCGAACCTTTGAACGCGACGGCTGGTCGAAGGCCGACCTCAAGCGTTTCCTCGTGGAGACCGTCCGGCGGCCGTACCGCGAGCTCCTCCCGGACGAGGCCAGCGGCGAGGGAACGAACCTCCGCTTCGCCTCAAATCCCCCGGGACCGGATGAATTGATTCCCAAGTTCGCCTCGGTGGAGGACCTCCACGTGGTCGTGGCCGGGGGCAGGGCCGGGCGCTTCTCCGTGGCCATTCCGGGGTGGCTCGGGACCAAGAACGGCTCTCGGGCGGTCACGAAGCGGATTCAGAATATTCCTTGACACCGAGGGAATGATCCTGTATCGTACTTCTCGGTTCTAGGTTCCAAACGCGCTTCAAAGATGACGCCGTGAGGACCGAGTCCTCCGGCGTTTTTGTTTGTCCCCATTCCGGGGGCATCCCGGCCGTGGTGGCCGGGCAACACCGGGGCATCGCCCCAAGAAAGAGGTCAGCAGCATGGCACAGGGCAGCGTGAAGTGGTTCAACGACGCGAAGGGGTACGGCTTCATCACCCAGGAGGGCGGCGAGGACGTCTTCGTCCATTTCAGCGCCATCCAGGGTGGAGGCTTCAAGAGCCTGTCCGAGGGTGATCGCGTGGAGTTCGAGGTCACCAAGGGACCGAAGGGGTACCAGGCCGCCAACGTCCGGAAGATCTAACGATCCTCCGCTTCGCTCAGGGTCCGGGCCTTCGGGCCCGGATCCCTTTCCCTTAACCAGCCATCCAACACCGGAAACCGGAGAAGGATCCGTTCACTCATGGACTGTTCGCCCACATTCGAATCGCTGAAACTTTCCCGCCAGATCCTGGCCGACATTCGGCAGGCGGGCTTCGCGGCCCCGACCCCGATCCAGGCCCAGGCCATCCCGCCGGCCCTGACCGGGAGCGACGTGATCGGCTGCGCTCAGACAGGAACCGGCAAGACGGCCGCCTTCGTGATCCCAATCATCCAGCGCCTGGCCGGCGAAGCAGGGCTCCGCGCCCTCGTTCTGGCTCCCACCCGGGAGCTGGCGCTTCAAACCCAGGAGTGCTTTGACGCGCTCGGGGGCGCGAGCCGCATTCGCTCGATCGCTCTGATCGGCGGAGAGGCCATGGGGCCCCAGCTCGAGGCGCTCCGCCGCCGACCTGACGTCGTGGTGGCCACCCCCGGCCGCCTGCTCGACCACCTGGATCGCCGGAGCCTCTCCTTCGGGAGCATTCGCACCCTGGTCCTGGACGAAGCGGACCGGATGCTCGACATGGGGTTCGCCCCCCAGATCGAGCGCATCCTGAAACATGTTCCCCTGGACCGCCAGACCCTCTGCTTCTCGGCCACCATGCCGCCGGCGATGGAGCGGCTGGTGCGGGGTCACCTTGTGCGGCCCGTTCGCGTCCAGATCGGGCTGCCGGCGCGCCCAGTCGGGAAGGTCAGCCAAGTCGTCTATCCCCTGAGCCGTGACGAGAAGACCCCGCTGCTCCTGTCGCTGCTGAGAGGTGAGCGGGGGAAGGTCCTCGTCTTCACGCGGACCAAGCACCGCGCCGACCGGGTCGCGCGGGTCGTCGGGGCCGCCGGTCACCGTGTGGCGCGGCTCCACGCCGATCGCAGCCAGTCCCAGCGGAGACAGGCGCTAGACGGTTTTCGGGCGGGACGCTACCAGGTGCTGGTGGCCACGGACGTCGCGGCTCGGGGGATCGATGTGGCCAACATCTCGCACGTCATCAACTACGACCTCCCCGGGACGCCAGAGGACTACATCCACCGGATCGGGCGCACAGCTCGGGCCGAGGCGAGCGGCTTGGCCTCGAGCTTCGCCGCTCCCGAGGAGAGAGATCAGCTCCGGGCTATCGAGCGACACTTGGGCCAGCCCCTGCGTCGGGAAGGCGGCCGAGCCCGGTCAAATCACGCTTGACAGACCTTCCAGAAACGGGGTATCTTTTTTTTCGGTTTTGTGCTGGGGCTTCAGGAACCAGTTCGTGAAAAGGAATCGCTCGGTTTGAGGGTTTGACGCCGCGAGGACCGAGGTCCTCGGGCGTTTTTGTTTGCCCCCCCGAGGGGTAAGCCCGGCCATGGGGGTCGGGTATCACCGGGGCGGTTGAACGCCCCAGAAGAAAGAGGAAAGGGAGTATGGCACAGGGCACGGTCAAGTGGTTTAACGACGCGAAGGGGTACGGCTTCATTCAGGTGGAGGGCGGAGAGGACGTCTTCGTCCACTACAGCGCCATCCAAGCCAACGGCTTCAAGAGCCTGAGCGAGGGTGATCGCGTGGAGTTCGAGGTCACAAAGGGGCCGAAGGGGCTCCAGGCGTCCAACGTCCGCAAGATCTAACGCGATCGCTGGACCACTTGGCGGCCTGCCGGGGGCGACTCCGGCAGGCCCTTTTTTTGGGGGGGGCCCACCCCCGGGGGCGTCCCAGGCGCGGGGGGCGGGAGGACAATAAAAACCCCGACGGTGTCTGCGGCGTCGGAATGCCGAGCCGCCCCGCTGGTGTGGGCGGGACCGTCGGGGCCGGTGGTGCCTGGGTCCTCCCAGGCGCCCACCCGGGACTAGCGTGGACCGGCCTTAGGAGGCGACCACCTCACAGATCACCGCAGGGGTACATATACACACGGCTGGATCACCTCCTTTCTCGGCGAGGCCCACCACGCGGGGCCCAAGTCCCACCACCCCCGACCGGACGCCGACTCCCGGTCCGAGGCTCGGTCAGGTCGCCGTCGGCAGGATTGCCGGCGGGGACACCAGGAAGGAGCCTGTGTGCGCTCCGACCGATTTCTTCCAATCCTACGTCAACCTGAACACGCATCCAAGCAAAATTCTCACGGGCTATTTTTTCCGATAGGCGATGATCTTCCGCGGCTCCGGGAATTTCCCTCTCGGCCACGTACGTGGGCATGCCAGTTCCTCCCTTCCGGTAACGGGTCCCGGGGTCAAGAAAGATCCTCCGGATCACCCTTGACCTGTCCCGGGCGGCAGGATTAGGCTGATGGCGACGGTGGAAAGGGGGCATCCCGCATGCGCATTCCCATGGTGGACCTCGAGCGCCTCGACGACGAGCTGAAGGTGATCGTCGCCAAGTGGCAGGCCCTGGGCGGGGATCCGAACTTCATCCGCACGTTCGGGCGGCTCCCCGACACCCTCAAGAGCTTCCTCAAGTTCTACTCGCCACTGGTGCGGAAGGGGCTGATCGAGTTCCGGACGAAGGAGCTCGTCCGCCTCAGGCTGGCCCAGCTCAACGAGTGCCACTACTGAATGTCCACGAGCTGGGTCCCGGGCCGGGACCAGGGGATCACCGAGGAGGTTGTCGCGGCGCTCGCCGACTACGAGCGAGGACCGTTCACCGAGCGCGAGAAGGCCGCCCTCCGGTACGCCGACCAGATGTACTTCGACCACCACAAGATCGACGACGGGCTCTTCTCCCAGCTCCGGGAGCGCTTCAACGACGACGAGGTCCTCGAGCTCTCGTGGGTGATCGGGGAGTTCATCTCCGTCGGAAAGATCGTCCACGTGCTGGGCGTCCCATACGGGGATCAGCGCGAGCCGTGACCAACACCTGCACGGTGCTCTTGACCTTTGACTTCGACGCCGAGGCGCTCTGGGAGGGGTCGTTCGGGGTCACCACGCCCTCGACATTGTCGCGTGGTGCCTACGGCGCCAACCTCGGTCTGCCGCGGATCCTGGCGCTCCTGGAACGCTACGGCCTCCCGGCCACGATCTTCGTCCCCGGGATTACCGCCGAGCGATACCCCGATCTCGTCCGCCGCGCCCGCGACGCCGGGCACGAGGTGGGGCACCACGGGTACCTGCACGTTTCGCCGGCGACGCAGACGGAGGAAGAGGAACGGGCGGCACTCGAGAAGGGCCTCGAGGTCCTCCAAAAGCTCACCGGCGAGCGCCCCCTCGGATACCGCTCCCCGTCCTGGGAGCTCAGCAGGCACTCGCTGCGCCTGCTTGCCGAATACGGCTTCCTCTACGACTCAAGCCTCATGGCGTGGGACGCCCCCTACTTCGTTCCCGCCGATGACGGCGCGCGAACGCTCGTCGAGATCCCAATCTCCTGGGAGCTCGATGACGCCCCGTACTTCCTCTTCGCCTTCCGGCCGGCCTACCGGGTGGGCCTCGCCGATTCGGACCGCGTCTTCGAGATCTGGCGCGTGGAGTTCGAGGCGGCCTACGCGGAGGGCGGGACGGTCTGCTACACGATGCACCCGCAGATCATCGGCCGCCATCACCGGCTACGGATGCTCGAGCGGCTCATCCAACACATCCGCCAGTATCCGGGCGCGCGGTTCACGCGGGCGGTGGATGCCGCCCGGGCGCTACGCTCCTCGGCCTGAGACGGGACGGAGCGACCGCCGCGGGCTGGGGCGCTACGGCGAGTGCATGAGCACGGCCAGCCCGTGGGGACGCGGGGGAACTTGAAGCGTGCCGAGCCTCACGCGCCGGGGGCCATCGATGATGGTGACCGTGTTGGAGGTGTGATTCGCCACGAACAGGATCCCCGCGGGAGTGGCCGCGATGTGGTACGGCTCCGTCCCGACGGGCACCGAGGCGACGACCCGACGGTCGCTGACCGACACGGCCAGGGCGGCTTTCAGACCGTGGTCGCTGAACCACATCTCCGTGGCGTTGGCCGGAACGTCGTTTCCGTCCCGGCCGCGCTTCGGAGAGTGGAACGGGTACTTCCCCACCTCTATCGTCCCGACCACCTTGCGGGTCGCCACCTCCAGATAGGTCACGCGATTGTCAGGCACGTGGACGAACCCCGAGTTCGTCACGACGGCGAGCCGGCCGTCGGGGCTCAAGGTGACATCGTGGGCGTTGGCTCCCGTCTCGATGAGCGTCAGCAGCTTCCCCTTCACCAGGTCGATGACACCCACGCGCGGATCGCCGGCCTTGTAGGGCCGGTTCGTCACGGTAAACCAGAGCTCCCTGTCGTCCGCGGAAATCGAGAGGTCGTGCTGGGCGCGGCCGATCTCGAGACGCGGCTTCGGCGTCCAGGTTCCCGCCTCGATGACGCTCACGAAGGTTTCCTGCTCGTGACCGACATAGAGCGTCCGGCTGTCGGAGGTGAACGCGACGTCGTGGGGCTGGCGGCCGAGCCGGATCCGCGCCACTTCCGTGAGCGTCTTCGTGTCCAGGATCGAGACTTCACCCGAACGCCGGTCGCTGGTCGCGACCCACCGGCCATCGGGCGAGATCCCGAGGTTGTGGGGCTCCCTTCCCACCGGAATGCCTTTGACGAACGTCAGGTCAGGGACCGTCCCCCGGAAGACGTTGACCGTGTCGGTCTTCTCCGAGGTGACGAAGAGTGTGACCGTCTCACCGGCGCCAGCCGGCGTGACGGCCAGGCACGCGAGCAGCAGGGTCGCGATTGCAGGTTTCATGATCAATTGAGATCAGGCCTCCTCGCGCTCCGCCAGGGTGGTCAAGTATTCCTCCCACTCCACCGGCAGGAGCGACTTCTTTTTGTTGTTGCACGCCTTGCAGGCCGGCACGACGTTGCCGCGGCGTGACTGCCCGCCGCGGATCAGCGGCACCACGTGGTCCATGCTGAGCCTGCGGGAGCCCACCTGCCGGCCGCAGTAGTGGCAGCAACCGGCGGCGATGCGCCGTTTCCACCAGGCGCTCCGGCGGAGCTCGCGGGCGCGCGCCTTTTCACGCTTCAGGTCTTCGTCGCCGACTGCGGGCGTGAAGCGGGTGGCTGCGGGGAGGATCTTGTACGTCAATTGCCGCTCCGGATCTGCTCCATCACCGAAAAGGCGTGACGCACCGACTTGGCGGCGAGCGTCCCGCCCATCAGGAGCCCGATGTCCAGGGTCTCGGCAATCTCCTGCTCCGACGCGCCCAAGTCGAGGACCTCCTCGACCCGGTGTTCGATTCAGTCGAAGCAGTTCTGGCCCCGAAGACCTTCATGGGAGAGTTCAGCACCAGGCCGTCCAACCGTTTCTTCTCCCTATTCTTCTCGTGCAGGTGTCCCATGCCTCCCTCCCTCCGAGTCGCCCCCGCCGTCTCATTCTCCCGGAAGCGGTCCGCTGCACTCAGGGCGAGCCGGGCTCCACCAGCGCGGCCGCCCGCGCCTCGGCCATGCCCCGCACCGCCAAAAGGAGGCGCACCAGGCACTGGTCCACCAGCGCGCCGTCCTGGGCCACCGGGTCGGCCAGCCACTCACGGGCCCACTCCCGGCGCTCGGCCGCGAACCCAAGGGTCGGCGAGAGCGCCGCCAGACGCAGGAGAAGATCGTCCGGAGGCAGGCCCGCAGCACGCAGGCGCGCGACCACCGCCGCCCGCACCGCGGCGTTCCAGATCCCGGTCAGGGCCTCGAGCAGCGCCTGATAGCACGTCGATTGCGGATCACGCCCGAGGTGCTGGAGCACGGCGGTGAGCAACGGATGCGCCGCGCGCTCGCCCTCTTCGTCCACCGCAACGAGACGGGCGAGCAGCGGATCCTGGTCCAGGCGCCCCATTCGCTGCAGGAGTGACAAGAGTTGGGCGACGGGCACCGCCGGAAGCTGGGCGAGCCGTTCAAGGAGCGGCGCATCACGGGACATCGTCGCCTCCCTCGCGTGGAAGACGCAGTTACGGCGGCGGGGTGGACGCGGCCTCCTCGGCCCTGGCCAGGTCACGCGCGCGGCCGGACGGGACCAGGAACGACGAGGCCAGCGCCACGACGCAGACGATCAGCCCCGCCACGAAGACCCCATGGAGGGCATGGTCCAGGGCGAGCCGGACGTGGGCCAGCAGTACGGGCGCCAGCGCCTCCCGGGTCGCAGGATTGACGATGAGATCGGGATGGCTCACGAGCTCCTGGACCTGCGAGCCGAGGCGCGTCCCCGGGGCCGTGGCCGCCAGCACCGCGAGCAGTTCAGCCTGCAGGCGATGGGCCATCACCGCCCCCATCACCGAGATCCCCACGGCGCCCCCGATGGTTCGAAAGAACTGGATCGTGGAGGTCGCCACGCCGAGGTCCCGCTTGGGCACCGCACTCTGCACCGCGATGAGCATCGGCACCATCACCATCCCCATCCCGAAGCCGGCGAGGATCACGTCCCGCATCGCCGCGAGACGGCCGAGGGTCTGGTCCCACTCCGACAGGAGGAGGAAGGAGAGCGTGAGGGTCGCCATGCCGGTCACCACGACTCCCCGGTACCCGACGCGCAGGACGAGCCGGGCGCTCAGGATCGACAAGGAGACCCACCCGAGAATGAAGGGGGTGAGGACGAATCCCGCCTGCGTCGCTGTGGCCCCGAGAACAGCCTGAACGTACAGGGGGATAAACGAGATAGCACCGAACATCGCCATCCCCGCCAGGAAGCCGGTGGCCGCGCCGGCGCGCACCATGGGGTTCTTGAAGAGATCGAGGGGGATGAGCGGGTCCGCGACCCGGCGCTCCACGGTCACGAAGACCAGCAGGAAGATCGCGGCCACGGCCAGCGGGACGACGACGCCGGGAGTCAGCCACGAGGCGGCGCGGCCGCCCTCCACCAACCCGACGAGGAGGGAGGAAATCGACACCGTGAAGAACGCCGTGCCGAGGAAGTCAATGGACACCGAGCGGCGATGGACCACCGGCTCGGAGAGCCCCCAGCCGATGGCGAGCGCGGAGAGGGCACCGAAGGGAAGGTTGATGTAGAACACCCAGCGCCAGGACACATGGTCGGCCAGGAGCCCGCCGACCGCGGGGCCGACGAGCGAGGCGAGCCCCCACACCCCGGAGAAGTATCCCTGCATCTTGGCGCGCCGCTCCAGCCCGTAGAGGTCGCCGACCAACGTCATGCCGATGGTGATCAGCGAGCCGGCGCCCAGCCCCTGCAGCGCCCGGAAGGCGATGAGCTGGGCCATGTTCTGGGAGAGCCCCGAGAGCCCCGAGCCCAGCAGGAAAATGGCGATCCCGGCCAGGTAGGTCGGCCGCCTCCCGAGGAGATCCGACAGCCGCCCCCAGAGCGGCATGGTGATGGTGGAGGTCAGGAGGAACGCCGAGAACACCCAGGAGTAGATCCGGATCCCTCCGAGGCTGGCAATCACCGTCGGCATGGCGGTGGCCACCACCGTGGACTCCATGGCCGCCAGGAAGATGGCCAGCATGACGCCGGCGATGACCACCCCACGGCGCGAACGCTCGGCCATCAATGCCCGCCGGTGCACTCCGCGCAGCGACACAACCCGCGGAGGTCTCGATAGGGGTAGAGGCTCTCGTGGCCGTCAGACCAGACCATACGGAGCCCCCCGGCGAGGCGTGTGATCTCACGAGGCCAGGTCATCTCGACGGAGAGCGCCTGGAGGGCGACGCACCCGCCGCAGGGACACGCCCGGCGGAGCTGGTCGAAGGGATACATGCTCCCATGATGGTCGGCCCAGGTGGCCCCCAGGGCGTACCGTCCCACGAGATGCACCTCGGAGAGGTCATCGGGGCTGGGCTGGCCGAAGAGCGGCAGGTTCAGCTTGCTCACGTGCCGCCTCCCGTCTTCGCCGTCAGACGTCTGAATCCCGCCAGGAGATAGTGCACCGCCAGGTTTTGATACGGCCCCCACGCGCTCGCCCTCCGGCGGATCGCCCGCTCGGAGAGCTGCCGGCCACGGGCGTAGAAGTACGCGAAGGATTTCCTGACCCCCAGGTCATCGGCGGGACACACGTCGCCGCGCCCGAAGGCTCGTGCCAGAAACCACTCGGCCGTCCAGCGTCCGATGCCGCGGATCCCGGTCAGCTCGGCGATCACCCGATCGTTGGGAAGGGACGCCAGCCGGCCGAAATCGAGAGCCCCGCGCGACACCAGGCGGGCCAGGCCGAGCACGTACTCGGCCTTCCGGGTCGAGAACTGCATGCGGCGAAGGTCGCCGACCTTGGCCGTTGCCAGGACGTCGGGAGCGGGGAAGGCGTAGACGGGTTCTCCCTCGACCAGAAGGGGAGAGCCGAACCGACGGACCAGCCGGCTCCGCGTGGTGAGGGCGAAGGCAAGGTTGATCTGCTGAGCGGTGATGGCCCCCACGAGCATCTCGAAGGGGGTCGGCGCAAGGGTGGGGCGCATCCCGTAGAGGGGAGCGATCAGGCCCTGGAGCCCGCCATCCAATTTCGCCATCCGATAGAAGCCGGTGAGGTCGGCGTCCAGGAAGAGGAGGCGCCGGACCTCGGCACCGACCGCCTCCGCGACGCGCGTGGACCGCGATCGTGGGATCGTGATCGTCAGCCGCGCATCGTCCGGAGGCCCGGTCCAGCGCAGCGCGTAGCCGTGAAGCTCACCGTCCAGCGCCAGGACCCGCCGGAAGACCCCTTCGCCGAGGCGGTTAGAGGGATCCTCCCCCCAGATGCGGTAGCGGGCGAGCGTCTGGGGGACGTCGAGTGGAGCGCCGGGGGACAGGTGGATGTTCATGGAATCGGCTCAGCGATGCTCGCGCGAACCCTAAGTTTACCAGAGGGATGACGGGATGGGAATCTCAGCGGCATAGACGAGGGAGTTGCCGTGGCAGCCGGGGCTCGGGTAATGTGGTGAGGCCTCACTCACACAGGAGAACATGCCATGGCGACCCATCTGAGAGAGATCCTGCGCGACGACGGCATCCTGGTGGTGCCGGCGGTCTACGACGCGCTGTCCGCCAAGATCGCCGAGCACGTGGGGTTTAAGGCCGTGGGACTCGGCGGGTTCCTCGTGGCGGCGAGCCGCCTGGGGATTCCCGACGTCGGGTACCTCACGATGACGGAGATGGTGGATGCCTGCCGGGCGATGGCGGGGGCCGTGGGGATTCCGGTGATCGCCGATGCGGACACCGGCTATGGCAACCCGCTGAACGTTCGCCGCACCGTCCGGGAGTACGAGGCGGCCGGCGCCCAGGCCGTCATCCTCGAGGATCAGGTGTGGCCCAAGAAATGCGGCCACATCCCCGGAGCGCGCCAGGTCATTCCCCTCGACGAGCACCTGAAGAAGCTCGAGGCGGCCCTCGAGGCACGGCGTGATTCCCGCACCCTCGTCATTGCCCGCACGGACTCGAGGGGACCCCTCGGCTTCGACGAGGCGATCCGGCGCGCCGGCGCGTACCAGCAGCGCGGCGTGGACGCCGTGTTCATCGAGGCGCTTCAGACGGCCGACGAGGTGCGGCGGGCGCCGGCCGAGCTTCCCGGCCTGGCCCTCGTCTGCAACATGTTCAGCCGCGGCAAGACTCCCCTCTGCAATGTCAAGGAGCTGGAGAGCCTCGGCTACAAGATCGCCCTCTGGGTGATCGATGCCCTGTGGGCGGCGACCAAAGCGGTCAAGGAGGTGCTGG
>JACQWA010000126.1 GCA_016209425.1 Candidatus Rokuibacteriota bacterium
CCACGCCCACGACGATGAGGAGGCTCGTGCCGCCGAAGTAGAAGGGCACGTTGAACCACCGGATGAGGAAGTCCGGGAGGATCGAGATCAGCGCCAGGAAAACCGCCCCCGGCAGGGTGATCCGCGTCAGCGTGCGGTCGATGTACTCGGCGGTCTTCTTCCCGGGGCGGACGCCCGGGATGAACCCTCCATACTTCTTCATGTTGTCTGACAGGTCGATGGGGTTAAAAACGATGGCCGTGTAGAAATACGTGAAAAAGATGATGAACCCAGCGTACAGCATCGTGTAGGTGAAGCGCCCCGGCGACAGCGCGTCCGAGATTGCCTGCATCCATGGGTGCGGGATGAACCGGGTCAGCGTTGCCGGAAAGAGAATGATCGAGGAGGCGAAGATCACCGGGATGACGCCGGCGGTGTTGACCCGGAGCGGGATGTGGGTGGACTGCCCGCCGTAAATCCGGCGGCCGACGACGCGCTTGGCGTACTGGACCGGGATCTTCCGTTGCCCCTCCTGCATGACCACCACTGCGGCGGTCACCAGCACCATCATCGCGACGAGGCCGCCAAACACGAAGAGCTTCAGCTCGCCGGTGGACATCAGGGTGTACGAGGCCACGACGGCGGAGGGCAAGCGCACCACGATGCCGGCGAAGATAATCAGCGAGATGCCGTTGCCGATCCCTTTCTCCGAGATCTGCTCGCCGAGCCACATGCTCAGGGCGGTGCCGGTGGTGAGGGTGAGCACGGTCAAGAGCCGAAAGCCCCAGCCCGGAAGGGGGACGATGGCCACCCCGTCAGGGCTCCGCATCCCCTCCAGTCCAACCGCGATCCCCATCGCCTGGACCGCGGAGAGCAGGATGGTGCCGTAGCGCGTGTACTGGGTGATCTTCTTCCGACCGGCCTCGCCTTCTTTCGCCAGGCGCTCCAGCGCCGGAATGACCACGGTCAGGAGCTGGAGAATGATGGACGCCGAGATATACGGCATGATGCCCAAGGCGAAGACGGTCAGCCGACGAAGGTTCCCGCCGGAGAAGAGATCCACCATCCCGAGGAGCGTGCCCTGGACCTGGTCGAAGAAAAGCGAGAGCGCGTGACCGTCGATGCCCGGGGTCGGCACGTGGGCCCCGATCCGGTAGGCGGCCAGGAGCCCGAAGGTGATCAGGAGGCGCCGCTTGAGCTCCGGGATCTTGAAGATGTTCTGGAAGCTCTGAAGCCCCTCGATCATGCGGGCAACACCTCGACCGTCCCGCCGGCCGCCTCAACCTTCTGCTTCGCGGCCGCGCTGATGGCGTGGACCTTCACGGTCAGCGTGCGGTCGAGCTCCCCCTCGCCGAGGAGCTTCACCGAACCGCGCTCGGCCTTCTTGATGAGCCCGGCCTCGACCAGTCGATCCGGGTCCACCACGCTCCCGGCGGTGAACGCCCCCAGGGATTTCAGGTTCACGGGGGCGTAGACCCTGCGCGCGCGAGGGACAAATCCCCGCTTCGGCACCCGCCGGTACAGGGGCATCTGGCCACCCTCGAAGCCGGGGCCTTTGCCGCCGCCCGAGCGTGCCTTCTGGCCCTTGTGACCCTTCCCGGCCGTCTTGCCGTGACCGGAGCCCGGCCCGCGCCCAACCCGCTTCGGACCCTTCTTCGCCCCGGGAGCCGGGTGGAGCTGGTCAAGCCTCATCGGTTTCCTTTACCTGAATGCAATGGACGACGCGCGCGATCATCCCGCGAATCCCGGGAGTATCAGCGCGGACAACCGTCTGACGGATCCTTCGAAGGCCAAGTGCCCGAACCGTCGCTTCCTGCTTCGGGGACAGGCCGATCAGGCTCCGGACCAACGTGACCTTAAGCTTCTTGCCGGACAAGTTCAGCCTCCGCGCCTTCCTCGGTCCGCTTCCGGGCCGCGTACGTATCCTGGAGCCGCTTGATTTTCTGAAGCGCGTCCATCGTGGCTTTCAGCACGTTGTGCGGGTTGTTGGACCCCAGGGTCTTGGTCAGAATATCCTGCACCCCCGCGGCCTCGAGCACCGGGCGGACCGCCCCACCGGCGATGACGCCGGTCCCGGGCACCGCAGGCTTCAGGAAGACTCGACCGGCCCCGAAATGACCGGTAATCTCGCAGGGGATGGTCGTGTCCTTGAGCGGGACGAAGATCAAATCCTTCTTGGCGTGTTCCACCGCCTTTCGAATGGCCTCCGGAACCTCGTGGGCCTTGCCGAGTCCCACCCCGACGTGCCCCTTCCCGTCTCCCACCACCACCAGCGCGGTGAACGAGAAGCGGCGACCGCCCTTCACCACCTTGGCGACGCGGTTGATGGACACCACTCGGTCAGTCAGCTCCAGCACGCTCGGATCGATTCTCGCCTCTGCCACCAATGCACCTCATTCCTAACTTCGGCGGGGGCCTCGCCGGCCCCCTCCGAGGCTTCCCCCCGAAGGAGTTGCGCAGGCCGGGTACTCAGGCCCGCGGCGCGGGGGCACGCTCGAACACGTCATCTAAAACACCAGGCCGCCGGCCCTGGCAGCGTCGGCCAATGCCTTGACCCGGCCATGGAATTGATACCCACCGCGATCGAAGACCACCCGCTCGATCCCGCGCGCCTTCGCCTTCTGGGCCACCAACTCCCCCACCACTTTGGCCGCGGCGACGTTGCCGCCAGCCTTGAGTTTCTCGCGGAACTCCGGAGACAGGCTCCCGACGGAAACCAGCGTCCGCCCCGCCTCGTCGTCGATGAGCTGGGCGTGGATATGGTTCAGGCTCCGGAACACGGAGAGGCGGGGGCGCTCGGCCGTCCCGCGAATCTGCTGTCGGACCCGGAGGTGCCGGATCTTTCGTCCCTCGACCTTCGCCCTCATCAGCACGGTGCGCCTCTATTTCGTGGCTGCAGCGCCAGCTTTCTTGCCGACCTTGCGCCGGATAATTTCTTCCGCGTACTTGATCCCCTTGCCCTTGTAGGGGTCGGGCTCCCGGAGCGACCTGAGCCTCGCCGCGGTCTGCCCGAGCAGCGCCTTGTCGGCGCCCCTCAGCGTGACGACGACCTGACGCTCCACCTCGGCCTGGATTCCCTCAGGGATGGGGAACACGACCGGGTGAGAGTAGCCAAGGATCAACTGGAGGTTCCTGCCCTGGAGCTGGGCGCGGTACCCGATGCCGACGATCTCCAACTTCCGCTCGAACCCCTGGCTCACGCCCTGCACCATGTTGGCCAGGAGGGAGCGGGTGAGGCCGTGGAGCGCCCGCGCGCTTCGGTGATCGATAGTCCGTTCCACCTGGAGCTGGCCATTCTCGACCGCGACCGTCAGCACCTTGGGAACCGAGTGGGCGAGCTTCCCCCTCGGCCCCTCGACCTTCACCTCTTGCCCCTCCACGGCAATACGAACGCCCTGAGGCACCGGGATCGGCTTCCGTCCTATTCGTGACATGTCCGTCGCCTACCAGACGTGGGCCAGCACCTCGCCGCCGACCTTCAGCCGGCGGCTCTCTCGACCGGTCAGGACGCCCTTGGAGGTGGAGAGGATCGTCAGTCCCATCCCCCCAAGAATGGAAGGGATCTGGTCAGCGGTCACGAAGACCCGCCGGCCCGGGGTGGAGACCCGGACCATGCCCGAGATCATCTTCTCATTGCCCGCCCCGTACTTGAGGTAGATGCGCAGGGTGCCTTGCTTTCGATCCTCGATCACACGGAAGTTCCGGATGAAGCCTTCCTCCTTCAGGATTCCGGCGATCCGGCTCTTCAGCTTCGAGGCCGGGATATCGACCTTTTCGTGCTCCGCGCGGCTCGCATTGCGGATGCGGCTGAGCATGTCGGCGATGGGATCAGTCAGCATGTCCTCGCCACCCCTACCACGACGCCTTGATCACCCCCGGGACCTCGCCCTTCAAGGCCAGCTCCCGGAAGCAGATCCGGCACATGTCGAACTTTCTCAGGTAGCCCCGCGGCCGCCCGCACAGCTTGCAGCGGTGGTACGCCCGCGCCTTGAACTTGGGCGGGCGGAGGGCCTTGTTCACCAGCGCGGTCTTCGCCATCGCCTACTCCCTGAAGGGCATCCCCAGGTGCGCGAGGAGCGTCTTCGCCTCCTCGTCGGTCCTGGCACTGGTCACGATAATCACGTCCATTCCCCGCATCTTGTCGATCTTGTCGTAGACGATCTCCGGGAAGGTCACCTGTTCTTTCAGGCCAAGGGCGAAGTTGCCCCGGCCGTCAAAGGCCTTCGGCGATACCCCCCTGAAATCCCGCACCCTCGGCAGGGCCACGTTGATCAGCCGGTCCAGGAATTCGTACATCCGCGCTCCACGGAGGGTGACCTTGGCCCCGATGGGGACCCCCGCCCGAAGCTTGAAGTTCGCGATCGACTTCTTGGCGCGCGTAATGACCGGGCGCTGCCCCGTGATCGCGATCAGGTCCGCCGTGGCGAAGTCCAGAGCTTTCGCGTTGTCCTTCCCCTCACCGACCCCCATGTTGATGACGATTTTCTCCAGGCGTGGCACCTGGAACGGGTTCGTGTAGCCCCGCTCCCGCATGAGGGTCGGGATCACGGAATTCTGAAACCGGACGCGGAGCCGCGGGGGGACCGTGCCCGCTGCTCGAGGTCGGGACGGGGGCGCCGGGGCCTCCTTGGGAGTCCCGGCCACCTTCGGTCCCGCCTTCGCCGCTTGAGCCTTTTCCGCCTTCGCCATACTCCTGTTCAGGCTCCCGCCTGATCTACCCCTTGTCGATGATCTCGCCGCACCGTTTGCACATCCTGGCCTTCCTGGCGTCCGCGAGAACCTGGACCCCCGTTTTGGTCGGCCGATCACACTTGGTGCACACCACCATCACGTTCGAGAGGTTCAGCGTCCCCTCACGCTCGATGATCCCCCCCTGACGCAGCTTCTGGGTTGGGCGCTGGTGACGCTTGATCATGTTGACCTTTTCGACGATCACGCGCCGCTTGTTGGGGAGCACCACGAGCACCTTGCCCCGCTTGCCGCGCTCCTTGCCGGCAATCACCAGTACCGTATCCCCCCGCTTCACGTGCGCGCCCATCATCGGCATCGTCAGATCACTTCCGGGGCGAGCGAGATGATCTTCGTGAACTGCTTATCCCGTAGTTCCCGCGCCACCGGGCCGAAGATGCGCGTGCCGACCGGGTTGTTCTGCGGGTTCAACAGCACCGCCGCGTTCCGGTCGAAGCGGATGTAGGATCCGTCCGACCGCCGCACCTCTTTCACCGTGCGCACCACCACCGCCCGCGCAACCTCCCCCTTCTTGACCGTGCCGTCCGGCGCCGCCTCCTTGACCGCGACGATAATCGTGTCTCCCAGGCTCGCGTACTTCTTGTGGGACCCGCCCATCACGCGGATGCACTGGACCTTCTTGGCCCCGGAGTTGTCGGCCACCTCGAGCATCGTCCTCGGCTGAATCATTTTGCGATCTCAAGTCCCTACGTGGGAACCCCCGACCGGCGCTCAGGAGGCGCGACTCAGGATTTCCCGGATCCGCCACCGCTTGTCTTTCGAAATCGGCCGGGTCTCTTCGATCACCACCCGGTCCCCCACGCGACTCGCGTTGGCCTCATCGTGGGCTTTGAGCTTCTTCGATCGAGTGATCACGCGCTGGTAGCGCGGATGCCGGTACACCCGCTCGATCATCACGACGCGGGTCTGCTGCATCGCGTCGCTCACCACGATCCCCTCTCGAGTCTTCCGGTTCCCCACCGCTGCATTCCCCCGTCAGGCCGTTCGTCTGATGTTCAGCTCCCGCTCGCGCAAGATCGTCCTGGCGCGGGCCAGATCACGCCTGGCCTGCCCCACCCGGGCGGGGTTCTTCGCCACCGCCATGGCGAGCTGGAACCGTAAATTGAACAGCTCCTCGGTCAGGTTCCTGACCCGCTGCCGGAGCTCTTCGTCCGAAAGATCGCGCCACTTGGCCGGCTTCATCGCCTAGCCTCGCGCCCGGCTCACGAACTTTGTCGTGATTCCGAGCTTCTGCCCGGCGAGCCGCAAGGCCTCCCGGGCGTCGGCCTCGGCGATCCCCTCCATCTCGTAGAGGATCCGCCCGGGCTTGACCACGGCCACCCATTCCTCCGGGTTCCCCTTTCCCTTTCCCATCCGAGTCTCGGCCGGTTTCTTGGTGACCGGTTTGTCCGGAAAGACCCGGATCCAGATCTTCCCGCCTCGTTTGAGGGAACGGGTGAGCGACACGCGGGCCGCCTCGATCTGACGGTTGGTCACCCAGCCCGGCTCCAGGGCCTTCAAGCCGAAGTCCCCGAAGGCGAGGGTCGAGCCGCGAACCGCCACACCCTTCATTCGGCCTCGCTGGGCCTTCCGGTACTTCACCCGCTTCGGCATCAACATGGCCACGACTCGCTAGGCCTCAGCCACCTGCTGCGAAGGCAAGACCTCACCCTTGAAAATCCACACTTTGACGCCGATGGCCCCGTACGTGGTGTGGGCCTCCGCCAGACCGTAGTCGATGTCGGCGCGGATCGTGTGCAGCGGTACCCGCCCATCCCGGTACCACTCGCGCCGGGCGATCTCGCCGCCCGCCAGGCGACCCGCGCACGCGATCCGGATTCCATCCGCGCCGAGCCTGAGCGCTGACGTCACGGCTTTCTTCATCGCGCGCCTGAACGCCACCCGCTTCTGGAGTTGCAGGGCCACATTCTCCGCCACGAGCTGGGCGTCCAGCTCCGGGTGGATGACCTCCTCGATGTTCAGGTAGATCTCCTTCCCGGTCCGGGCCTGGAGCTCGTTCTTCAGCTTCTCCACCTCCGAACCCTTGCGCCCGATGATGATGCCGGGCCGCGCGGTATGGATCGTGATCCGGGCGCGGTTGGCCGACCGCTCGATATCGATGCGCGAGATTCCGGCATGGTAGAGAGCCTGCTTGATGTACCGTCGAATTTTGACGTCCTCGTGAAGAAGCGCGGCGTATCCCTTGGTGGCGAACCAGCGCGAGCTCCACGTGCGCGTGGCTCCCAGCCGGAACCCGACCGGATGCGTCTTCTGTCCCATGTCTACCCCTTCCGTCCTGCGCGCGAGACCGCGCCGGCGGCGGAGGCGCCCGCGGCCCGGGAGTCACCCTCGTCGCTCAGGACGATGGTGAGGTGGCTGGTTCGGTGGCGGATGAAGAACGCGCGCCCCATGGCTCGCGGCTGCACCCGCTTCATCGACGGGCCGCCGTCGGCGATCGCCTGCACGATTCGGAGGTCATCCAGAGTCCGCACCTGGTGGTTATGCTCGGCGTTGGCGATGGCCGACCGGAGGACTTTCTCCACGAGCCTTGCCGCCGCCCGGGGGATGTACGGGAGAAGCTGAAGCGCCTCAGACACCCGCTTGCCGCGCAGCTGGTTCAGCACCAGGCGCGCCTTGGCCGGAGGCACCCTCACGAACCGGGCCACCGCTTTCGTCCGCATCTCAGCCTACGCCTTCACCTCGGTGGTGGCCTTCTGCGCGGCCCCGTGCGCCCTGAAGGTTCGCGTCAGGGCGAACTCGCCGAGCCTGTGCCCCACCATGTTTTCGGTGACGTACACCGGAATGAACTTCTTGCCGTTGTGGACCGCCAAGGTATGCCCGACGAACTCCGGCATGACCGTGGAGCGCCGGGACCAGGTCTTCAGCACCTTCTTCTGGCGCGACCGGTTCATCTCCTCCACCCGGGCCAGGAGCGTCTCGTCCACGTACGGTCCCTTTTTGAGCGAACGTCCCATACCGCCTCCGCCTACTTCGTCCTGCGCGCGACGATATACCGGTCGGCGGGGCCGGCCTTCCGGGTCTTGTAGCCCTTGGTGGGCTTCCCCCAGGGCGTCATCGGGTGGTTGCCCTTTCCCCGTCCCTCGCCGCCGCCCATGGGGTGGTCCACCGGGTTCATGGCGGTGCCGCGCACCGTGGGACGAAACCCGCGCCACCGGACCCTCCCGGCCTTCCCCACGGACACATTCTCGTGATCCAGGTTCCCCACCTGCCCCACCGTCGCCATGCAATCCAGCCTCACCATCCGGATCTCGCCGGAGGGGAGCTTGACCTGCGCGTGATCTCCCTCTTTCGCCAGGAGCTGCGCCTGAGCGCCGGCGCTCCGGCACAGCTGGGCGCCCTTGCCGGGCTCCAGCTCCAGGTTATGGACCATGGTCCCGAGCGGAATGTTCCGCAGCGGGAGCGCGTTGCCCGGCAGGATGTCCGCCTGCGGCCCGGACATCAGCGTGTGGCCCACCTGAAGGCCCAGCGGCGCGATGATGTACCGCTTCTCACCGTCCCGGTAGCAAAGGAGCGCGATGCGGGCGGAACGGTTGGGATCGTACTCGATCGCGGCCACCTTCGCGGGAATCCCCCATTTCTCCCGGCGGAAATCAATGACTCGGAACCGACGCTTGTGGCCGCCCCCGCGGTGGCGGATCGTGATTCGCCCGTAGACGTTGCGCCCGTTCGTCCGGCGCTTGGGACGAAGCAGGCTCTTCTCCGGCGCCTTCCGCGTGATCTCCTCAGTGGTGAGGAGCGTCATGTAGCGACGCGCGGGCGACGACGGCTTCAGGATCTTGATCGCCATGGCCCTAGACGCCCTCGACGAGCTCGATCTTGTGGCCGGGCGCGAGCGTCACCACCGCCTTCTTCCACGACGGACGTCGCCCCTGATGACGCCCCATCCGCTTCAACTTCCCCTCCACGGTCGAGGTTCGCACCGCGCGGACCTTCACGTTGAAGATCGCCTCCACGGCCTGGCGGATCTCCACCTTGTTGGCATCAGGGACCACCTGGAAGGTCACGGCGTTGCGCTCGTCCTTCAGGCGCATGCTCTTTTCGGTCATGAGCGGACGGACCACCACCTGCCGCGGCTCCCTCACGGTGCCAACGCCTCCTGCATCGCCAGCAGCGCCGCGCGCTCGAACACCACCTGGGGATGGCGGAGCAGCTGGTAGGCCGATACGTGGGATGGGGTCTCCACCGTCAGCCACGGGAGGTTGCGGGAGGCCCGGGCCAGCGGCTCGGACACCTGGAGAACCACGAGAAGCGTGGGGACGGGCTCGAGGCGCAGGTTGGCCAGGCGACGGGCCAGCGTTTTGGTCTTCGGCTCGGTCAGCTCCAACCGCTCGACGACCTTGAGCTCTCCGCTGTTCACCGTGTCGGCCAACGCGGCCCTCAGGGCTTCCCGCCGCGCCTCTCGGGGCATCGCCTGCACGTAGCTCCGTGGCGTGGGACCGAAGACCGTGCCCCCCTTCCGCCACTGGGGCGCCCGGATCGAGCCCTGACGCGCCCGTCCCGTGCCCTTCTGACGCCAGGGCTTCTTCCCGCCCCCCGAAACCTCGCTGCGGCCTTTGGTGTCATGGGTCCCGGCACGACGGGCCGCCAGTTCCCGCGTGACCGCCGCATGCAGGAGCGGGATCCGAACGTCGACGCCGAAGACCTCGGGCTTCAGCTCGAGGGTTTCCGTCGCATTGCCGGTCTGATCGAGGACGGCGACGTGCGGCATGGCTACTCGGCCTTCCGCGCACGCTGCTGGGCCTTGGTCAGCTTCACGCTCTTCCTCACCACCACCAGGCTCCCGATGGGCCCGGGAACCGCGCCGCGCACCACCAGGAGGTTCTGGTCGGGAAGCACGCGGGCCACGGAGAGGTTCAGGACGGTGCGGCTGTCGCCTCCCATCCGTCCCGGCAGGTGGTGGCCGGGCCAGACGCGCGAAGGATCGGACGACGCGCCGATCGATCCCGGAGCCCGATGGAACATGGAGCCGTGGGTGGCATCTCCGCCATACCACCCGTAGCGTCTGACGCCGCCCTGGAATCCTTTTCCTTTGGAAATTCCGCTCACGTCCACCAGCTCGCCCGGAGCGAACAGGTCAACGGTCAAGGTCTGACCCACCTGGTATCCGTCCACCTTCTCCAGCCGGATCTCCCGGAGCACCCCCATGGGAGGGACGCCGGCCTTCTTGAAGTGGCCGGCGCGCGGCTTCGTCACGTTCTTGATCTTTGGCTCGAACCCGAGCTGAAGCGCGTTGTAGCCGTGCCGCGCTTTCTCTCGCACCTCCACCACCCGGCAGGGGCCGGCCTGAATCACGGTGACGGGGATCTGCCTCCCATCTTCGCTGAAGAGCTGGGTCATCCCCATCTTCCGGCCGATCAGTCCCTCTTTCATCGCCACAGCGCTGATCCTCTCGGCATCCTGCCGTCCGGCGGGCCACTAGAGCTTGAGCTCGACGTCGACCCCGGACGGCAGATCTAATTTCATGAGCGCGTCCACAGTCTGAGGAGTCGGATCGAGGATGTCGAGCAGCCGCTTGTGGGTCCGCATCTCGAACTGTTCCCGGGAGGTCTTGTCCACGTGCGGGGAGCGGAGCACCGTCCACCGGTTGATGAGGGTGGGGAGCAGGACAGGCCCCGACACCCGGGCCCCTGTCCGCCGGACCGTCTCCACGATCTCCTTGACAGACCGGTCGAGCAGGCGGTGGTCGTAGGCCTTCAGGCGGATCCGAATCTTCTGGTCCTGAGCCAGCGTTACCATCACGCGCCTCGGAGGGAGGCTCCAAACACCGTCCTACTCCAAAATCTCCGTCACGACGCCGGCGCCCACCGTCCGCCCCCCCTCCCGCACCGCAAATCTGAGCTCCTTCTCCAGCGCGATCGGCGTGATCAGCTCCACCGCCGTCGCCACGTTGTCCCCCGGCATCACCATCTCCACCC
>JACQWA010000132.1 GCA_016209425.1 Candidatus Rokuibacteriota bacterium
AGGGTGGCCGCCAGAATTTCCTGAAGCCTTTCGGGTCGGCTGGAAGCTGCCTGCAATACGGGAACCGCGACCGAGGCCATGAGATAACCCCAGACCGTCGTCGCTCCCCATCGGTTCAGGGCTTCTCGGGTGTTCCAGGCGAGGTCTTTTAGCGACGCCTTGATGCTGTCAAACCACTGAGACCGATCAAAACCCATCGCCGCTACACTTCCCCTTCTCCACCCATGTATAAGGCAGGAGGCGCGACGGATAGAGCAGGCCTAGGAGGGCAGCTTACCGGGCGCCCGCCTTGCGGCCTTTTCGATGGCGCCCATCGCGGCGACGTCGAAGAACCTCTCGCCGCAGAACTCACAGCGCGTATGCGGAAGCCGTTTCACAAGTCGACCGCCTGACAGCTCACAGTCTGCTACGACGTCAACGAGGCCCCTTCGCCCGCATATCGGGCAGGCCAGGGATGAGAAGCGAACGCCCCGCCGCCGGCCGGGTTTACTAGCCCTCCGAGCGCTTGGAAGAGATGAGGACATAGAACACCTCCTGTCCTTCGAACCTGGCGATTTTTCCCTTCGTGTAGATCGCCACACCATCGTACCAAGAAGCCCCCGTGCTGCTCGTCCTCCGTGTCGCAGTCCACAAGGGCTTCTTCGATCAGTTCACGGAGGCGGCGACGGGACGCCTTGGGTCTCCGGCCGGGGCTGGTCACGCTCGGGGAAGGGTCAGGTACGAGGCCCCCATATCGACAAGCAGCGTCTTCATTCTACGCGATAACCCCCTCCAACCCCTTGATCGGCCCGCCTTCGTCCGCCCTGATCCTCGCTCCTCGCCCAATGGTTCCTGGTTATTTCAAATCGAACTTCGGCCCCGTCATCCCCTCCTGACGGTAGGAATCTCCGACGCGAGATAAGCGTCTACGGGGACAAGGCGCTTGCCCAGGGGATGAGGGAAGCCTGCAAAGAGGGCTGCTGGATATAGGCGATGGAGCAGTCCCGGCCGTGGAGCTGCGCGGCCCTGGCCAGCGCTTCCTCGACGCTCGCCGCCGTCTCGAACCCCACGTGCCGGGGAACCGCGGGGTCGGACGGCGCCGCGACGATCACCCGCCCGACGTGCGAGAGCCGCTTGAGCGGATACACCGCCATGATCGCGTGGACCGGATGAAAGGCGAACCGGTGGCGGTAGGCCTCGATGTACTCAGGGCGGCGCGCGAAGTCGTCGGCGAACCGGCTCATGATCTCATAAGGATCCTTCGTAACGGGAAGAACCCTTTCCCAGACCTCGGGATAGGCGGCATGGGACACCCGATCCCAGCGCTCGGGGACCGGCGTCGCCATGATCACGGTCGAGCCCGGCTTGCCGAGCGCCTCGAGGATCCCACCCGCATAGCCCAGGCCGGTGGAAATCAGCGTCAGGATGGGATTGACGTGCGAGAAGACGGCATACGGGCTCCAGTCCGGGACCCCGTAAACCAGGATGTCGAAGCGCTCGCGGGCCAGCTCCCGCCGGGGCCGAAAGAGCGTCTCCATGGTCTCCAGCACCCGGCGCCGGGTCTCATCCACGCTGCCCGCGAAGACCCGGGCGACCTGGAGGGGATTGGACAGGATCGTGTCGATCTTGAAGACGCGCCTCGCCAGGCGCAGCTCGAGATGGGCGCCCATCTCGTCCAGGAGTGCGTGCATGCGGTTGTCGTGGACCGACATGGACATCCCGTCAGGAGTGTGGGTCCAGCGAATCGACTTGTAGGTGGAGAGCCCGACGCAGACCGACTTCCAGCCACCGGAGAACCCTCGGTAATAGCGGGCGTTGACGTAGACCGTCAAATGGGACTCCGCGACGAGACGGTGGACTTCCACGTCGTAGCCCCCGGGCGAAGTCCGTCCCAGGTCGACGAGGGTGTCGCGATCCTCGGCGTCGTGGCAGGTCAGCCGAGGCCCGAACTCCCTGACCAGGTCGTCTCCGATCAGCGCACCCAACTCGCTCGGCCTGAACTTCCGGTGAAGCGCGTTGGCGCAGAGCAGCGTGACCCGTTCGCGCGGAACCCCTGCGGCTTCGAGCTCCTCCAGCACCGCCAGGATGGCGACGCGGCGGATGGGGCCGTAGGAGGGCACGGTGGCATCGTCGAACGCGATCGTCACGCGGGCGCCGGGCCTGACGAGGTCCCGGATCGGCGGGAGCCCGAGCGGCGCGGCCAACGCCTGGCGCACGGTGGCCTCCAGATCCTCCACCGGTGGGAGGGTCACCGCCTCCACGTTCGAGATCACGCGCGCCCGATCAGGGATCTCGGCGGTGAGCGTGCCTTCACCGTAAGGAAGTTCCCGACGCATCGCCTATGGCGTGAGGACACGCCCCGCGGGCAGGGGGTTCATCGTGCCGCCGTCAACCACCACCCGGCCGTTGACGATCACGTAGGGGATCCCGGTGGGAGGGCGATGGGGATCGCCGTAGGTCGCCTGGTCGCTCACGGAGTCCGGATTGAAGAGGGTCAGGTCCGCGGCGTAGCCTGTTCGGATCAGCCCCCGGTTCTTCAGGCGCAACTTGGCCGCCGGCATGCCGGTCATCTTGTTGATGGCCGTCTCCCACCCGAAGAGTCGCTGCTCGCGGGTGTAGCGGCCGAGCACGCGCGGAAAGGTGCCGTACATCCGGGGGTGCGGCCTCCCCCGGTGGGGGCCGGGGCCCGCCGAGAGGCCGATGGAATCGGAGCCGATCATCACGTGCGGGTGCGAGAGGGCCTTCACCACGTTCTCCTCGGCCTGGGAGAAGATCACCATCGCGACCTGCCCCTTCTCCTCGACCAGGAGGTCCAGCATCGCCTCCGCGGCCGGCTTTCCGCAACGCGTGGCGAGCTCCGAGAGGCGGAGGCCTTCGAGCTCGCGACGGGAGCAGGTCGCGATCATGACCTCGTCCCAGCGGTGGCTTCAGTTCACGCTCCTCCAGCCCTCGCCGCCGAGGGCGGACTCCTCAATGAGCCGCCGCCGCGTGACGGCGTCGGCCAGCCGTTCGAGCAGCCGGGCATTCCCGCCCTCGTGAACCCACGCCGGGAGGAGGTTCGTCATCGTCGTGCTTCCCGCCGTATAGGGATAGACGTCGGCGTGAACATCCACCCCCCGAGCCCGGGCGTCAGAGAGCTGCCGGAGCGCCCGATCCATCTTCGCCCAATGCTCCCGCCCCGAGGCCTTGATGTGGGCGATCTGGACCGAGACGCCGGCCGCCTCGCCGATCCCGATCGCCTCGTCAAGGGCGGCTTCAAGCGTGGCGGCTTCGCCCCGGATGTGAGAGAAGTAGAGCCCTCCACGTCGGGCCATGGGCTTCGCCAGCAAGACGAGCTCCGAGGTGGTCGAGTAGGCGCTTGGCGGATAGACGAGACCCGTGGAGTAGCCGAAGGCGCCGGCGTCCAGAGCCTCGGCCAGGAGGCGCTCCATTGACCGCTGCCGGTGGGCGACCGGTTCTCCGCCCCCATGGCCGCCAGGCGGAGGGCGCCGTGGCCCACGAAGTGGACGATGTTGATGGAGGGCTTGGCGCGCCGGAGCCGGTCCAGATACTCGCCGAACGTCCGCCACTCGATCTCCAGCCTCGGCCCGACCTGGGCGATCCAGGCCGCGGTGGCTTCCTTCCGCCGCGGATCCACCGGCGCCG
>JACQWA010000133.1 GCA_016209425.1 Candidatus Rokuibacteriota bacterium
CTCGTACACCTCCGATGGCTGGTTCATGACGGGGGACCGCGCGATCCTCGATCCCGACGGCTACCTGTCAATTTCGGGGCGCAGCAAGGACATCATCATCCGCGGCGGGGAGAACATCCCGGTGGTGGAGATCGAGAACCTCCTCTTCACCCATCCGAAAATCGCCAACGTGGCGATCGTCGCCATGCCCGACCCGCGCCTTCAGGAGCGGGCCTGCGCCTTCGTGATCCCGAAGCCCGGGGAAACGCCCACCCTGGCTGAAGTCGTGGCCTACCTCGAGTCCAAGGAGATCGCCCGGCAGAAGTTTCCCGAGCGGCTCGAGATCGTCGGCGAGTTTCCCATGACGCCGAGCGGCAAGATCCAGAAGTTCCGGCTCCGGGAACTGGTCGCCGCCAAGCTCGGCCTCCCTCCGGTCCGGTAGCGGGGGCAGGAGGCATCAAGGCCCTTATCGGTCAACGGTTGGCCTCTGCTTCCCCAGCCCCGCCCGATCGGAGAATACATCATGTCCCTCGCGGGGCGGTTCATGCGGGGGATCACCGGATCACCTCGTCCGCCCGGATGAGGGAGGGCAGATGGAATGCCGGGCGAAACGCTCACCCTGGCTGAGGTCGTCGCGGATGTTGAGTCCGAGGAGATCGCCAGGGAGGAGTTTTCCGAGCGGCTCGAGGTGTAGCGGGGGCGCTTTGGCTCGTGGCCGTGCCTTTGTCTGGCGCTCAGTCGGCGGTGAGCATTTTCCGGTCGACCCTCGCCGAGCGCAAACGCTCCGGGTGCCCAGCGCCGGCTTGTGAACATATTACTGTCATGCTATTGTCGTAATATCTCAACGAAAGGAGGACTGCCGCCAATGAAGAAGCGCACCAGTGTTCTCTTGGATGAGACTCTGCTAAAGAAAGCCCGGAAAGTGTTGAAAGTTTCTACCAGCACGGAAGCCATCACCAAAGCTCTCCAAGAAACCCTCATCAATAAGGACATGGAGAGGGCTCTCAGAGACTTGATCCGTAGGGGTCGAGGCCGTTTTGTGGATGTCTATAGGTAGTACCTGTGCCTATCCTCCTCGATACGAACGTCTATCTCTTCGCGATGAAGTCGGACGAAGGAGCGAGATTCTTCGAGCGTCAGTATCTGCCCTTGACTTTTCGGAGTTATCTTTCAAGCGTTGTCGTTGAGGAACTCTACGCCGGCGCGCTCGACCCGGGCGCTATACGCCTCGTCGAACGGTACGTGGGTGCTTTGGAACGAGCGGGTCGTATCGTGACCCCGACTTTTGATGACTGGAAAGAAGCAGGCAAGCTGGTTGCCCGCATTACGCGGAGGGAACCGGGCCGCAAGCCCAAGATCCAGCAGATGCTGAACGACATTCTTCTGGTGTTCAGCTCTCGACGCATAGGGGCCGACCTGTTGACCTTCAATAAGGATGATTTCGAACTCATCCGGCGCTACAGGCCATTCTCGCTCAAGGTGCTGAAGGTATAGGTGGCCCGGCAGAAGTTTCCCGAGCGGCTCGAGATCGTCGGCGAGTTTCCCATGATGCCGAGCGGCAAGGTCCAGAAGTTCCGGCTCCGGGAGCTGGTCGCCGCCAAGCTCGGCCTGCCTCCGGTCCGGTAGCAGCCCATGACACCTCGTCTGGATGCCATGCCGGTCGTCCGTCCGCCTCCGCAAGCGCCGTTCCCGAAAATAGACTCCCCACCGGCAGCGCTTTCCCCGCCGTGGGCCCCGACCCACGTGGTGTATCGCTTTTCCGGCATTGTTTTGGCTTGCGCTCTGACCTCACCTGGGGTCCATGGCCCCCGAGCGCGCGGCCTACCGCCCACGCGACGCGGAGCGCGGCGTCCTCCACACCGTGGCGATCGGCCCCCAGTTTTCGCCTTGACAGGCCATTTTATCCGCGCTGTAGCGTGGCGTCGGGCGCCGTGGGCAGCTTATGTCGCCTGGCCGCCGGCTTCCGCTTACACAGGCTGGCTTCAGGAGGATCCGTATCCGGCGGCAACGCAGGAAGCGTGAACTCATCCCCCGAGACCAGGCGGGGCGAGCCGCGCCTGGTCCCGGGGCGAGCCTCCAACTCGAGGATTACTCCCCGTGCGCCTCCCAGTGGTATCTGGCCCCGGCCGCGATGAAATCGTGGTTGCTGATAACGATTTGCTGGGGCGTTTCGAACCTGATCCCGGTGTCCTTCCTGCTTCCGTTCGGGAATGCGTCCGTTTCAGCCGACTGCATGGTGTCAGTCGTATAGCCCTCGGCGGCCCGGCCTCGGTCGGGCAGCTCCACGACCCTGAAGCTCCGGGTGATGGTGAGGCCGGTCTGTATCGTCTGGTTCGCGCCGCTTCCTGTGTAGCTCCCGGTCCTGATCAGGGCCTCAGCCGCGCTCGTCAGCTCGAGCGCCAAGGCGAGGATCAGGGTTCCAGCGAGCGCCTGTCGGTTCTTCATGGCAGAGCCTCCTTGTCGTTGTCGGTGCCGGTCGCGCATCCTGTTTACACAACAAGGATTTTACCGGACGCCCATGACGGAAACGTGACGGAAGGCGTGAAAAAACCATGAAAGTGGTCGGAGAAGGCCGAACGGGCATGATCACGGACATCGCGTCCTACCTGCGATTCTTCGAGAGCGTTCGGCGCCGGACGGAGCGCGACGTGGCGGCGCTCCCGCCCGAGGCCGCGGCGTGGCGGCCGCGGGTCATCCGCGGCCAGCCGGGCTGGAGCATCGGACAGATCGTGGGGCACATCGGCAGCGCGCGCCTCTACGCCGCCAGCGCGTATCGAGGCGAGGGGTGGCTCCTGAGCCCGGCCGAGCACGATCCCGACGACCAGCGGACGTGGCTCCCCTGGCTGCAAGCGTCCGCGGCGCGCTACGTCGCGCTCCTGAAGGACACGCCGACGGAGTGGCTCACCCGGCGGATCGAGATGGTCGACACGCCGGGGGCGACGCTCTCCGGCTGGCGCATCCTCATGATGATGATCGAGCACGAGGTCCACCACCGCTCGCAGATCGACGCCTACGCCGGTCTCCAGGGCTGGCCCGTCCCGGACATCTTCAATCGCTCCTTCGAAACGGTCCTGGCGCTGCAGCCCCAGGAGCGGGCGCGGCATCCGCGCCCCGACCAGCGGTAGGGCCCACCCGACGGCGCGGCTTGGTCCGCGTCGTCCGGCGCGCTATAATCGGTCCCACCCAGCGGGAGGGTCGCTATGGTAGCGCTGTCCATCTCGCTCCTGGGCGGCTTCGAAGCCCGCCTGGACTCGGGTGGGCCCCTCAGTATGCCCTCCCGCAAGGCGCAGGCCCTGCTCGCGTATCTCGCCTCCCGCCCCGGCCGCGTCCACCCCCGCGACAAGCTCGCCGCTCTGCTCTGGGGCGACTGCGGCGAGGCGCGAGCACGCGACAGCCTGCGCCACACCCTGACGACGCTCCGCAAGGCCTTCCGGGCGATTCCGCCCGTCCTCCTCGCCGACGGCCCGACGGTGGCGCTCGCCCCGGCCGCGGTCGAGGTGGACGCGGTGGTCTTCGAGCGCCTCGTGGCGGAAGGAACACCGGCGTCGCTGGAGACCGCAGCGGCGCTGTACCGCGGGGACCTCCTGGCGGGGCTCGCGGTGAGCGAGCCGCTCTACGAGGAGTGGCTGGTGGCCGAGCGGGAGCGGCTGCACGAGCTGGCGCTCGAGGGGCTGGCCAGGCTCCTGGCTCACCAGTCCAGGACCGAGCAGACCGAGCGCGCGATCCAGACCGCGGTGCGGCTCCTGACGCTCGATCCGCTCCAGGAGGCGGTGCACCGCGCGCTGATGCGGCTCTATGCGCGACAGGGGCGGCGGGGCGCGGCGCTCCGGCAATACCAGGTGTGTCTGGGAGTGCTCCAGCGCGAACTGGGTGCGGAGCCCGAGGCCGAGACGAAGCAAGTCTACCGGGAGATCCTCCAGCGGCGCCCGCCCGAGGCCGCGACGCTCGAAGCGCCGCCCCGGCCCGAACCCCGGGAGCCTCGACTCCGACCGGCCGTCCGTCACCCCGAGCTTCCCACCGCCGAGACGCCCCTGATCGGACGGGACCCGGCGCTCGGTCGCTTGCGGCAGGCCCTCGACGAGGCGGCCGACGGCCGTGGACGGGTGGCGATCGTCCTTGGCGAGGCGGGCATCGGCAAGAGCCGGCTCGTCGCCGAGGTCGCTGCGCTCGCCCTCGACCGCGACGCCCGGGTCCTCTTCGGCCGCTGCTACGAAAGCGCCCGGATCCTTCCCTTCAGCTCCTGGATCGATGCCATCCGCGCCGGCCTCGCGATCGCCGGGACGGACGCGCTCGACACGCTCGGTCACGTCTGGCGCGCCGAACTGGTCCGCCTCCTTCCTGAGCTCGGAGAGCCTCGCGGCGCCGACGCCCCGGCGAGCGAGGACCGCTTGCGGCTCTTCGAAGCCCTCGCCCAGCTCGTCACCCGTTTCGCCAGCGCGGGGCCGCTCCTCCTCGTCCTCGAAGACCTCCACTGGGCCGACGAGATGAGCCTCCGCTTCCTCTCGTTCCTCGCTCACCGCGTCGGCGGCGGGCCGATCCTCGTCGTCGCCACCGCCCGCGAGGAGGAAGTCGCCGACACGCTCTCCCGCACCCTCGCCGAGCTGCGCCGCGAGCCGGCGGCTCTCGAGCTGACCCTCGGTCCCCTCTCGCGCGAGGCCACCGCGAAGCTCGTCCGTGCTCTCGGACGCACCGGCCGGGACGCGCTCGCGCCGGCGCAGCTCGAAGAGCAGGTGTGGCGGGCGAGCTAGGGCAACCCGTTCATCGCCGTCGAGACCCTCCACGCCCTCGAGCAGGGCGCGGCACCGACCGGCGCCGCGCTCCCGCTCCCCGAGCGCGTCCGCGCGCTGGTCGACCAGCGCCTCGCCCGGCTCCACTCCCGGACCCGCGAGCTGGCGACGCTCGCCGCCGTCGTCGGACGCGAGTTCGAGTTCGCGTTGCTCCAGAGGGCCTCAGCCCTCACCGAACACGAGGCGGCCCAGGGCCTGGAGGAACTGGTGCGGCAGCGAGTCGTGCGGGTGGTGGACGAGCGCTTCGACTTCACCCACGACCTGATCCGGCAGGTCGTGGATGGAGCGCTCCTGGCCCCGAGCCGGAGGCTCGTGCACCGCAGGATCGCCTCGGCCCTCGAAGCCCTGCACGCGGCGAACCTCGAGCCCCACTACGCGGCGCTCGGCTTCCACTACCGGGAGGGCGAGGTCTGGGACAAGGCCGTCACCTATTTGCGGCTGGCCGGCGGCCAGGCGTTCCTCCGATCGGCGCTCCGCGAGGCCGCGACGAGCTATGAACAGGCGCTCGAGGCGCTCCGCCACCTCCCGGAGAGCCGCGAGCGGATCGAGGAGGCTATCGACCTGCGGTCCTCGCTGCGAACGGCGCTGGTCCCCCTCGGCGACTTCGGCCGGACGTTCGAGCACCTCCGCGAGGCGAAGGTACTCGCCGAACGCCTCGGCGATCAACGCCGCCTCGGATGGCTCTGCGCATCGATGGTGAACACCTCCCTGATCGTGGGCGACCGCGCCGGCGCCCTCGCCTCGGGCGAGCGGGCCCTCACCATCGCCGCGGCGCTCGGGGACCCCGCCATCGAGGCCGTGGCGAACCTCTACCTGGGGCAGACCCACTTCGTGATGGGCGACTATTCCCGAGCCCGCGACCTCCTCGAGCGGGCGGTGAGCTTCGTCCGGGGCGATCTCGTCCGCGAGCGCCTGGGTCAGATCATCTTCCCCTCCGTGGGCTCGCGGGCACGGCTCGCCGGGTGCCTCGCCGAGATCGGGGCGTTCCCCGAGGCCGTCGCCCACGGTGAAGAGGCCCTGGGCATCGCGGAGTCGGTCGACCAGCCGCTGAGCCTGATGCTCGCAACCCAGCATCTCGGGCAGGTCTATCTCTGCCGAGAAAGTCTGGAGGCGGCCATCGCGGTGCTGGAGCGGGGACTGGGTCTCTGCCGGTCCCACGACATCCCCTACGGGTTCGCGCTGATCGCGGGGCCCCTCGGCCGCGCCTATGCGCTCTCCGGGCGGCTCGCCGAGGCGGTGCCCCTGCTCGAGCAGGCCACGGAGCGCGCGGTGGCGGTCAGGCGCAGCATCGAGCAGTCGCTCAGGGTCGCATGGCTGGCCGAGGCGTATCTCCTGGCCGGCCGTGCGCGGGACGCGGATCGGCTCGCCCGGCAGGCGCTCGACCTGGCGCGTCGCCACGGGGAGCGTGGGAACGAGGCGTGGGTCCTGCGGCTCCTCGGCGAGATCGCTCGCCACCGCCGACCACGGGCCAGCGCAGACGCCGACGATGGTTACCCCCTGGCGCTCGCGCTCGCTCGAGAGCTCGGCATGCAGCCCCTCAGCGCCCACTGCCACCTCGGCCTCGGCGAGCGGTACGGGACGGCAGGGAAGCTCGAGCAGGCGCGCAACGAGCTGGCCGCGGCCGTCGGGCTGTATCGCGCGATGGCGATGACGTCCTGGCTCCGCCGCGCGGAGGCGGCACTGTCCCGGCTGGGTTGAGCCCGGCGCGGGTCGCTGGTGGAGGTCCATTCTGGTCCGCTTCCGGCAGGATGGAGGCCGCGGCCGTGCCCGCCGCGCCCGATAAGCCCCATTACGTTTCTTACGCGCAGGTATTGCTCCGGGGTCCATTTCCAGAACTGGTTCAGGTTGGCATAGGTCGAGATGACCGTCTTGCGAATGTAGATCGGGTGACTGGATTGTGGTACGCGTCTAGCTTCAGCTTCACTTTTCCGCGCGGGGCGTCGACTTCAACTTTCCGAGCGCCGACAGGGACGCGTCCGGGCTCTCGACATTCCTTTTACAGTGTCGAGAGCCTGAGATATCATCGGGTACTCACGTAGCCCTGCTCCGACTAAGTCGTGGCCGGGCGCTTGTCCTTCGACTGGTTAGGCCGCTTGTTGACCCACGTGTCGAGAACGGCGCTCGAGTGCAGCGAGGTGATGACCCCGAAGGCGTTATCCGGGGCCGCGGGCTCACGCCATGGAGGCCAGGCGCTGGAGCAGCGCTTGAATGGCCGGGTCGTTGGCCCCTTTGGGGGTGACCCGGTCGAAGTGCTCGCGCTCCTTCTTCCGCCAGAGCGGGGGCTTGGTGGCGTCGATAGCCATCTTGCCGCCCACCCGCACCACGGTGACCTCCGAGGGGTCCACGTTGGGCGCCGAGATGTCCAGGGGATGGGCTTTTATGTTTCTTTCGCGCCCAGCTTTGTGAAGCACATCGCAACGTTGACTAGCCGACCGCCTCTACCTATCATTCGGGTCAACTCGGAGTTCGGGTGCAAACGCGGGAGTGTACCTCCGGGTTTTGTAAGTGGGCTGGCATGGTTGCCGAAGCGCCGGTATGTCTCTTGAGTAGTCTCGGCGGTGGCTGGTTTTGTCGTGGCATCCGGCGGTGGTGGCGAGGAGTCGGCACCCACCCCCATCAGTTTTTCCCCTAGGGCTACCCTAGCGCGTGGAAGGAGCCTAAATTATGAAAAAGCTTAGCGATCTGACACCCTATACCAACATCCTCCCATACGCGAGCGAAATCTTTGGCGTATATCAGCCCATCCTCGGCTGGCGATCAAAGCGGATAAAAGCAGAAATAGAAAGAGGTTTTGCCAACGACATTCAGAAACTCTCCGACGCGATTTTGGCCAACCTGAACCCAAAATACCAGATCCGGTTTGACCCGCGAGGAGAGAAAGTAGACTACCTAAGGCCCGCCGCTCCCGTCGCGCGGCCTTTCTCTCCTCAGAGCTTTGTCTACGACGCCATCACGAAAAAGCTCCCGCCAGTCAGCGAGTACAAAGAAACAATTTGGGGAAACCTCATAAAAACCGAAGAGATCCAACGCGCCTTAACTGGCATCGTCATACCAAAGTGCCTACAATGGTACAACACGGCAAGCAAAGCCGCCCCGGCAAGTGCCGTTACGACTCTCAGCGGCACCGCTGCCACAAGGAGCCCAGACCCAATCCAGGCAGTCGCCGCACAGCTTCACCGCGAATCGGTCCTCGCCGGCTATCTGCTTCAGCTCAGAAAAGCCAAACAGTTCGATAAACTCAAAGCCCTCTTCTACGGAGACAATACCTTCTCGGCAAAATTCGCCATGCTAACTGCACTTTATGAGTACAAGAACCCGCTCGACTACATTGACCCGTACAAAGATTTAGATCGGGTAAGCCTCTCGCCGCTCGGTATTGTGCATCTCTTTAGGCAATACTTCTACGAATTTGATACGTTTCTCAGCACGCCTGTTGGTCATGTCTGGCTCTCCCCCGGCTCAACCGTGGAACTCATAGAGGTCAGCAGCCGAAAGACAATCACGGAAAAGGTACTCGAAACAGCGCTTGAAACGGCCGCCAAAGCCGAAACAAGTGAGACCGAACGAGACGAAATCTCAGACGCGGTGAAGGAAAACAACCGCTCGGATGTCAAATTCGGCTTTAACACCAAGGTGCATCAGGGCTGGGTCGGCGGGCACGCAGATGCCTCAGCCAGCATCGACATAAACAACACGCAAGAGAAAGCCCGAGAAGTCTCCCATAAACACATGCGGGAGCAGAGCGAGAAATTATCTACTGAAATCCGCAAGAACTTTAAGTCCACCTTCAGAACGGTTTCCGAGACCACCGACACCTCGAGTAAGCGCTATGTTCTGACGAACTCAACCGATAAGCTTATCAACTACGAACTGCGAAGAAAAATGCGGCAAGTGGGTGTTCAGGTTCAAGACATCGGCACCTACCTCTCCTGGCAGACCTATGTAGATAATCCCGGTAAAGAGTTGGGCATAGCCAAACTTGTGCACCTCGCTAAGTCGCCGGAGCTTGATAGTATCCCGGATCCAATTTCAATCCCTGTTCCAGAGCCTATTACCACCACTAAAGAAATCAGCATCCCTTTTGTCGCCAAAGGGCCGGAAACGAACGAGGACGACATGGACGAGGTGTACCGCAACGGCGTGGAAGTTTATCAGGACACTTTCGAAGGGCCGCCAGAAAAGATTAAATACAAATTCAAAGATATTGAAGCGTTCTGTGACCAATCGGGTTACATATACTATCACATGGAGTGGGATTACCGCGGCAACGACATTGAAGTCGAGGTGTATGACCTGGACACAAACACTGAAGGCAAAGTTACTTTTAGCATCAGGCTAAAGCACGTCAACTTCAGAAATGTTTCGCCACTGACCATTGGCGCGAAGATCACATGGGTCCCTACCGACACGATCAAGGCCGAGATTGACGCCAAAAACAAAGCAAGTCTTGATAAAACTACGGAGAAAGTGCGGTACGAACATGAAAAGGCGTACGTTGAGGCGGCTCGGGAAAGGATTGAACAGGCAAGCGGTATTCAACCTAGAAAGTTTGAAGACCTCCGCGAAGAAGAAAGAATTGTAGTTTACCGCCGGCTCATTCGCATGCTTACCAAAGGCATTCCGCAGCCGGATGACCGCACGCACCATGTTGTCGCCGAACTGCTAAACACGATCTTTGATATTGATAAGATGCTCTACTTTGTGGCGCCCGAGTGGTGGCGGCCGCGCTTTTACAGTGCTCACCAGAATTTGGGTCTCCAAAAGCCTCCGGAGACCACTCCCGGTCCGACAAGCGGCGACACAACGAGTATTTACAAAGAAATTGTGATTCCAATTCAGGTGATGATCCCTATGGCTCCTAACGTGGAGGACACGCAGATTGCCTCAAGCTCCGTTGTCGGCTGGGGAGGGCTGGGCGAGAACCGGGCGAATAACTATTACATCACTGACAAATCCGAATCGGCCAAACTGGGCGCCTCCTTGGGCTGGCTGCTACAACTCGACGGGGACAACTTGCGCAACGCCTTCCTGAACGCGCCGTGGGTCAAGGCTGTAATCCCGATCCGGCCGGGCAAAGAGCGGGCAGCGATGAACTGGCTGTCAAGGGTGAACGTTGAAGGCACCGAGGGCCTGGACGACGACTATGTGGCGCCACCAAGCGAGCTCGCAGGAATTCCTCATAGTGGCCCAAAGCCAACTGTGAAAGACGCGATCTTTCATTTGTGCGATCAGGTAGCAGAAAAGCACAAGGCGAGCATGACTGTGGGCAAATATCCGCCGGAGGAAATTAACGACGATAACAAAGTCTCTGCAACGCCCATCGACAAGGTTTACGAGCACGGGTTCTATCCGCTCAAAGGAGGATTTAAGGTGAAACCGGGTACGGACCCTTTTGACATCTTTGACCAGTGGATCGAAATACTACCAACCGACCAGGTTGTGCCGGTTGAGGTGCAATACGACCCGAAGACCGGAAGGCAACTGTAATGGTATTCGCGGCTTGCGACTTTCTGTTCGCCGGGCCGTTAACCGGAGCTACCTGTGACTGCGGATGACATTTTCGCCGGACCAATTCTACGCCGAGCGGAACCCGGATTGGTCGCGATTTGGCTTGCGGTGAAGAAAAATCTCCGCCTGTCAGCCTCCGTGCGTGTGGCCGGGACGAGCGAATGGATAGGCCGAACCCGGGAAGTGTACTCCCTGCAGATTTTCCCCGCACTCTACATTTACATTCTGCTGGTCAGGCCGATCACCGACCAGCCTTTTCCGACACGTGTTCTGCTGGAATATTCCATCGCCGTGATGGATCAGGACGGCAATGACGATCACGGGTTTTTTGAAAACATTGTCAAAGCAGATAAGCTAGCGTATCCGGGGTTTGCCTTACCGAGTCTCTACCTGCAGTCTCCAGGAAGTACGCTGATCGCACTCTACGGCTCCTGCCGGAAATTTCACGACACCAAGGGCGGCGATAACGATGGGATGGCGCTAGCAGATGACTTTATCGCTAAACAGCCGAAAGCCGTGGATGCGCGGCCGGCGATTTTGTGTTTGCTGGGAGATCAGATTTATGCTGACGACGTGCATGACGTCGCTTTTGACGAGACTGTGCGCTTAAGCGGCATACTCACGGCCGGCGCCGGGGATCCCGTGCCTTCGGGCGTGCCCGCGCCGCCAGGAAAAGGCAGGCGGCAGGATTACGTGGCGAGATACGCCGGATTTATGTCTAACGAAGCGAAAAATCATTTGGTGACTGTTTCGGAATACGTGGCGATGTACGGCTTGGCCTGGAATCAGCGCAACTGGTCAAAAAGCAGTTATGCCAGCCCCATCGCCGGTCTTTATTCGGCGTTGCCTAAAGTCCGCCGCCTGCTTACCAACACACCAACATACATGATGTTTGACGATCATGATGTGACCGATGACTGGAATTTGAGCGTGCGCTGGAAAAGCAGGGCCTACGATCTACCGTTGGGCCGGCGCATCATTGGCGGGGCGCTGTACGCGTTCTACTTGTTTCAGGCCTGGGGCAACGATCCGAAAGTTTACTATGACAAATGGGGCAGTGCCATTCTGAAGTTGAACGATCAGCGCGTGCAAGCGCCGAAACAACTGGACGATTTTTTCCTAGCTTTTAATGACTGGGAGTTTTACACGCCGACGCAGCCCTACGTTTACTTTCTGGACACGCGCACGGAACGGGGACACGCGGACGGCCGGACCGCCACCGATGCCGGCGCACCGGCGTATTTGAAAAATCCCCTGGTGTGGGGGCGGACAGTCAAGCAGATGCAGAACCTACTCAACCGACAGACCAAAACATACCCGTTAGTGATAGCCAGTCCGCCGCTGGTGTTTGGCTTTCAGACCGTTGACGCGCTACAAAAAAAGGCGTCAGCGCTGATTGGCCCGTATTATTTAGATTTGGAAGGGTGGGCGGCAAACTTGAAGAGTTTTCTCCTCTTTCTGTACACATGCGGCGATGCGGATGTGGCAATGCTGTCCGGCGACGTGCATTACGGTTATACCTCTACCGTGAAATTCAGCGTGTTTGACGACGAGTTTTTGCGGGAAGCGCAAGCGCGCTTCGGCATGAAATTGCCCAAAAGCGGCACGGGCACCAATCCCACCTACCAGTATTTGTATTCGGCCAAGTTTCTACAGCTCACCTCCAGCGCCCTACGAAATTCCGCTCCTGATCCCATGCGCCGGATCTCCAAAATGAGCAGCCAATACACATTTTTTGTCAACAATAAAGAGGAGGTGAAGAAGGGCAAGTTTGACCATTTGCAGATCGCTCTGCTGAACGCCGCCACCGAGCATGACCCCAATCCGGAATTTCTAACCGTCAGCGCGGCTGACTTTAAGCCGGGGTGCGCTTTTTTCCAAAGGTATAACGACGCGTTTAACGAGCCGTATTTGGCGGAGCACAACATCGGGTACGTGAAATTCCATGGCAGAAAGGTCAGCCATTTCTTTCTCGCCCAAAGCAGAGCGCAACACGAGCGTTCGTGGGATTTCGGCAGCGATGTGTATTGGCGCTAAAAGGATGGACTACATAATCCGCGCGTAAGAAACATCTCTAAGCGCGTTGGCCGTGTCAAGCCCTTCGTCTTCTGTTTTTGACGTTCCCCTTTCTGGGGATATCAGAATATGGGTTCGATCGGGATCGTTGATCCATTGTGACGTTGCTCTTCTTTCCCTCGAGCACTCGTCATCGCGTAGTGGCCGTGCGCGACACATCTCTTCGAGCCCTTTGGCCCATGATGACTGTCCCACTTCACTCTCGGAGGAATGGAGGGGGCTGCCCAATCATAAACGCGCTCCGAAGACCAGTTTCTTACCCGGGCTCACCCCCGCACGCCACCAGGACGCAGGACCTCGAAGTAGTCGATTTCGTCTTTCCACAGGTGATACACGCTCTCCGCCAACCGCCTGGTCAGCCCGACGCGGGTGACCCTCTTCCCCTTCCGTCGCTCCACGGCCCGGAACCACGCCCGAAGAGGCCCGGGCCGGCGGGCCGCCTGCGTGGCACCTCCGTTCTTCCGCTGGTGGTATGGGCAGCGAAAGATCCGCGTAGAGTGCGTCCAGGGCATCAGGGAGATCATCGAGATCCCGATCGGCTGATCTCGAAGAGGGCGGCCGTCAGAACTCCCAGGGCGGGTCGATGGCCATCGGGGGCTCGAGCACCGTCGGCTCTGTATCAGAGAGGGATGTGGGAGTGACCCGGATGCTGCCACGTGGGCCCGTGTCCGGCAGAATCGCCCGGTGCGGCCGCGCTCGCCGCATCCGAGAAGGGCGTTTATGTTTCTTTCGGGCATGAGCAGCAAGGAGGGAAGCGATGAGGCGCGGCTACGCGTTGATGCGATTGCTTTCCATCGGTGGTTTGTGGCTCCTCGCCGCCGGGTCGGGCGAACTCCAGGCACAGCAATCGGACGTCCGCCTGGATGCCCTAGTGAACGAGTTGGCGCTCATGCGGCGCATTATGGCACAGCAGGACAAGCGGCTTTCGGTCCTTGAACAAGCGATCAAGGACCTTCGGGAGGAGTCAAGGCCCACGATGCCCGGGGGGGGACCTCCGTCGCTCACGGCCTGGCACTTCAGCCCAATCTCGTGTGCCATGGCACGTGCCGGACAACTGGGATCGAGTCAAGTTCGGAATGTCTGAGAGCCAAGTCATTTCGATCTTGGGGCCACCAACGGGTCTCGAGTGCGTAGGTTCTCTGCTTACGCTGTTCTACAGAGGCGAGGTGCCGGGTTCTGGCCTCGTCAGCGGTAACGTTAAGCTTCTCGAGGATAGAGTGTACCTAGTAAACAAACCGGTCTTTTGACTTCAAGCCTATTTTTTCGGCGTCGGCGTAATGGACGAAACCCGCAGCCCAGACGAGATTCCAGAATTGCTCCGCGCTTCGTATGCGCACGCCCTGTCAGGCACTATCGCAATCGACGGAACCGACGGGGCGGGCAAGACGACTCTCGCCGTTGCCCTGCAGGCAGCCGTTGGCGGGACGGTAGTCTCCCTTGACGGCTTCGTCCCGGAGAACCGAGGTGGCTACGTCCCATACTTGAGGACAGCCGAGCTCAAGGCCGCGCTCGAGACAAGCAGCCAGCCCTGCATCGTAGAGGGTATTTGCGTCTTGGCGGCGCTGGCGCGCGTTTCTCATAAGCCTGACGTTCTGATTTACGTAAAGCGACTCGCGAGCTACGGCTACTGGCATGACGAGGTTACATGTGACCCGACCGAGCCAGTTGACGAGTTGGTTTCTCGCCTCGCCGAGGAAGTGGCATTGTTGGCTCGGTTCGACGCAGAACGGTCGGGCGAGCCGCTTCCGGAAGGCGAGAAGCCGGGGCTCACCCCGCTTCGCGAAGAGGTCATTCGGTACCACGCTCTCTACCGGCCGTCGCGTCGCGCAGATATCATCTTCTTGAGGGGTTGTGAGGATGCCTAACCGGCGTTAGCCGACAACCAACGCTGGTCTCGGACGGTGCTACAATAACGGAACAGGGAGGCGGCGATGGGAAAGATCGAGAATCTTGAGGAACAGATCCGGGCGCTCTCCCCAGAGGAATTCGCCCGGTTTCGAGAGTGGTTTGCGCAGTTCGATGCCGAGGCGTGGGATCGACAGCTGGAGGCTGATGTCAAGGCCGGGAAGCTCGACAAACTCGCCGAAGGCGCGCTCCGGGCGCATGCGGCGGGACAGTCCACGGAGCTTTGAGCCAGCGGCACCATGCTTCACCAGACCTCTGGGCGTGTTACCGAGCGCTACCAGCCAGTGTCCGAGAACTTGCGGACAAGGCTTTCGAGCTGCTCAAGGCTAATCCGCAACATCCGTCCCTCCACTTCAAAAAGGTGGGGCGCTTCCGGTCCGCTAGGGTTGGTCTACATCATCGAGCGCTCGCTGTAGAGGCTTCTGACGGCCTGCTCTGGTTTTGGATTGGCACCCACGCGGAGTACGACAAGCTGGTCGGCTAACCTCGGCTGAATCTTGACCGCTTGCGCCACCTGCTCGAGACTGCCGAGTGATTCGGTGTTTTGAAGGGAAAGGCTCTTGCGGCGGCATGGGGGCGCAAAAAGGGTTGGCGATGACGCCGCCCATGGCAGGCAAGTGACGGAGTTCGGCGCATCCGACGCTCTGCGGTCGGTGCGAGCGGTGCTGGAGAATCTCTACGACGGAGAGCCGGAACCGGAAGAGGAGTGTTACTCGGATTCACAAAAGAGCAAGCCGTCAGCAGTACCTCCTCCTTCCGATGTTGGCAAGCCTGGACACCGGGGCCGAGCTTGAGATCTGTATCAGAGAGGGACGTGGGAGTGATCCGGATGCTGCCACGTGGGCCCGTGTCCGGCAGGATCGCCCGGTGCGGCCGCGCTCGCCGGGTCCGAGAAGGGCGTTTATGTTTCCTTCGCGCCGACGGTGTCGGCGGCATAGCCGACCGCGGCCTGGATATCAGCGCGAGTGAGCCGCGGGTAGGCATCGAGCAGATCGTCTTCTGTCGCGCCTTCGCTGAGCTTGCGGAGGATCAGTTCAACCGGAATCCTGGTGCCACGGATGATGGGTTTGCCCATCATCACTTTCCGCTGGCCGCGGAAGGGACACCTCACCCAGCTCAAGCGGAAGGGTCTCAGTCCTCTTCCGGGCTCGTTCGATTCCATCTTCAAACGCTCGGATCTCCCGCTCCCAATGCCGGATCAGGCTCTCATCGGGGAAACTTCTCAGCCGCTCTCGACTGACCTTTGGGTCGTGCCCCAGGCTGAACCGCCGGTCCATGCTTGCCCTATACAGCGAGGTCTACCGCGCGGCGGCGGCGACCGCCGGGCGAGCGGCGACAGCAAGAATCTATTACGGACCTTCCATCTCGTCGAGCAGGTCAGCACTGCTCAAAAGGCGAAAGGGAAGGTCGGGAACGTGACTCAAAAACTCTCGGTTCTCGGTCACCAGCGCGGTTGCCCCCACGTGTTCGGTGAGCGCGGCAACTGCCGCATCCCCTCGTCGGGACCCGAGCCGGCGATATCGGTTGAATCGTTCGATCGGCGCGGGATCCCATGAAATTTCGACTTTGGAGGAGTACGAATTGATCAATTGCCAGAAGCTCTGGTATTCCTGGGAAGACAGGTTTACCCGAAGCTCGACGAGGACTTGCCGGGGGATGACGACCTGAAGCGTTCTCAGCTTGCCCAGAAGCTCTGAGCAAGCTTGATGACCTCGGTCCTGACGGAGGCCGTGGATCCAGACATTGGTGTCGAGGACGACCCGTTTATTCCGGATACTCACGCGAGGCGATCTCCTCGCGGATGCGGCGGAGATCTTCTAAGACCTTCTCGGGGGAGTCGGCGAGCCTCCCCTCGCGGGCGAGACGGCTCCTGTACATCTCCGAAAGCTCCCGGAGCCCCCGGTGCCACGCAAGGTCCGCGACCCGCTCAAACAGGAGTCTCTGTTCCTCGGCGGTCAACGCCGCGACCTCCTCGGTGAGCTGCTCGATCTTTGTCACGGTGTTCACCTCCTTCCACCTGGAAATTCGTAACACACCCATGTTCCGAACTCAAGCGTCATCGTGGGAGCGTAGATGGCATGAAGCGGCTGGCCCCTCGCTCGACGTGGTGGCATACACTGCCTGCCTGTCGGCAGACATGGCCCCACACGAGGTCACACGCGGTCAACGCCGTAGAGAGGAGAGGCCAGCCATGAACCATATTGGCATGGACGTCCACACGAAGGAAAGCCAGATCTGCATCCTCACCGAGGGGGGCGAGCTGATCGAGCGGCGGATCCACACCGAACCCCAGCGCTTCGCCTCGGTGCTCGGCGATCGGCCCAGGGCGTGGAGCATAGGAAGGATACAAGCCCTTTCTCGGGGCTTCCGCTCAGGCTGGCCGGGGCTCCGACGGTCACTTCCAGCCCCAACGCGTCAGCCCTCACCTCACGGTGACGGCAAGATAGAGTCGGGCGAGGTAGAGATCGACCGGAACGAGGCGGCGGTTCAAGGGGTCAATGCCGAGACCGAGCTCTTCGAGAGTCGTCGCGCCAAGGAGGAGAGGGCCGGCCGGCGGCCCCATCAGGACTGGGGTAGTGGTTCGGCGGCCCTCACACTCCACCTCAACCTGACCCACCGACCACTCTTCGATCCGTCCATCAGCCAGGATCACTCGCTGGGTGCGGAGGGGCTGGCATCCCAACGCCTCAAGAATCGGACGGGGAACCACCGAGTAACCGGTGCCGGTATCCACCAAAACTTCAAGGCTTCGGGCCGTTCCGCGATCCAGAGGATGCCCTTCCGGCGCCCCGCTCGCGAAACTCGGCGTCGGCGTCGGCGAGGTCCACCACATCGACCCGGTATGGCACGGTCCGCTCAGGCCGGGACGACGGGGAGCCCGAGCGCACGACCGGCCGTGCGAACCC
>JACQWA010000129.1 GCA_016209425.1 Candidatus Rokuibacteriota bacterium
CCTTGAACCCGGCCGCGGGGGGCGAGGTCTTGATGTGGGCGATGAAGTCCGACACCTGCCGCTTGAACTCGTCGAGCGGCATGAAGGCCTCGATCCGCCAGCAGAGGTAGAACGACCCGTCGTTGTGCTTGCCCTGGGGATCGTGGCCGAAGCCGAGGGTGGTGAGGATGCCCGAGAACACCTCGCCCATGAAAGAGAGCCCGTACCCCTTGTGGCCGAGTCTCGGGGATCCGGAGCGCCCCCTGAACGCCGACTACTTCCGTAAGCGCGTCTGGTACCCGCTGCTGGATCGAGCGGGGCTTCGCCGCCAGCCGTTCCACGCCCTCCGCCACACCTTCGCCTCGCTCTTGCTCCAGCGCGGGGAAAGGCTCGTGTACGTGAAGGAGCAGCTCGGCCACTCCTCGATCCAGGTCGCCGTGGATCTCTACGCGCATCTCATCCCAGGAGCGAACCGGCAGGCCGTGGATCGGTTGGCGGAGGCAACCGGCTGCAACCGAGGAAGAAGGCCGAGAAGCGGAGCGTCGTGGAAGTGTCGAACAAGGCTGGAGCCGGCGGTGGGACTTGAACCCACGACCTGCTGATTACGAATCAGCTGCTCTGCCGCTGAGCTACACCGGCCTTTGCGGGTACTTACGAGCGACGCGACCTCGATTTTACCACCTTGTGCTGATTTTGTGCTGTGCGACCTCATCGAGCCGCTGAGAACGGGGACCGATCTGGTCAACCGGCTTTCATCGGCCAAGCCAAATTGACGAGTCGGGGCCGGGTTCTTGCTCACTTGTCTTTGACCGGTTATCCTGTCGCATCGCCGGGATTGTTTCTCTGCCGTGGGCGAGAGCCCGCCGCCAGGAGGATGAAAGCGATGGGATGGCACCCCCTCGTGGAGAAGCTCGGAAAATATAAGGAGTTGGCGCTCGCCACCGTGTTCGTGTTCATGGCGGGTCAGGAGCTCATCGAGTCCTTGGTCCTCGAATCGTCCAGGGTGGTAGCTGCGCGCTTCCCGCTCGGCGTCCTCCTCCACCTCGGCCAGGTCCTGGTGATCCTCGCCGGGACCTACGTCTTCATCAAGGCTTGGCAGGAAAAAACCGAGCTTATGAACCTCGAAGTAAGGCGATCGGGCGAGCTGGCGATGGTGATCGGGACCCTTCAAGAGAAGGAGCAGGCGCTGGCATGCATGATGGAGCGGCTTATCGTGGTTCAGGAGGAGGAGCGCCGGCTCGTCGCGTATGACATCCACGACTGCCTGGCCCAGCTGATCGTGAGCGCCAAGCAGCATCTAGACACCTTCGAGGGTCTCTGGCGCGGCCAATCCCCCGAGGCCCCCGGTGAGCTTGAAAGGGGACTCGACCGTTTGGACCGGGCCATCGTGGAGACTCGACGGCTCCTGGCGGCGCTCCGCCCGGGCACCCTGGATTCGCTGGGCCTGATCCCCGCCCTCAGAGCCCTCCTGGACGAGACAAGTCACGATACAGGTTGGGACGCGCAGCTGCTCGACAACCTCTGCGATGTCCGCCTCCCTCCGACAGTAGAGACCACCCTGTACCGGATCATCCAAGAGGCCCTGGCCAACGCCAAAAAACACGCCAACGCCTCCTGCGTGACCGTGGACCTCAGAAAGGAGGGAGACCACGTCGTCGTGGAGGTCAACGACTCAGGGGTCGGATTCCACGTCACTACCGACAGGTCCCAGGTCACGGGACTGGGTCTCATAGGCATGCAAGAACGGGCCAGGTTGCTGGGAGGCTCCTGTCGCATCGAAAGCAGCACGGGCCTCGGCACGAGAATCCTTGCGACGATCCCCGTGCGGAATGGGAGATCCAGTGCAAACCACCCGTAACTCGAAGCCGAGAGTGTTGGTCGTCGATGACCATCCCATGGTCAGGGAAGGGATCAGGAGCATGCTCGCCGGCGAGCTCGACGCGTGGGCGGAGGCAGGGACCGGGCAGGAGGCGCTGCAGAGATTACTGGACCTTAAGCCCGACCTGGTCCTGCTCGACGTCCAGCTTCCCGATATGGATGGGCTGACGGTGCTTCAACGGATCAAGACGCTATCCCCGACGACCAGCGTCCTTATTGTGACCATGCATGATAACCCCGGCTACGTGCAGCAGGCCGTCAAGCTGGGCGCGGCGGGATATGTGCTCAAGGGGATCTCCCGGCGCGAGCTCCTGGCCGCCGTCCGCGCGGTCTGCGAAGGGGAGGCAGTCATCGAGCCTTCGCTTCTGAAGCGGCTGCTCGGGGAGGTGACCGCGGAATCCGGATCGCGAACCGCGTCGGGGGACACCCCGGAACCGCTCACTCGCGTGGAACGAGAGGTGCTGGTACGCCTGACCCAGGGGCTCACCAACCGCGAGATCGCCGAGCAACTCCGGTGGAGCCACGGAACCGTCAAGAAATACGTCCAGCGCATCCTCGAGAAGCTCCAGGTCTCCGATCGCACTCAGGCCGCGGTCGAGGCAGTCCGAAGAGGGTTGGTCGGCTAACCCGGCCTTCGCTTCCACGCATCGTAGCCATGTGGCTACCCAAATCGTGGCCACATGGGGCTTGGCAGACAGTGTAATCCCCTCTAAAGAAGGGCCACAGGAATGCCGGATCCGATCATCCAACTGCGCTCGGTGAGCCTCGGCTACGGGGGGGTTCCGGTCCTCAGGGATGTGACGTTCGCCGTATATGCGGGGGACTTCCTGGCCTTCGTCGGGCCGAACGGGAGCGGGAAGACGACAGTCCTCCGAGCCCTGATGGGAACCCTCCCGCCCCTGAGCGGGGAGATCCTCCGTCCGAAAGGTCGTGCGGCCTGTGGCTATGTGCCGCAAGAGAGAGAGCTGGACCCGGCCTTCCCGCTCTCAGCCCTCGACATCGTCCGGCTCGGGCGGGTGGGGCGCGTTGCGCCGGGACGGCGACCGGGGCGCAGAGACCGTGAGATCTGCCTCGCCGCCCTGTCCCAGGTCGGGATCGCGACGCTGGCGAGCGCCCCGTTTCAGGATCTCTCCGGCGGCCAGAAGCAGCGGGTCCTGATCGCCCGAGCCCTGGCCGGAGAGCCAGCCCTGCTGGTCCTCGACGAGCCGACGAGTGGAATGGACCTTCGCGCAGAGCGGGAGCTCATGGAGCTCGTCGCGGGCCTGAGGGGGCGGCGGCTGACCATCGTCATGGCGAGCCACAATCTGCACGTCGTGGCTAACTACGCGAGGCGGATCGCGATCGTCGATCGCGAGCGCGCGGTGTTCCGGATCGGCGACGCCGCGGAGGTCCTCACGGACGAGACGCTCACCGCGCTGTACGGCCTCGACGTCCGGGTCCGGGAGCTGGACGGGCGCCGGACGATCGTGACGAGGGGTGACCCATGATATGATAGACGCGCTTCAACACTCCTTCTTCCAGCATGCCCTCCTCGCCGGCACGCTCGTGGCGGCCATGTGCTCGTTTCTTGGCGTCTACGTCGTCCTCAAGCGGATCGTCTTCTTCAGCATCGCCCTCGCCCAGATCGCCTCCGCCGGCGTGGGCCTGGGCCTCCTGCTGCACGTGCCACCTCTCCTGACGGCACTCGCGGCAAGCCTGGCCGGGGCCGCGAGCCTGGCCCGAGCCGAGCAGCGACGCAGGGTGCCTGTGGAGGCCGTGCTGGGGGTCGGCTACGTCCTGGCGGCCGCCCTGGCCGTTATCTTTGTGGCGAAGAACCCCCTCGGGGAGGCCCGGGCGCTGAACATGCTCTTCGGCAACATTCTCTCCGTCCCTCCCGTCGAGCTGCTCGTCCTCGCCATCGTCGTGCCGCTCATCGGTTTGATCCACCTGCTGTTCGCGAAGGAGTTCGTCTGTGTTGCCTTCGACCCTGAGACCGCGCGGGCCCAGGGAGTCAATGCCCGCCTCTGGGATCTCCTCCTCTCCCTCACGTTGGCGCTGGCCGTCGCGCTCGCCATCAAGACCGCCGGGGTCCTCGTCACGTTCGCTCTGCTCGTGGTGCCGGCTACCACGGCGCGCCTCATCGTGAACCGGATCGCCCCGATGTTTGTCCTCGCCATCATGTTTGGGATTGTGGCGGTCCCGATTGGCCTCTTCCTGGCCCTCAACTTCAACCTGCCCACCGGTTCCACCATTGCCGCGACCTCGACCGGGCTCTTCCTGATCGTGGCGGTAGCCCGTCAGATCGGTCTCCCGGCCCGCCTCCGGCCCGCGCTGACAGCAATCCTGACAGCCGCCTTCCTGCTCACGCTCCCGGCGCCTGGCTCAGCGCAAGGCAGGGGGGCGCAGTCCCTGGAACAGGACGTCGACCAGCTCAAGCAGGCCCTCCGGGTGCTGCAAGAGACTGTCAGGACCCAGCAAGAGCTCATCCTCAAACAGCAGCAGCAGATCGAGGCGTTAGCGGGGCCGCGGCAGCAGGCCCCGCAAGAGCCCTCGCCCCAGCCCAAGGCGCAACCCGCGCCTGTCGCTCCAGCGGCCCAGGCGCCGACTCCACTGAAGGAGGAGCCCCCAGCTCCCCAGGAACGGCCGCGGATCCCGCCCTGGATGGCCCTGCTCCCTGAAGTCCGCATCGAGGGGAATTTCATCTATAACCACACGTTCAAGGATCGGAAGCGGCTGGAGGCAGAGCTCGGAGAGGAGCGACCCGGCGAAGAGTTTTTTGCCAGGCGGAACCGATTCAACTTCAGGGAGCTCGAACTCGGCCTCCGCTCGGCCGTGGATCCGTTCGCAACGTTTGAGGCGATCATCTCCGCCAGCCAGACCTTTGACGGCGATGTGGATGTGGAACTGGAGGAGGGCTTCGTAACCTTCCCACGGCTCCCATTCAGGCTCGGGGCACAGGTCGGAAAGTTCAGGACGGGTTTTAGTGAATTCAATGAAGCCGACCCTGAGGAGTTCCCGGAGGTGGACCCGCCGAACGTCATCACTAACCTCTTCGGAAAGGAGGGCGACGGCTGGATCGACACCGGGATTCGCCTTGAACTCCCGTTCGCGTTGGGTGATGTCCCGCTGCTGCTTTCGGGCGGGGTCTTCAACGGCGACAACGAGGAGGCATTCCACGGCGGCCGGGCGGGATCCTTCGCCCGTAAGCCAGCCTACTTCGGCCGCCTGGAGGCGTTCTTCGAGCTCGGGCAGGCAGCGGCGATCGAGGTCGGGGCCGGCTACGCCTACGGGCATACCCGGGACGAGGCCGGGCGACCCACGCTCCGCTCCCGAATCCTCAATGCCCACTTCGAGTTCGACTACCGACACCCGGTTCTCGGCCTCTACCGGGGATTCAACTTCCTCACCGAGCTCTACTACAGCTGGCGGGATCGCTTTCGCGAGGCGGAGGTGAACGATGAAGAAGTGATCGTCGGCAGGGAGGTCCTGGATCGCTACGGGCTCTATGCCCTGGGCGAGCTGCAGCTCGCGCGTAACTGGTTCGTCGCCGGCCGCTTCGACTACTCTCAGCTCCCCGAGCGCGAAGAAATCGGCCCACCCCGGCGGATCGAGACCGCGGGCTCGGCGATCCTCTCCTACAAGCCGAGCCGCTTCCTGACCTTGCGGGCCCAGTACAAGCACACCGAGCGGAACTTCGCCCTGGACTCCGACGAGATCTTCCTCCAGGCGCTCTTCCTGCTCGGCTTCGAACGGCCGAAGCCGTTCTAGTGAAATCGGCGATGGACGACCTGAGCCGACGCGGATTTCTCAAGGCTGGGGCCACCACCGCGGCGGGCCTCGGCCTGATGATGACGGCTCCGCGGGAGACGGACGCGAGGACTCTGAGAGTGGTTGCCAG
>JACQWA010000130.1 GCA_016209425.1 Candidatus Rokuibacteriota bacterium
CATCACTACCAACTGGCGCGGACAGCCCTTGGTCAGTCTGGCCGTGATCGTGAACCTCATCGGCTCCACGCGCACCACGGCCGGCCTGCGCGTGCGCTGTGAACTCGATCGCGGGACATACCCCAAGGGTCAAACGCTCTCGGCCGCGCAGATGGCTCACCTCAAGCTGACGCCCCATCGCTTCCGCGGCGACTGGAACTACACCATCCACCCGGTGCGCTCACGAGCGTAATTGGGTGCGTTTGTTCTCTGACAACTCCTAACCTCCCCGCCTCGGGCGCCGGCCGCCCCAGGAACCCCAGGAACGGATGGCACAGAGCCCCAGGAGCCAGGAGCTGATGCCACAGATTGGAATTTACCCTACTTGAGGCCGCGCCTGCCGCGCACGTGGCTCACCCGCGCACGAGCAGCACCAACCCTGACGCGAGCAGCAGCAAGAAGACAAGGCGGCGGAAACGGGGCTGGTCCACGCGGTCGAAGAGCAGCGCACCTGCCACGGCGCCGGCGACGGCGGGCAGGGCGAAGCTCGCCGTCAGCGTCCAGACCTCGCGCGTGAGGAGCGCCGCCCACCAGTAGCCCGCCAGGATCACTCCCTGGTTCACCACGAAGAAGGCCTGGAGATTGGCCTTGACCGCGCGGGCGCTCCAGCGTTGCGTGGCAGCATAGAGGACAACGGGTGGGCCCGGCGTCCCGACGGCGCCGCCGATGACGCCGGCCGCGAAGCCGGCGCCGAGTGTCCAGCGCCGCCCGTCGAGCCGCTGCGGGTAGAGGCCGCGGAACTCGAGGACCCACGCGACGATCAGCATGAGACCGATCAGACGGTTCAATGCACTGGCAGGGAGCGCGGCGAGGCCCCAGACGCCGAGCGGCGTGCCGGCGATCGTGCCGATCAACAGGTCGGCGATCGCGCGTCCGTCGACGTCGCGCCGGAGCTGGACGAGCATCGCCAGCGAGAACGCAAGCGCGTAGATCGTTAGCAGGACGATTGCGTCGGTTGGCGCCATCAGATACGGCAGGAAGGCGAGCGCGACGAGTGCGATCCCGAAGCCAGCGAGCCCCATGACGAAGCTTGCCCCGAAGACGATGACGGCGCCGGCGAGCCAAGCGGGGGTCACGCGCGCCCGATACCCTCAGGCCAACCCTCAGGCCACTCTTTCGCAATGACCAAACAACCCAACCTGATCAGCGCTATGCCCAGGACGAGCCCAAAGGACCAGGGGATCGGTCGACCGACCCGATCAATGCGTGCCTCGCCGCGCAGGCCCGATACGCCCAGGCGCTCCCGCACCAGCCGCTCCGCAGAGGGTTCTCCACTCAGTCCAACTCCCGCAGTTCGCCGGCGTGAGGCAAGACGTCCCCGTGCCCGATCAGCGCCTGGGCCAGCGTTCCGATCACTTTGAGAGCATCCGTGGTGCCGTCGGCTTCGCCTTTCTCGAACTCTCCGCAGCTCTGGCCCATGGCGTTTGTGACGTAGGCGAGGCACAGCACAGCCCGGCGTCGGGCCTCTGCGAACGCGTAGAGGGCAACGGCCTCCATCTCCACGGCCAGAATCCCACGAGCGCGTGCGCCTGCGACCGCACCCTCGGTCTCGCGGAACGGCGCGTCTATCGTCCAGCTCGAGCCGACGATGGCAGGGAGGCGGCGGGCCGCAAAGACCGCCGCGGCACGGTCGATGAGCGCCCGATCGGCTTCGGCGAAGTCGGAGACGGGAAGGTAGTGGTAGCTCGTTCCTTCATCTCGGAGGGCGCGATCGATAAGCACGAAGTACGGTGGCGCTGCCACCGGAGCGACTTGGCCCGCCGAGGTGATGCTCACGAGAAGGCGACACCCCGAGGCGAACAGCTGCTCGGCGACCAGCACGGCAAAAGAGGCGCCGACGGCGCAGCCGATGATGCCCAGACGCCGCCCTTCAACCTCAAAATCGTAGAGATCGGTGTGATAACAGGCCCATACGGGACTCCGCCGTGCCGCCCCACGTTCCCGAAGTCGGCGAACGATGTCACCATCGGGATCGAGCACACACAGCTCCGGGACATCGCGCGGCACAAGCCGCTTCTGGCGACGCGCTTCGCGCAGGAGCGCCTCGGGTTCGAACAGGGATCTCTCGTGATACTCCTTGTTGGCCAGGATCGGAGGCGGCATGGGCATCGTTACGGTCACGCCCTTTCCATGATGGCCCTGGCCACTTCCACGGTTCCTGCGAGTGTCTCGGGCAAGGGCTTCTCATTCATCGAATCCGCCCCCCACGCGTGTCGTGAGCCAACAGGTTTGCTGTCGGGCGCGTCGGGTGTCTTCGTGGCACGACCGAGGCATTCACCGCGGATCGCAGGACCCGCGCGCAGGCCGGAGCGTAGCCAACTCTAGCCCCCTCCGGCGACACGCGCGCCCCGTCCAGGGTCCCCGTCCCCATGACAGAATCTCCCAGATTCGGACGCTGGCCGCCCCAGGACCCCAGGAGCCGATGCCACAGCGAGACGGTGGTCGGGCTTTCCGACCTGCGGGGGAGTGAGCACCTGACCGAGCGGCAGGCGGGGTATTCGCGCCTGCTGGAGGTCTACATCCCCATCTTTCTCGAGGGGACGGCACCATCATCGGGGCGTACGAGATCTACAGTCCCATCGACCCTTTCTACCAGAAGGTCTGGCCCCTCCGTCTCTCCGTGTGGGGAGCCATCTTCTTGAGCGTAGCCGACTCTAGCCCCCTCCGGCGGCGCGCGCCCCGTCCGGGGTCCCCGTCCCCATGACAGAATCCCCCAGATTCGGACGCTGGCCGCCCCAGGAACCCCAGGAGCCGATGCCACAGCTCGTGGCCAGCCATCGGCCAGCCTGAGCGCCGAGCAGAATCCAAGCGCCTCGCTGACCTCCTTGGCGGTCTCCTCGTCGGAGGCGGTTTCCATCCGGACGATTCTACAATTCGCATGTCCCTATCAAATGCTGTGTTTCGAATCGTCACGCGGGAGATCGCTGCCCACCGACCCGGCGCGTTCCGACCATCTTGCTACGCCGGGCGGACCACCGACTGCCGCGCTGATGCCCGGGCGTCGCGGCTTCCCGGCCGCATCGGCAGGCCCGCACCAGCAAACCACAAACGCCACCTTCTTCTACCGGCCTTCTACCGACAAGCGCCTTCTCCCCGAACGCCCTGACCACGTAGGCGTAGCATCCCAGGCCAGCAGCAGGGTCATCCGCCGGGAATGGCGAACCGTGCCAACAGCCTCCTGCTGAGTTCATTGGCGCTGCAATCGATCAGCGCTCCGAGGATCCCCAGGCACAGAATTCCCACCAGCATCTTGTCTGTCGCGAACATCGTCTGGGAATCCATGATCATATAGCCTAGGCCGCTTTGCGCCCCTATCAACTCGGCCGAAACCACTGCCATGAAGCTGAGGCTCAGACCTACCCGGAGGCCGTTCAGGATGAACGGAAACGCCGAGGGGAGGATGACCTTGAGCAGGACCACGGCGCCGCCAGCACCCAGAGCCTGGGCAGCCCGAATACGAATGCGAGGGGTCTCGTGGACGCCCGCGGTGGTATGTAGAGCCAGCACGATGAACACGAGGTACACGATGACGGCGTATTTCGACGTCTCCCCGATGCCGAAGAGGATAATGCTGAAGGGGACGAAAGCAATGGGCGGGATGGACCGGATGAACCCGAGACTCGGGGTCAGCAACTCCTCTACCCACGGCAGGCAGCTGATGACCAGCCCGACAGCGATACCTAGGATGGCGCCGATGCTATAACCGACGAGAATCCGGCCCAGGCTCGTGGCCATGTGCCGGGGCAGTTCGCCAGCAAGCGTCAGCTCCACGGCGCGGCCGAGAACCGTGGCGGGCGACGGGAGGATGGTCGGCTCGAAGACGAGCCGGCTCAGCCCATGCCAGAGAAGGATCAGCAGGAACGCAGAGGCCGCCTGGCGGATGGGACTCGTCATCGCGAGGTGCCTCGCGCCCATGCGCCCGGTCACCGCTGGGAGCGTCCCGAGGGACCGCGCGGAGGAGGAGTCGGGGCCCATCAACTCGTCCGTTTCTCCACTGCGAAGCGCGGCAGCGAGGTCGCGAGCAGCCGCCTGAAGAGAGCATCGAAGGCGATGCCCATCAGGCCCAGAAGCAGGATGCCTACGAACATCTTGGTGGTCATCGCGTAGTGGCGCGACTGCATGATCACGTAGCCCACGCCGGAGTTGGCCCCGATCATTTCCGCTGCTACTACCACCATGAAACAGAAGCCCAGGGTGACGCGGAGACCGGTCAGGATGAACGGGAAGGCGTCCGGTAGCATGACACTAAGGTAGATCTGTTTCGACCGTGCCCCCAGGGACCGAGCGGCCCTGATCCTGATTGGGGCGATGTTGCGCACGCCGCTCATGGCATTGGGAAGCATGAGCACTGCCGCCAGGTAGGTGATGAGGAACAGCCGCGCGGTCTCGTCGATGCCGAACCAGGTCATCGCCAACGGGATCAGCGCCACGGGCGGGACGGCCGAGCACACTGCCACGAGCGGTCGAACGAGGTCCCAGACCAGTCTGTTCCACGCAGCGAGCACGCCGATAGCGATGCCGACGGTCGAGCCGAGGGCGAACCCGACGAAGATCCGCCGAAGACTGACCATGATGTGGACAAACAGTTCGCCGCTCTGCAGCATCTCCCAGGCGGCGAGGGATACGACCGTCGGCGGCGGAATCAGCACGGCGTTGAGAACTGTCCGGCTCACCAACTCCCAGATCGCAAGGGGCAGGAGCACCGCCCCAACTCCGCGGACCCAGCGATGCCAGCACGCCATGGGGGTAACGGCCATCCTCGACCCGGTCACTTCACCAGGGAGGAATCAACCTCTCGGAGGTACCTCGAGCCAAGGACGTTCTCCCACTGGATCGGCTTCTTCACGAGTCCCCCGGCCCGCATGAACTCTTCCATATCTCTCATACTCTTCCGGTACTCCGGGGTCTCAACGATGCTGTACGTTTGGAGCGACATGACTTGCCGTGTCGTCGTGAGGTCACTCTTGGTGTACTGCGTCACGAGGGCGGCCTTCTCATCCAGGGACACGCGGGTGAGCCACTCGCTCGCATCGTGGAGAGCCTTGAGGAAGGCCACGGTCTCTTTCGGGTGCGCCTCGACGTACTTCCGTTGCGCTACGAGCGAGCACCAGAGCGTGTAGTACCCTCTCGCGGTAACGAGCGTCCTCACTTTGCCGCTGGAGGCCGCCTCGGCCTGCCACCCAAACGGTTGCCACCAAGACGCGGCGTCGATGTCGCCGCGCACGATTGCTGGAAGTTGGTCTGCGGCGAACAAGTTCACCACATCGATGTCTTTCAGGCCGAGCCCGACATCCTTGAGGGCGCGGAGTGTAAAGAACTCTGACGTGGTGCCACGCCGCAATCCGACTTTCCTGCCCTTGAGGTCCCGAAGGTCCTTGATCCCCTCGCGCACCGAGATGATGATCGAGTCCGAATCGTGTTCGTAGGGTGCCAGGACGATGATATCTTCGGTCTGAAGCAGGTTGATGGTCGCGAAGTCGCAGCCGGCTTGGTAATCCGCCCGGCCACCGCGGAACGCTGCCGCCGCCCCGACGCCGGTGTCGAATACCCGGACCGCCACGCTGAGTCCGTGCTTCTTGAACAGGCCCTTGGCGTCTGCCACGAACACGGGCGAAAAATGCGGGAAAGACCCGGTGAAGACCGTGGCTGCGTTGCCATGATCCGCCGTCGTCGGCGCCGGCCAGACTAGCAGTGCGACCAGCAGGCACATCCACGTCGTCAAATGACGTCTTCCAAACATCATCGCCTTCTCCTTTCAGGTGACCTCCGGACTGGCGATCGATCTGTGTCCTCGAGCTGGTTCCTCGACCCCTCCGGCGGGTTTGGCGCGTCGCACTTCGGCTTCGAGGATGCATTCCAGCCCTGCATAGAGCCGCATGAACTCCGGATCCGCCGGGTTCCGGACCGTTGGGAGCGTCACGGCGAAATCCCCGCGGATCGAGCCATCAGCACCTACCACGACCACCCGCGTGCCCAGCAGCAACGCCTCGACGAGGTCATGAGTGATGAAGACAATCGTCTTCCCGGTCTTCGTCCATACCTGAATGATCTCTTCCTGGAGGTCACGCCGAGTGATGGCGTCCAGGGCTGCAAACGGTTCGTCCATGAGCAGGATGCGCGGTTCGGCAGCCAGGGCGCGCGCGATCTGCACTCTTTGCTTCATCCCCCCTGAGAGCTGGTACGGAAATTTCTCGCAGTCCTTGTCGAGACCAACCAGCGCGAGGTGAGCGAGCGCCCGCTCCCGGGAAACACGGCGCGGCAGCCCCTGCATCCGTGGACCGAACTCGACATTCTCGACCGAAGTCAGCCACGGGAACAGCGCGTTAGACACATCCTGAAAGATCACCGCGCGATCTCGGCTGGCGCCCTTGATGGGAACGTCGTCGACGGCGATGACGCCGCGTGTGGGAGCGTCAAAGCCCGCGAGTAGGTTCAGCAGAGTTGTCTTGCCCGAGCCGCTGGGCCCGAGGATGCAGGTAAAGCTTCCCGCGTGAAAGTCGAGCGTAACGTCGCGCAAGACCCAGGACGCCGGACCGAACTGCTTCCATACGGAGGCGACCCGGAGGACACGCCAAGGGGTGGCAGTCGAGGATTGCTTAAGCTCGCGGTCGGAGCCCATCACGTCTCCTTCGGCGTCAAGGAACCTTCTTGCATCCTCGCCTTGTCGAACGTGCCTGGTGGAACAAGGTCCACTTCGGCGCGGCAGCTTAGCACGTTCGGCGCTCTCCCTTTTCCTCCTCCCTTCAGCTTGGCGCGCCTCCGCAGCGGCCTACAATTGGCATCGCCACCAGTCTCCACGGTCCCATCAGCCGCGTGCTGGCTTGGGGCAACCCTGTGAGACTTCACGCTTAGGCCTGGATGCCCTGGATCGCCCATTCAAGCCCATCCAGGACGTAGTCGATCTCGTCCTTGGTGATGATCAAGGGCGGCGCGAGCCTGATGTTGTTCCCAGAGCCGCCGATGATGATGCCCTTTTCCAGGAGTTGGGCTCCTACGGACATGACAATCTTCCGCTCAGGAGGGAACAGCTGTCTGGTTTCCTTGTCGGCCACGAGCTCGATCCCGAAGTTCAACCCACGTCCGCGGATATCGCCCACGTACGGGGACTGCTCTTGAAAATGCGTTAGCCGCTCTTGCGCGTAGAGCCCCATCTCGGCTCCACGATCGATGAGCTTCTCTCTGGAGAGGATCTCTAGGTTTTTCAGCGCGACCGCACAGCTGACAGGGTGTCCATTGTACGTGTACACGTGAGGGAAGGCCGCGTCCGAGGAGGTCATGCCCTGGTAGATCTCGTCGGTCACGCCGACTCCGGAGATTGGCATGTACCCGCTCGCTATGCCCTTCGAGAACACTAGGATGTCGGGTCTGATGTCCCAGTGCTCGCAGGCCCACATCCGGCCCATCCGGCCGACCCCGGTGATGACTTCGTCGATGATCAACAGCACGTCGTGCTCCTGACAGATCTCGGCCACTCGTGGCCAGTACTCCGGCGGGGGTACGAGGACTCCGGCGGCCGATTGCGCGGGCTCGGCCAGGAACGCTCCGACCGTGTCTTCACCTTCCTCCTGGATCTTGTGGTCGAGAGCCTCCGCACACTGAATGCCGCAGTTCGGGTAGGACTTGCCGAACGGGCAACGATAGCAGTAAGGACTCGGTACCTGCGTGAAACCCGGCAGATTGGGTCCGAAATCCTTGTGCGTGTAATCGGGGAACGAGCTGGCGCTTCCCGCGCCGTACGTCGCGCCGTGATAAGCGTTTTGCAGGGAAATGATCTTGTACTTGTCCAGGCCCTTCTGACGCCAGTACCAGCGAACGATCTTGATGGCCGACTCGTTCGAATCCGAGCCGCTGCTCGTGAACATGAACCGGTCGATGCCGCCAGGCGCGGTATCCGCCAGCGTGCGCGCCAGATCGATCTCGGGGGGGCTCGTGCGATTCCCGAACGACGGGACCAGGTGCAGCTTGGTCATCTGCGATCGCGCCGCCTCGGCGAGTTCCCGGTTCCCATATCCAAGAGAAGCGCACACAACACTCGACATACCGTCGATGTATTCCTTGCCGTCACTGTCGACGAGCCGTACGCCGTACGCCTCGACGAAGATCCGGTTGAGAGCCTTAGCGAGATTGCTCGGGATCGTCACGCCGTGAAGCACGTGATCGATATCGTCACGTCGGTAGGACTCCCGCAGGCTCACCTTCGCCATGCTATTCCTCCCGTGGTGATGGCGCGTAGCATCCACAGAGTGGTGCTAAAAGCCTAGCACAACCACTCCGGCAGCAACATCGCACCGCCTTAGAGTGAGTATCGTCTAGCCTGGTCGATGATCTTCGCTTCATCGAAGGCATTGATCCTCTCAAGGAACTCGTTGGTGTAGTACTGCTCCGGCCTGCCGGGTGATCGGTCGAGAAGGCCCGATCGTAGCAGGACGTTTGCGTAGGCCTCAATCTCTTCGCGCGTCGTTGCTCCCCACCTCTTGTCGGTGGTGGTGTCGATCCGCATGAAGGCCAGAGCGGCTTCGAGTTCGTGCAGCGCCTTCCTGAGTGCCTCGACGTCGCTCTCCCCGGCTGGCCGTGTCTGTGGGAACATTTTCCAGTGCAGCCTCACCGCTGCCGTCGGGTTGTGAAGGGCAAACACCGATGCCTTGGCTAGCCCGCGTCCCACACCCACCGCGATTTCCGGATTGTTGCGCAACCACGCGTCCGTGGCCACGAACGTCACGGCGAACGAGAGATCCCTTATTGGGGATACGTCGACGAACTTCCTCAGATTGAATCCTGCGTTCTCCATGAGGGCATACTGCGCCGACCACAGCCCCAGGACATCGACCTTACGCTGCTGAAGGAGCGCGGCGGCACCGGCCCCAAGGCCGACGCCGACGAAGCTCACGTCATTTTCGGGGTCGAGCCCCGCATCAGCGACCACTAGTTTCATGAACGGGATCATCGACGCACCCAGGCTCTGGACGCCGATCCTCTTCCCCTTGAAATCTCGAATGCTGCGAATCGGCCCGTCCGCGAGCACAGCCGGGAAGAACCAGTTTTGCCGAACGAACGTGTAGAACGCTCTGATCTCCGCGCCTCGAGGCCTCATCTGGAAGAGCGTCAGCGGCTGAACGACGCCGATATCCCCCTTGCCGCCAACGATCATCTGCAGTGACGGCAGTGAACCCGCGGCCCCCTGGAGCTCCACGTCAAGCCCTTCCTCCTCCCAGTACCCGAGCATCTTCGGAAGGCTCGTTTGCGGACTCGTGCCCACCGGGAGGTTCGCGCTCGCGAAGACCAACACGACCTTCTTCAGTGGGCGCGGGGCCGCCGGGGCGGCCGCCACCATCATCCCGCTGACGAACAGGGCGATGAACGTGAACGCTCTCCCACCTGCGATCCGCATTTCTCTCCTCTCGCTCACGATCGATCGCTTCTGCCTTACGTCCCCATCACGTAGCCGGTGTTGGACCAGAAAATGACCCGGCGCTGGATCTTGACGACGATGAGATGGAGCCCCACGCCGACCGCTGAGAGAATCATCAGCACAGCGAACACTCCCGCCACGTCCAGGGCAAAGTTCATCTGCAGGATGAGATTGCCCATACCAACCTGAGAGCCAACGAATTCTGCCACGATGGTGGCGAGCAGGCTGAACACAATGGCGATATCCAGACCGGCAAACACGTACGGGAGGGACGTCGGGAGTTGCACCATTCTGAAAATCTGGGCCTCGGTGGCCGACAGCGACCGCAGGAGGTCCACCGCATCACGATCCACAGCCCGAAGCCCCGTGATGACGTTCACCAGAACCGGGAAGAAGGCGATCATGGAAGCCATAGCCACCTTGGACCAAATACCGAACCCGAACCACAGAACCAGGAGCGGAGCGATCGCGATCTTCGGCATCGCCTGGAAGGCGATAACGTAGGGATAGAAGATGCGCTCGAGCAGCAACGAGCGGGCCACGAAGATACCGAGGGCGCAGCCTATGGCGGCGCCGATGAAGAAACCTAGCAGTGTCTCGGCGAGGGTATAGAGAAGGTGCACCGTGTAGGTGTTCGCGCGAAAGCCGACGAACAGGGCCTGGCCGATCGCCGACGGCGGCGGGACGATGAACGGGGAGATGCGCCACGCTCGGACAACGCCCTCCCACGGGCCGAGAACCAGCAGGAGGGTAAGCAGGATGAGAGCGTACTCGGAGGCGGCGGACCGCTTCACGACCGGGTCTCCAGGAGCGCCCGGATCGTCGCGGCATACTCGCCAAACGACGGACTCGACATCATTCCCAGCGTCCGAGGGAAGGGCAGATCGATGCCAACCACCTCGATGATCGTCCCAGGGCGTTGAGACATGATGGCCACCCGATTCGAAAGCAGAATCGCTTCGGTGATGCTATGGGTGACGAAGAGGATCGTCTTCTGCGTTGCTCCCCAGATCCGCAAGAGTTCCAGGTTCAGAGCCTCCCGTGTCATGGCGTCCAAGCTGCCGAATGGCTCGTCCATGAGAAGGATCGCCGGGTCGTGGGTCAGCGCCCGAGCGATGGCCACGCGTTGCTGCATTCCACCCGATAGTTGGTGCGGGTAATGGTCCTTGAACTCGCCCAGATCCATGACACTCAGGAGATCCAAGGCCCGGCGCCTGAATCGCTCGGACTCCAAGCGGAGAACTTCCACGGGCAGCATGACGTTCTGAAGCACCGTTCGCCAGGGAAGCAAGATCGGGCGCTGAAATACTAGCCCGATGTCCTTCCGCGGTGCGGTGATCGTTGTCCCCTCGATCCACACCTGGCCCCGCGTCGGCCGATAAAGGCCGGCGATGATCTTGAGCAGCGTCGTCTTTCCACACCCGCTAGGTCCGACCAGCGAGACGAACTCCTCCTTCTTGATATCCAGGCAAACATTCTCGAGCGCCTCGACGGACGGCACGCGGTCGCCGGCGTACGTCCTATCGACGCCCGATATCCTGATCATCGCTGCTGGGTTCAGCGCCCTGGCGCCTTCCTGTGGTGGCTGTGGCCTTCAGGCCAGGTCCGTGAGCTTCTTCATTCCCGCGCGCAACCTGCACAACTGGATGAAGTGGCCGGGATTGAGAAAGAGTTCGTTCATGCTTCCCATGTCGTCGATGGTCACACCCTGCTTCAGGAGATAGTCGAGGTACTGGAACGAGTCCTTGCACCCATATCCCACGTGGCAAAAGCCAAGGACGCGCCGGCTGTCGCCATCGATCACGCACTTCTGGAAGCCCGAACGCCTCGGTTCGAGGAACGCGTAGAGCATCACCCGGTCGGCCAGCGGGATCAGGAGATCCCACTGCGTCGGATTCCCCGGTGGCATCTTGAGGACGATGACGTTCGGATAGCGCTCCCGCGCCTGAGCTTCGGTGAGGCCAACCCAGCTTACCTCGTAGGTGGTGTGGAGGAAGTCGGGGTAATTCCGAATGTCCAGGTGGAATTCCTCACCCATGATATTTCGGGCCGCGGTCATTCCGCCTTTCCGCGCTTTCCACATCTCCATCGGATGCCCGATCATGTCGCCAACGGCGAACACATCCGGCACGCTTGTCATCATCCGACTGTCCACGATTACTTCGCCTCGGGCGCCGAGCGACAGCCCAAGCTTCGAGGCGAAGGGCTCGACGTTGGGTTGCATCCCTGTCCCGAGCAGCACGAAGTCCGCGGGAACGACCTGCTCCGCTCCCTGTGCCGTTCGGAAGCGCACGGCCTCCACACGCTCCCTGCCCAGGATCGCCTCGACTGTGGCTTCCTCGTAGATTGCCATCCCCCGCGACCGCATCATGTCGATAACGTACGTCCGTGCGTCCTCGTCGAGGGCGACCGGTTCGAATCGAAGGATGGGCGAACGCGCGATGATCGTCACCGGGGCTCCCGCCGCGTGGAAGAACGAGCCATACTCCACCGCCGTCTTGCTTCCCCCGATGACCACGATGCGGTTCGGCTCGTAATCGAGCTCCTCCACCAAGGTTTCGTGAGTGAAGACCCCGTGGAGTTTCGTCCCGGGTACGTCGGGAATGATCGAGCGAGCGCCCGTACCCAGCACGATCGCGCGTGCGCGGAAGCGACTTCCGTCGACCTCCACGGTGTGGGAGTCGATCACTCGGGCGGGGACGTTTAAGATATAGTCGAGGCCAAGTTGCTCCTTGCTCTGCCAGTTCATGAAGGCGTGGCCCATGCCCCTGCCCCCGACGAACATCCTCACGATGTCGAGGATCCTGCCCCGACCATTCGTGAAGTCGGGAAAGCCCAGCCGGCCGCGCAGCCACCGCAGCAGATCGAATTCCGCCGCGCAATCCGAGAAGACGTGGTGTGGCACGCAAGCGTTGTGCGGACAGCTTCCGCCGAGGAACGGCCAGCGTTCCACGATCAGGGGCGTTCCACCCATGGCTTGCATGTACGCAGCCCCGAAACGCCCGCCGGGTCCCCCGCCAATGAAGATCGCGTCATAGACGCGGTCCTTGCCACTCGGGAGATTGACCAGAGGCTCGCTGTCCCGTTCGTAACACCGATCGATCAGCTCGCACCACTCCTCCACGGTCGTCGACCTCGAGGTCAGATCCATCATCGCTGGCTCCTTCTCGATTCGCGCATCAGCGGATTCGTCTTTGCCCGGGGCTTCCTGTGATCTTTCTCACCCCAGGCGTGAAGCCCGCTCGGGGCAGGGAGCATGACCCGTACCAGATCTGGAAAGACGCTGACTTGCGGCTGGTTGCAGAACGAGCGACCAGATGAAGGGGCGAGAATGTCCTAAACTCGGACATTCCATTACAGAACAAACATCTTAATCGCTAAGTTGTAGTGCGTCCGATTATCGGACTGTCAGGAAACGGGACACGTGATTAGGTGTTCTTTCACTTTGCGGTACAGCGTATCCCTTGAGATTCTCAGGGTTCTTGCGACAAGGGCCTTGTTGCCCCCGCAGTCCCTCAGCGCTTCTTCTATCGTTTGCCGTTCCACCTCGCGGAGGGTCAGACCGTGGCGCGCAGCGGGCCGTGCGACTCGGCGCGCTCCGAGCCCGGGGGGTAGGTCATCCGGTCGAAGGACTTCGCCCTCCATCACGTTGACCGCGCTCTCAAGGGCGTTCTCGAGCTCGCGGATGTTTCCCGGCCACGAATGCGCTGCCAGCCGCGCGTGCATTGCTGGGTCGACGCCTCGCACCCGCTTGCCCAGCTTGGCCGCGATTCTCCCGACGAAGTGCTCGACCAGAAGCTTGAGGTCGCCAGGCCTATCCCGGAGAGCCGGCACGTGAATCCTCAGCACGTTGATCCGGAAAAAGAGATCCTCGCGAAAACGTCGATTCTCGACAGCCGCCTCCAGATTGCGGTTGGTCGCCGCGATCAACCGCACGTCGACATCCACCGGGGCCTTCGCTCCGATCCTCTCGACACGTCCCTCCGAGATCACTCGCAAGAGCTTGGGCTGCAGCTCCAAGGGAAGGTCCCCGATCTCGTCCAGGAACAAGGTCCCTCCGTCAGCCAGCTGGAACTTCCCGTCCTGCCCTGCCGTCCTGGCGCCCGTGAACGCTCCGGGCTCGTAACCGAACAGCGTGCTCTCGAACAGTTCGTGGGGGATGGCCGCGCAGTTTACGGCCATGAAAGGCTCGCGCCGCCGCGCACTCGCGGTGTGGATGGCGTGAGCGAAAAGCTCCTTCCCCGTGCCACTCTCGCCTACGAGCAGGACGCTGGACGACGAGTTGGCCGCGAGCCGGGCGATCCGCTTGGCGGACTGGATCTCGGAGCTCGCTCCTACGATGTCGTCGAACGTGTAGCGAGCCTCCAACTGCTTCATGGCCCCGATCATCTTTTCGAGTCGCTTCAGGTTCCGGACTACCAGCACCATACCAATGGCGGCCCGCTTGCGGTCGAGAATGGGGGTCACTGACACGAGTCCGTCGAACCGATTGCCCTTCTTGAGCATGAAACGGACCCGCCGGTCAGAGATAGTCGCCGGGTCCCGCACGATCCCCTCGAGAAACGTCGTCAGGCGGGGCTGTGCAACGATGACCTCGTCCACGCGCGATGGCGGCTGACCCGGCGCGAGCTGGCGGGCGAGGAGGCCGAGCCCGGCGCGGTTGATGGCGTGGATCTCGCCAGAGAGGTTGACGGCTATAACCGCGTCGTTGATTGAGTTGATGATCGCCTCGAGCTCCTGGGCTGCAACATCGATAGCGTGAGCCTTCGTGTGGAGTTCCAACTCCTTGGCGGTGGCAGCAGCGATGGCTATGACCATTCCGAGGGTGTGTTCGTGGTGGCCGTGTGTGCTCGAGCCGATCCCGAACACGCCAACTAAGGTGCCCGAGGAGTCCAGGATCGGAGCGTAGGAACCGGAGATGGGGTGCCACTGCTGGAAATAATGCTCGGGTCCGAGGATCTGGACCGGTGCCTTGCACCGGGACACCAGCGCGAATCCCGTCGTGCCGGCCACGTCTTCCCGCTTGCACGTGCCCAGAGAGCACCCGAGTGTCTCCAGCATGCTGACGTCCGCAGGACGTCCGATGCGCCAAAGCAGGTGCCCGTCGGGCGAGTAAAGCGTGACCCAGTAGGGTTCCTTCTTCAGGACCGTGGATAGGCTTTCCATCAAGGGCTTAGCAATTCGAATGAGGAGAGAATGCTCTCGGAGCTTGCTGTGGAGCATGTCGCCGGACAGGCGGAACACGGGATCGGTACGGAAGGGATCAAGGCCGATCTCCCGGGAGCGCCGCCACGACTCGCCGATGAGCGGGCGAACTTTTCCGGCATCAAGCTCGCCAGTGGAAACGAACCGCCTCCATTCGGAGGTCAGATCGGTCGCTGTGACAAGGGGGTCGGCGATATACATCTCCGCCTGATTCTTAAGAGAATCCATTACCCCTCCCTCGGCGCGATGTCGCGTGTCTCGTGTCCTTTGATACGCGGAATGTGCGGGGATGGGCAATAATCCGGACGCTTCATAAACCGTAGTACTAGTGAACCAGCTGTCCTCGCAGTCACGGTCCGAGGAGCACGGCATACTCGCTGTGCCCACGGCTCTGGCTCTGCGCCCACGGCTCCGATGGCTCCTATGCGGCTCCCATGCGAGACGTCCGATAAGGGGCGACTATGTCAAGGTCCCCGCCCCCCCCTCCAGGATCTCCGGTTTCCCCCCGCCACGCCGGTGTCCCCCCGCCACGCCACACACCGTTCATGATGCCTAGGCTCCGCTACGCTCCGAGTGTTGCTGATCTCCTCATCGGCTTGATCGCCTGACGATCAGCGCTGGCTCCAGGGCGGCGTGGGGAGGACTGCCGTCGCCCCGCCGCTTCGGCGAGGAGGCACGCTCAGTGACCGCACTCGAGAGCGAAGGCGAGCGCCGCGCACACGTCACGCATGCGGTCG
>JACQWA010000143.1 GCA_016209425.1 Candidatus Rokuibacteriota bacterium
ACGGTGGCCTGTGCCAGGGCCTGTTCGCCCTTCGGGGAGCCCAGAATGTGGTAGGCGTCCTTGGCGGCCATGGTCAGCTGGAGGGGGAGGGGATCGGCGTTGCCCACGTCCTCCGAGGCGAAGCGGACCAGCCGGCGCCCGACGTAGAGCGGGTCCTCCCCGGACTCGAGCATCCGCGCGAGCCAGTAGAGCGAGGCGTCGGGGTCCGAGTCGCGGAGCGATTTGTGCAGGGCCGAGATCAGGTTGTAGTGCTCCTCGCCCGCCTTGTCGTAGAGGAGCGCCTTCTTCTGCAGGGCTTCGCGAATCGCGGGCTCGGCGACGCGCCGCGCGCCGTCCGCCCCCGGGGGCGTGAGCATGACGGCGAGCTCCAGGATGTTGAGCGCGCTCCGGGCGTCCCCGTTGGCTGATCGGGCGATGAGCCTGAGCACTCCCTCTCCGACCTCCGGCTTGAAGGCGCCCAGTCCTCGCCCGGCGTCCCGGAGAGCCCGGTGGAGGAGAACCAGCAGATCCGCCTCTTCGAGCGCGTTGAGGACGTAGACGCGGCAGCGGGAAAGGAGCGCCGAGATCACCTCGAAGGACGGGTTCTCGGTGGTCGCGCCCACCAGGATGATCGTCCCCTTCTCCACGTGAGGGAGGAAGGCGTCCTGCTGGGCCTTGTTGAAGCGGTGGATCTCATCCACGAACAGCATCGTCCGGACCCCCCTGCGCGCGCGCTGGGCCTCGGCCTCGGCGATCACGTGGCGGATTTCCTTGACGCCGGACAGCACCGCGGAGAACGTGACAAAATGGGCGCCGCCGACCCGGGCCAGGAGGAAGGCCAGTGTGGTCTTCCCGGAACCCGGCCGCCCCCAGAGAATCATCGAGTGGAGTTCTCCCGATTCCAGGGCCTTCCTCAGGATCTTGCCCGGCCCCAGGAGGTGAGGCTGGCCCACGAATTCCTCCGGGCTCCGCGGGCGCATGCGGTCGGCGAGGGGCGCCGGTGCGGGAGCGGTGACGGAGTCGGACCACTCGAAGAGGTCCACGCCGGTATTATAGCGGCTCGGGCAACGCGATGGGCAGATGGCTCGCCGGTGCCGGGATCATCACGGATGCGCCGGGACCGGCAGCCGGGCGAGGAGGGCGCGCAGGAGGTCCGATGGCAGGAGCGCGACGATGGGAACCGCTTCGGACGCCAGGGCCGCTTTGACCTCGTGGATGTGGAAGAACGTCGTGATGGCGACGCCGTACTCGCGGACGAAGGACGGATCGCGAAGTTGTGGTACGCTGGGGCAGGATCATGGGGTACCGGTTCTCGCGGGGATTGCTGGCCCTCGGGGTAGCCTCCCTCATCTATCCTTGGCCTCCCTCGGCATGGGCGGTGAGTGAGGCGGACCGCTTCTGGCTGGTGGGAGAGCGGGCCTTCGCCGACCGCCTCTATTCGGTCTCCCGCCGCTCGCTCGAGCGCTTCGTGAAGCGCTTTCCGGACGAACCCCGTGCGGCCGAGGCCACCCTGCTCCTCGGCAAGAGCCGGTTCGCCCTTGGCGATTTCCAGCATGCGCTGGACAATTTCAGACGGGCCCAGCGCTTCTCCCCGCTTCCCGGAGGAGCTGAGGAGGCGCGCTTCTGGGAGGCGGAAACGCTCTTTCGGCTGAAGCGCTATGGCGAGGCGCGCGCCGTGTACGATGCGCTTCTCGCCGCCAACGCCGCCGCTCCGGTCGCTCCCGATGCGATGTACGGCCTCGCGTGGAGCGACCTCGAGCTGAAGCGCCCGGAGCGGGCGGCGGCAGCCTTCCGCCAACTCCTGGACGCGTGGCCCGCCTCCCCCCTGGTCCCTTCGACCACCTTCTATCTCGCCCGGACGCTGGTAGAGCTGAAAAGACCCGGCGAGGCCATTCCCCTCCTGGCGCTCTTCGTGGACCGCCATCCGAGCCACTCCCTGGCACCGGATGCTCAGTACCTCTTGGGGTGGAGCCGGCTTGCCACCGGCAAGACCTCGGAGGGGCTTCGTGACCTCAGGGAGTTCGTCGCCGGGCACCCGCGTCACGAACTGGTGGTGCCAGCCCGCCACGCCATCGCGGACGCGCTCCTGCGTCAAGGCACGAAACCCGAGCTTGCCCAGGAGTACCAATCGCTGATCGCCCAGTCTCCCGCCACCGCCAAGGGCCTCTACGACGCGGGGCTGATCGCTCAGTCCCTGGGGCGCCCGAAGGATGCGGAGGCCGTCTGGAGACGGTTGGGCGCCGAGTTCCCGGATCATCCTCTGGTGGCCCGTGCCTTCCTCGAGCTGGCGCATGGGGCGTTCGAGCGCAGCCAGTTCAGGGAGGCGGCGGCGCTGGCCAAGCCTGCCAGCGAGAGCGGCGACGAAGGGGTGCGCGTGGACGCCCTGCTTCTGATCGGCGAGAGCGAGCTCAAGCAGAAGCGCTACCCGCCCGCGCTCAAGGCCTTCCAGGCTGCCGCCGCCACCGAAGGCATCGATGCGGCGCTCAGGTTTCGCGCCTTGGCCGGCAGTGGGCTGGCCCACGAGGAGCTCCGCCAGTGGCAGGAGGCGGCCAAGCTCTACGCAGAGGTCGCGGCCGAGAGTCCCGACAAGACGCTCAAGCAGTGGGCCAAGGAGCGGCTGGCAGCGGTGCGGGCGAAGGCCAAGCCGCCGGCCAAGCCGAGGGCCGAGAAGCCCAACTCATGAGGCGGACGCCGATCTTCCTGCTGCTGACCGTCCTGCTGGCGTGGCCGGGCCTGGGAGGCGCTTCCACGCTCCTCCCCCTGGAGCTGCCTCCGCCCGACCTGACCTCGCTCCTCGCGCTGGCCGCCCCTCCGCTCGACAAGCCGCCGGTGCCGCTGCCGGAGGTTCGGCTCCCGGATCCGCCTCACGTCGTGCCTCAACTGCCGGCTCCGCCCCTCGTCATGGACGCGTCCCAGAAACCGGTGGCCCCGCTAGCGCCCCCGCGGATGCTGGCCTGCAATCCGCTCGGCACGCTCTTCGGGGTGGCCTCGGAGCTGCTCGAGTGTGGGCGGGCCCGCTTCCAGCGGGAGGAGTTCGAGGAGGCCCGTGCCGCCCTCGAGGCCGCCCTGGGCGCCGGCGCTGAGCGGGCTCTTCTGCATGAGGCGCGCTACTGGCTCGGAGAGACGCTCCTGCGCCTCGGTCGCTACGAGCCCGCCGAGCGGAATTTCCTCCTGGTGGCTCAGGAGGCCCGCGGCAGTGAGATCGCTCCATACGCCATCTACGCGCTGGGCTGGGTCGCGCTTCGGCTCAACGACCCTGCCCGGGCCTTGAGTCGCTTCGAGGCGCTCCGGCGCTCGGCCGCGGTCCCGGCTCTCATCCCTTACGGGAGCCACGGTCGTGCCATCGCGCTCTACGCCTTGGGCCGTTTTGAGGAGGCGCGCCAGGAGTGGCAGCGGCTTGTTCAGCTCTCCTTTCCTCGGGCCCTCGCGCTGGAGGCGAGCTTCTGGCTGGGCGATACCCTGGGCCGCGTCGGGGAGTATCAGGCGGCTCGTGAAAATCTCCAGCGCGTGACCGCAGCCGGGCCGCATCCCTGGATCGAGAGCGCGATTCTGCGGCTGGGATGGTGGAGCCTTGCGGCGGGGAATCCGCTCGACGCCGCGAAGGCTTATCGCTGGCTCCTGTCGGCCTACCCGCGGAGTGTGGAATGGCCCTGGGCTCGGCTCGGCCTCGCCCAGGCTCTCCTCGCGCTTGGCGAGTGGCCGGGGGCCCGGGAGGAGATCCGCCAGATCCAGATCGCCGCCCCCACCCACCCGCTGGTGCTGCCGGCCTTGCTGCTCCTGGCGCGCTGGGCGGTGGACCACGCCGCTTTCGACGTCGCTCACATCCTCCACCAGGAAATCCTGGCTCTCGATCCCGGTCGGGAGGCCCGTGCGTACACACTCCTCCTGGACGGGGAGGCCTATCTTCGGCAGGGCCAGGTCGGCGAGGGGCGAAGCCAATTCGAGCTGGTGCGCGCCTCTCATTCAGGCTCACTGCTTGGGTGGATCGCGGTGCTGCGCCTGGCCCAGATGGACCTGGCGGTCCGGGAATTCTCCCGTGCCGCCACCGAAAGCGCCGGCTTACTCGCCCAGCTGCTCCCGGACGACCTGAGGGCCTTGGCGCTGCTCCTCACCGCGGAGGCGGCCTACTGGGCCCGCGACTGGGAGGCTTCAGCCGCGGGCTTCGAGCGCTTCCTGTCTGAGTTCCCGGGTCATCCCCAAGCCGGGGCGGCAGCCCTTTCCCAGGGCTGGGCTGAGCTGAGGCGCGGCAACCGGGGCCTCGCCCGCCAGCGCTGGACCGCCTTTGCCCGCTACTTTCCGGCGGACCCTCGGGCCCCGGAGGCGCTGCTCCTGGCGGCTGAGCTGGCCGGGGAGGTCGGAGACAGCGCCGCCAAGGAGCTGCTGGACCAGCTCCTGGTCCGGTATCCCGCCTACGGGCAGACCGATGTGGCCCACCTGAACCGGGCGATCCTCGATATCCGGGCAGGCCGGAGCCGGGAAGCGCGCGAGCGGCTCGCAGCCCTTGTGACGGGGGCGCCGCTCTCGCCGTTCGTCGGACGGACGCGGCTCGCGATGGGGGTCGCTCTCCTGGCTCAGGGCCTCGCTGAGGAGGCGGGCCGGGAATTCGAGCAGGCACTCCTGCAGGGCGAGGGCGCCCCGGCTCACCTCGGCCTGGGGAGTGCGGCGCTGCTCCGTCGCCGGTGGGAGGAAGCCGGGCGCGAGTTCGGAGAGGCCCGCGATGCGGGGACGGCGCCCGTCAGCCAGGCCGCCGAGTACGGGCTGGCCGCCGTCGCCTTCAACGAGGGGAAGCGGGAGGAGTTCCGCAAGGTGGCGGGCTCGCTGCTCCAGTCGCCGCCGTCCCCTTCGGTCGTGCCGCCGCTCCTCTACGTCCTGGCGGCCGTGGCGGTGGAGGACAAGAACTGGAGCGAGGCGCGGACGTTGACCCTCCGCCTCCTCGGGGAATATCCGGGAAGCGAGCCCGTCGCCGGCGCGCTCTTTCGCTTGGGGGCGGGCGCCTCGGCGGGGGAGCAGTGGTTGCTGGCCCGCGAGGCCTTCCAGCTCCTGGAGGACCGCTATCCGAAGAGCCCGCTCGCCGAAGACAGCCGGCTGGGACTGAGCGAAGCCTTGCTGCGGAGCGGGGCGGCGGCCGAGGCGCGCGGGCGGCTGGAGGCGTTCGTGGTCTCGGCCTCGGGAGATCCACGCCTGCCCCGGGCCCTCTTCCTTCTGGGGCAAGCGCGCGAGGCCGCCGGTGATCGGGCTGCTGCGCTGGAGGCGTATTCGCGCTTCCTCACGGAGTATCCGAGCAGCGAGCGGAGCATGACCGCCCGGCTCGCCCAGGGGCGTTTGCTCCAGCAGGCGGGGCGGTGGGACCAGGCGCGGGAAACGTTGGAGCGCGCCCTGACCGGCCCCGATCTGGCGCTGGCCGTCGAGGCGGCCTTCAGACTGGGCGAGGGCTTCCGCGCCCGCGGGGCCCACGAAGAGGCGACGGAAGCGTACATGACCGCCGCCTATCTGGCGCCCGACTCGAGCTGGGGGCGGCGCGCCCTCCTCGGAGCCGGCCAGAGCTTTGCTTCCCTGAAGCAAACCGGGTCGGCGCTGATCGTGTTACGGAAGCTCCTCGCCCAGCCGGACGTCGAGCCCGACGTGGCGCGGCAGGCACGCCAGGCCCTCGCCGCGCTGGGGACTCCCGCCACGGCGCGCTGACCACCCCTCCCGGCCAGCGAACGTGGCTGGCGGGGCCGAGGTGGAGGGGCTCGCGCCGCCGAGCCTCGATTGGGCGACCTACCCGATCCTGGTGTTTCCCCTTCGCGTGTTAAGCAGTTCGCAAGTCTTCTGCCCGAACGGGGAGTTTCCGGATGCGTTTACCCGTCGCGGCAAAGATCGCGTTGGCGACTGCCGGGGAAGCCGAAGGCACGCCAGGCTCTCCTGCGCCACCTTGCTCTCCTTCGCCTTGCAGGATATACACCTCGATCTTCGGCATGTCAGACATGCGCGGCACCGGGTAATTGTCAAAATTACTTTGCTCGACCCGCCCGTTCTTGATCGTAATTTCCCCGAACAACGCGCCGCTCAGGCCGTACAGGATCCCGCTCTCAATCTGCGCTTTGAACCTCTCTGGGTGCACCACCCAGCCGGGATCAGCCGCGGCCACAATACGATGAACTTTCGCTTTGCCATCGCGGCCCACCGAAACTTCGGCGACTTGGGCGCAGTAACTGTTGTAAGAGAAATGTTCAGCGATGCCGCGATAGACTCCGGCGGGCAACGGGGAGCCCCATTTCGCTTTATGCGCGGCGAGCTCCAGCACCCCCTTGTCTCGGGGATTTTTGAGGAGCTGCAAGCGGTATTCAAAAGCATCCTTGCGCGCGGCGGCCGCCAGTTCATCCATGAAGCTTTCCATGATGAACGCGTTCTGGGAGTTGCCCACCGAGCGCCAGAAACCGCTCGGCACGCCCGGATTGTGGAGCGTGTAGTCAACGTACACATTCGGCACGTTGTAGGGGAAGATGTCTCCCGCCCCGCCCACCGAGGTGGGATCCATTCCATCCTTTCGCAGCAGATGGGAAAATGGGGGGAAGTACTGCAGAATCGAAGTGCCGACAATCCGGTGCTTCCATGCGACCGGCATTCCTTTTTCGTCGAGCCCCGCGGCGAGCACATTGTAGGAGGCAGGACGGTAAAAGTCGTGCTGAATGTCATCCTCACGCGTCCATATGACTTTGACCGGGGCGCCGACAGCCTTGGACGTTTCCACAGCGTCGATCGCAAAGTCCCAGTACAGGCGGCGTCCGAAGCCGCCTCCCAGGAAGGTCGTGTTGATTTTGATTTTTTCCGGAGGGAGTCCAGTGTGCTTGGCGACCGCGGCCTGCGTCCATGACTGTGCCTGCGTGGGCGCCCAGATTTCAACGGAATCTCCGCGCCATTGGGCGGTCGCGTTCATCGGTTCCATGCAGACGTGCGCCACGAACGGAACTTCGTAGACGGCCTCGATCTTTTTGGCGGCCTCTTTTAGCGCTTTCTCGACGTCGCCGTCATTTCTCCTGACGGCGCCCGGTTTTTGCGAAAGCTCAGCAAAGCTCTTGAAAAGATCAGCCTGGCTCACCTTGGCAAGGGGGCCTTCGTCCCAGGTGATCTCGAGTGCGTCGCGGCCCTTTTTGGCGCTCCAGAAGTCATCCGCGACCACGGCAATGCCGGAGCTGATTTGGACCACATGGCGCACGCCTTTGATCGCTTTGGCTTTGTCGGCGTTGAAGCTAGCGGCCTTGCCGCCGAATACCGGGCATTGGGCGACGGTCGCAACCAGCATGCCGGGAACTTTGACGTCGATGCCGTACACCGTCTTGCCGCTTACTTTCGACGGCGTGTCGAGCAGGGGGAGCGATTTGCCGATAATCTTGAAGTCCTGGGGATTCTTAAGGGGCACGTACTTCGGCAGGGGCACTTTTGCGGCTTTTTCCGCGAGGCTCCCGTAGCTAAGCTTTTTCCCGCTCGGCCTATGGATCACCATGTTCTTTTCGGCGTAGCACTCCTCTTCGTTCACACCCCATCCCTGGGCTGCGGCAGTGATCAGCATCTGGCGCGCTGCCGCCCCGGCTTTGCGGACGTTCACCCCGACATTGCGCACGCTCGAGCTCCCTCCCGTGCCCTGGAAGCCGCCTTGGGCCCTGAAGCCGACATAGCGTGGGTTTGCAAAAGCCGGGTCGACCCCGCCTTGTTCAACACGGATTTTCGACCAGTCGGCTTCCAGTTCCTCAGCAAGCATCATGGGAATCGAAGTCCACACGCCCTGGCCCATTTCGGACTGTCCGATGACGACGGTGACGATGTTGTCCGTGCCGATCTTGACGAACGCGTTCACCTGCGCGGAAGAAGCTGTTGCAGCCTCTGCGAACCGCAGCGCGCCGGGAATGCGAAAAGCGATTAAAAGACCGCCGCCTGCCGCGGCGGTCGCCTTGAGGAAGGCTCTCCTGCTTTCATTGACAGTCCTTTTCATGATCACGCCCCCATCAGTTTGGCCGCGCGATGAACAGCGCGACGCACACCGTTATAGGTTCCGCAGCGGCAGATATTTCCAGCCAACGCCTCATCAATCTCGGCGTCGCTCGGATTCTTGATTTTCGCGAGGAGCGCGACTGTTGTCATGATCTGACCTGACTGGCAGTAGCCGCATTGCGGGACATCCTCGGCAATCCAGGCTTTCTGCACCGGGTGGCTGTTGTTTCGCGACAGCCCCTCGATAGTAAGGACCTGCCTCCCGGCGGCCTGAGATACCGGAGTCGTGCATGAGCGGATAGGCTCGCCGTCAAGATGCACGGTGCAGGCGCCACACTGCGCGATGCCGCAGCCGTATTTTGTGCCGGTCAATCCCACGGTATCGCGCAATACCCAAAGAAGCGGTGTATCCGGGGCGACGTCAACTCGTACTTTGTTGCCGTTTACGGTGAAAGCAATCATGTGAATTCCCCTCGGGTGAGTGGTGTTTTAGCTGACAAGGCAGCGACCCTCCTCATCGGAAGATAGGCCCCTCCCTCGGAAGTCTCCGCCCAGAAATGGCGGCATTGTAGGCTCGCCCCGGGGGCTTGTCAAGAGGGTCGACCGCGTGGCCTGCCGGGGCCTGTCCGGGAGCTGTGCGAAGTGCTGCCGCCGCGATTCACCTGTCGCCTCCCCTTGACGGTTCTGTCCTCCACCATGTAGGGTTGGTGACATGAAGACCTATGCGGTGGTGTTCCTCAGCGTCCTCCTGGCCGAGCTGGGAGACAAGACCCAGCTGGCCACCCTCTTCTTCGCGACCAACCCGGCGGTCAGCAAGCTGGGAGTGTTCGCCGCCGCCGCCGGGGCCCTCGTGATCGCAAGCCTCCTGGCGGTCGCCGTCGGCGCGCAGGTCGGCGCCTGGGTTCCGCCGGAGCGCTTGAAGATCGTCGCGGGGCTCGGCTTCATCGCCATCGGCCTCTGGATGCTGCTGGTTCGCGCGTGAGGGGGCCATGAAAGGATACGGCGGGCAGATTCTCGTCGTGGATCTCACCGATGGGGGGGCGCGGGTCGAGCGCATTCCCGAGGAGATGGCGCGCGCCTTCCTCGGGGGGAACGGCTTCGCGGCGCGGCTCCTCTACCATCACGTCGCCGCCGGGATCGACCCGTTCGACCCGCTGAACGCCGTCGTCTTCGCCGTCGGGCCGATCACGGATACGACGGTTCCCGGCAACAGCCGCGCGTGCGTGGCCACCAAGTCTCCGCTGACCGGGCTCTTCTTCGACTCGACCTTCGGCGGCCGCTTTCCCGCCACGCTGAAGCGCACCGGCTTCGATGCCGTCTGCATCACGGGCCGCGCCCGCGAACCCGTCTACCTGAAGGTGACGCGGGCGGGAGCGCGAATCGAGCCCGCGCGGGCCCTCTGGGGCAAGACGACGCGTGAGACCGTGGAGGCTATTCAGACCCTCGAGGGCGGGGACGCCGACGTGATCGCCATCGGGCCGGCGGGGGAGCACCGGGTGCGCTTTGCTTGCATGGCCCACTACTGGAAGAACCGCGAGGGGATCTCCGGGCGCGGCGGCATCGGCGCGGTCCTGGGCTCGAAGAACCTCAAGGCGTTCGTGGTGGCGGGGACGCTGAAGACTGAAGTCGCTGATCCCTCGGCGCTGAAGGCCCTGGTGGAGGAGACCCGCGAGCCGCTCACAAAGGGCACCCAGGCACTGGCCACGTTCGGCACGCCGTTCCTCGTCCAGCCGATCAACACTCTCGGCGGGCTGGGGGCGTACAATCTCCGTTCCGAAGTGTACGCCGAGGCCCGGGCCATCTCCGGCGAGGAGCTCACGGCCCACTACCACGACAAGGACACCACCTGCCTCAAGTGCCCGGTGGCGTGCGGCAAGCAGTATGCCGTCAAGGAGGGCGACTTTTCCGGCCTCAGAGCGAAGATGCCCGAGTACGAGACCATCTTCGCCCTGGGGTCCATGCTGGGCAACTCCCACGCGCCCTCGCTCGTCAAGGCCAACGACCTCTGCGACCTCCTGGGGATGGATACGATCAGCCTGGGCGTGACGCTCGCCTTCGCGGCTGAAGCGCTGGAGCGCGGCTGGCTCGACCCGAAGGAGGTGGGCCTCCCCTTCGGCTGGGGCGACTGGCGGGGGATGCTGGCGCTCATCGAGCAGACCGCCTACCGGCGGGGGTTCGGGGATCGGCTGGCGGAAGGCTCCTGGCGGCTCGCCGAGACGATCGGGTCCGACGCGCTCAAGACCGTGTACGCGGTGAAGCGGCTGGAATTGCCCGCACACTCCGCTCGTGCCCTGAAGGGTATGTCGATCGGCTACGCGACGGCGACCCGGGGCGGGAGCCATCACGACACCCGCCCCACCCCCCAGTACGCCCAGGGCTTCGACCGCCGCGGCGTGGAAGGGAAGCCCCTGTTCGCGGTGAGGAGCCAGCACTTCACCGCCGTGGACGACTCCCTGGTGGTCTGCCGCTTCACCTCGGAGCGGGGCTTTGGCCTCTTCGTCGGCGAGCCCTACGCCCGGATGGTGAACGCCGTGACGGGATGGGACATGTCCGTGGACGAACTGGAGCGGATCGGCGAGCGCGTGGTGAACCAGGAGCGGATGTTCAACGTGCGCGAGGGCGTGGGCCGGAAGGACGACGTGCTGCCCTGGCGGGTCATGCACGAGCCGATTCCCGATGGGCCCTCGGCGGGGATGCACTGCCCGCCGGCCGAGCTGGACGCGATGCTGGGCGAGTACTACCGGCTTCGCGGCTGGGACGCCGACGGCGCCCCCACGCCCGAGCGTCTGGCCGCCCTCGGCGTGCCGTAGCGGGGAAACCCGGTAAGAGACTTCCCGTCCGGGCGGAGAGCCCAGCCGGCAGGGCGAAGCCCTTACATTCCCCGACCAGAAACGGACCCCTCGGCAAGTCGATGATTTGCCGGGGGGTTTTCTTCCCCCCTCGGTGAAGCCCCCAGACTGATGAGCACGACCCACCCAAAACGCGCATTTGACTCATTGCCTTCAGTCGCACACTGTGACACGCACTATTACACTGTGCAACGAGCGTTGAGCTTCCGGACCGTGCGCGCCTTAGAGCGGGCGGTCGAGGTCCTCGTCGCGCCAATCGGCTACCGCGCCGGCATCGGGACACGAGCTCCTCTCCACGTGGGGGCGCCGAGCAAGGTCTTGCTCGCCTGAGAATGCCACCTCGGTTGGGCGGTTCAGTGTGAGCTGCTCGAACTCCTCAGGAGTTGCAGTTGCGACCTCCGCTACGAGGACTGCCTGGCCACGACGGTCACCACGAACCTCGACCGGGAGACGTAATCCGGCATGCAGGCCCGATGCACCGGACACTACCACATCGTGCAGGCGGTGCTCGCTGCTGCCCAGACGTTTCGGGAACGCCGGCAACAGCTCTATGGGCGCAAGGGAGATTGAGATGGCACCTCCGTTGAGATTCTCGGGCGTCATTCGGGCCAACCTGCCTCAAGGCCCGACTGAGCCCCGGCGACGTCCGGGACGTCGCGCGCCGGCTCGCGGGCACGTTTTCGGGCACATCGGGGGGATTCGCGTTGACAGCCGTCACGGAAGGCCCTAATATCACGGGCGCGGGCGGATAGCTCA
>JACQWA010000140.1 GCA_016209425.1 Candidatus Rokuibacteriota bacterium
AACGGCAACTACACGAGCCTGATCCTCGGCCATGCGCCCCCCGACGTGGTGAAGGCGATCCAGGAGGCGGCCGCGCTGGGGGTGTCTTTCCCGGGACCCACCGAGCACGAGGTCCGCTTGGCCGAGATCCTGACTCAACGCGTGCCCTCGCTGGAGAGCGTTCGCTTCGCCAACTCGGGGACCGAGGCCACCATGAACGCGGTCCGCGCGGCGCGCGCATTCAGCGGGCGGCACAAGATCGCCAAGTTCGAGGGCGCCTACCACGGCACCCACGACTGGGTGATGGTGAGCGTGACGCCGGATCTCAAGCTGGCGGGCTCCCGCCGTCGCCCCCGGCCCGTCTCCTGGTCCGGCGGTCTTCCCCCGGCGGTGCTCAAGCACGTGGTCGTCCTGCCCTGGAACGATCCCGACGCCTCGGAGAAGATTCTGGCGCGGGAGGGCGACTCGCTCGCCGCGCTCCTCGTGGACCCCCTGCTGGGGATCGGGGGGATCCTGCCGCCGGCCGGGGGATTCCTCGAGCGGCTGCGTGAGGTGACGGCCCGGCTCGGGATCCTGATGATTTTCGACGAGGTGATTTCCTTCCGGGTGGCGACCGGGGGAGCGCAGGAGCGCTTCGGCATTCGCCCCGATCTCACAACCCTCGGCAAGATCATCGGCGGCGGCCTGCCGGTCGGCGCGTTCGGGGGGCGGGCGGACGTGATGTCGGCCTTCGATCCGCGCGGGGGGCGCGGCCGGATCAGCCACGGCGGAACCTTCAACGCCAACCCCCTGACCATGGCGGCCGGGATCGCCACCATGGAGGCGCTGACCCCCGAGCGATACCGCCTGCTCGAGACCCTGGGGGAGCGGTTACGCTCAGGCGTGAGAGAGCTTCTGAGGCGGATGAAACGCCCCGGCCAGGTGACGGGGATCGGATCGCTCTTCTGCCTGCACTGGACCCGGACCCGGCTGACCGACTACCGCTCCAGCCGGCCCATGGACCCGGAGCGGCCGCGTCGGATCTTCCTGGGACTCCTGAACGAGGGGGTCCTGCTCACCCAGCGCGGGCTGGGGTGCTGTTCGGCGGCCATGACCGAGCCCGACGTGGAGGGGTTTGTGGCGGCCCTGGGAAGGGTTCTCGAACGCGACGAAGAGTGAGACAATGGGGGGGAGAGGCCATGGCGAGGACGATCGATCTCAACTGCGACATGGGTGAGAGCTACGGCCGCTGGACGCTGGGCGCCGACGAAGCCATCATGCCGTTCATCACGTCGGCCAACATTGCCTGCGGCTATCACGGGGGCGATCCTCATGTGATGCGGAAGACCGTGGCGCTCGCCCTCAAGCACAAGGTGGCCATCGGGGCCCACCCCGGTCTCCCCGACCTGATGGGCTTCGGTCGTCGGCTGATGGACGTGAGCCCGCAGGAGATCAAGGACTACATCTGCTATCAAACGGGGGCGCTTCGGGAGTTCGTCCGCGCCGCCGAGGACGACCTCCAGCACGTCAAGCCGCACGGGATCCTCTACAACATGGCGGAGCGGGACGAGAGCCTGGCCCAGGCCATCGGCGAGGCCGCGATGGAGTCGGGCCGCGGTCTCATCCTGATGACGCTTGCTTCAGGGAAATATGACGGGACGTGCAGAAAGATGGGATGCCGCGTCGCCTCGGAGGGGTTCGCCGACCGCGCCTACAACGTTGACGGAACCTTGGTGTCACGGAAATTGCCGGGGTCCCTCATCACGGACCCGGCTCGAGCCGCCGCCCAGGCGATGAGGATGGCGACCGAGGGAAAGGTGCTCACGCTCGACGGGGTGGAAATCGACATTTCCATCCAGACGATCTGCTGCCACGGCGACACGCCGGGCGCCGAGAAGATCGTCCGCGCGGTGCGCGAGGCGCTCGAGAAGGCCGGCGTCGCGGTCAGGCCGCTCTGGGAGTGGCTGCCGCCTCAGTAGCATGGAACAGCGCGGATATGCGGTCGCGGCGATGAACAAAAAGGAGGAGCCGAGATGAAACACGTGGGTGTGTGGGTGGTGGTGATCGCCTTCGCGATGGCGGTCGCGGGCTGCGCGACGCCGCAGCCGAGCGTCTACGCCTATCCCCAGAAGGGGCAGAGCGCGGAGCAGGCCTCGCGCGATCAGAACGAGTGCCAGGGATGGGCCAAGCAGCAGACCGGGTTTGACCCGGCCGCGGACACGGCCAAGGGGGCCGGGCTCGGCGCGGTCATCGGCGCGCTGGGCGGCGCGGCCGCGGGAGCCGCCATCGGCGCGGCGACGGGGAGCCCGGGCACGGGAGCGGCCATCGGCGCGGCGGCCGGCGGAATCGGGGGCGCTGGCGTCGGCGGCACCGTCGGGTACACGAAGAGCAAGGACGGATACGACAGGGCCTACGCGGCCTGCATGTCGGCTCGCGGTTACGTCGTCAAGTAGCCCTGGCTTTTCGCTGCGCTCATACACCGCCTTTCTGCCGGTGGGAGAGGGGAGGCCTCTTTGCCGGCGGAGAGGCTCGGGTGGGCGATGCGTTCCGGCCTTCCCCTCACCTTTGTCTCGCTCCTGGTGGCCCGCGTCGCCTACGGGGCCGAGGAGTTTCCGCCGTTCCTCCGCGGAGCCGGAGAGTTTCCGTCGGACGTTCGCGCGGAGATCGTCAGCGTCTGGAACGGCTACACGTTCACGCGAGCGGTTGAGGGGCGGTCCGCCCATGTCCCCCTCGAGGTCTACCGGCTGTTCGTGGACCATCCGGACGTCACCGCCGCGGCCTCGCATCACTTGGGTCTCGCCAAGTACCGGGTCCAGCGCCTCGCTCCCGACCGGTATGCGGCCGAGGATGGCGAGGGCGCGTCGGGAACCTACCGCGTGCTTGTCCAGGACAACCACCGGCGGGTCATGCTCACCCGGGGAAGCCACGAGGGGCGGATTCTCGGCCGGATCAGCGGCGCCTCGCTGACGATCCTCTCCTTCGGGGTCCGCGCCGGAGAGGACGGCGTCCCCGCGGTGGCCCAGCGCGTGGAAACCTTCGTGCTCATCGAAAACCAGGTGGCCGCGTTCTTCGCGCGCCTCCTGGTCCCGCTCTTCTCGCGCTACGCCGACCGGAAGATTGCGGAAACGTTCGACGTCACCGCGAAGGTGAGCGAGTGGGCCGCGCGCGAGCCCATGGCCTTCTGCGCGTGGCTCGCGAGCCCGGCGGGAGTGCCCGCCCGGCGTGAGGCGTTCGCCGCATCGTTTCCCTCCTGCCGATAGAACCTCGGAGGGGGGTTCCCCCCCCTTCGAAAACGACGGGGCTCGCGTTACGGCGGACCCCCGTTGCAGCCCTCGGGGCGTTCGATTAATATGAGGAGGGCTTTTTGCCGTGATCGTCGGCGTCCTGAGAGAAATCAAGCCCGGTGAGCAGCGTGTGGCACTCACTCCCGCCGGTGCGCGCGCGCTCACCGAGGCCGGCCACCGGCTCCTCATCGAACGGGATGCCGGCAGCGGGAGTGGGATCCGGGACGAAGAGTACGTCAAGGCCGGCGCCTCACTCGCCACGGCCGACAGCATCTGGGCTGAGGCCGAGCTGGTCCTCAAGGTGAAGGAGCCGCTCGCCCAAGAGAAGGACGCGCTCCGGGCAGGGCAGACGCTCTTCACCTATCTCCACCTGGCTCCTGCGCCCGAGTTGACGCGTGCGCTCCTCAAGCAGCGCGTGATCGGCATCGCGTACGAGACGGTTCAGCGCTCGGACGGGAGTCTCCCGCTGCTCACCCCGATGAGCGAGGTGGCGGGGAGGTTGGCGGTTCAGGAAGGCGCCTTTTACCTGGGGAAGGCTCACGGCGGCCGGGGCATTCTCCTGTCGGGCGTTCCCGGCGTCCCACGCGGCAACGTGGTGATCTTGGGCGCCGGAACGGTCGGCCTCAACGCCGCGAAGATCGCCGTGGGGCTCGGGGCGGATGTCTCGATCCTGGACGTCAGCATCGACCGGCTCCGGTACGTGGACGACCTGTTTCGCGGCCAAGTGGTCACGCTGGTCTCCAACAGCTTCAACGTGGCCCAGGTGGTTCAGCGCGCCGACCTGCTCATCGGCGCGGTGCTGGTGGCGGGAGCCAGGGCGCCGGTGCTGGTCACCGAGGCGATGGTGCAGACGATGAAAGAAGGGGCGGTCATCGTGGACGTGGCGGTGGACCAGGGCGGGTGCGTGGCGACGATCCGCCCGACGACCCTGCTCGAGCCCGTGTATGGGCTGTACGGGGTGGTCCACTACGCTGTCGCGAACATGCCCGCCCTCGTTCCGCGCACCTCCACCTTCGCCCTCACCAACGCCACGCTCCCCTACGTGCTCGAGCTGGCGGACAAGGGACCGGCGCGCTCTGTGCGGGAGAACCCTGCCCTCGCGCGGGGCGTGAACGTCTGGCGTGGGAGGATCGTTCACCCCGGGGTTGCCGAATCGATCGGCGGGCCACCGGTGCCGCTGGATGTCTGCCTCGCCTGAAGGAGCCCACAGATGCCGGAGCGTTCGGAGGCCCCGCTGAAGCGCACGCCGCTCTACGCCGTTCACGTGAAAGCGGGGGCCAGGATGGTCCCCTTCGGCGGCTGGGAGATGCCGTTGCAGTACGCGGGGATCGTGGAAGAGCATCGCGCCGTGCGACGCGCCGTCGGTCTCTTCGACGTCAGCCACATGGGGGAATTCGAGATCTCGGGCCCGGGCGCGCTGGCCGTCCTCCAGCCCCTCACCACCAACGACGTGGGCGCTCTCGCCGTCGGGCAAGTTCAGTACTCGTTGCTCTGCTACCCCGACGGCGGCATCGTCGACGACCTGACGGTCTACCGGCTCGGCGACGATCGATTCATGTTGACGGTCAACGCGGCCAACATCGACAGGGACTGGGCGTGGGTCACCGGGCAGGGGCAGGGGGACTGCCGCTGGAAGAATCGCTCTGATGAGACCGCTCTTCTCGCGGTTCAAGGGCCGCGGGCCGAAGGGCTGGTGGGGCGTCTGGCCGACACGGACGTGACGAGGATCGGCTATTACCGCTTCGCCCGGGGCACGGTGGCGGGGTCGGCGGCCATCATTTCCCGCACCGGCTACACGGGGGAAGACGGGTTCGAGTTGTACGCGGAGGCCCGCGAGGCCGAGAGCCTCTGGTACGCGCTCCTCGACGCCGGAAAAGACGACGGCATCATGCCCGTGGGGCTCGGGGCGCGCGACACGCTGAGGCTCGAGATGAAGTACGCGCTCTACGGCAACGACATCGACCACACCACCAACCCGATCGAGGCCGGGCTCGGCTGGGTGGTGAAGCTCAGCAAGGGCGAGTTCATCGGCCGGACCGCCATCGAGAAGATCAAGGCCGAGGGGCCGCGACGCAAGCTGGTGGGCTTCGAGATGGTGGACCGGGCCGTCGCCCGCCACGGGTACCGAGTCCTCAAGGGCGGCCTGGAGATCGGCGTCGTCACCTCGGGCTCCTACGGCCCCCAGGTGGACCGGTACATCGGCATGGGCTACGTGGCCACCGCGCATTCCAAGGTCGGGGACGAGATCGAGGTGGAAGTCCGGGGCAAGGCTCAACAGGCGAAGGTCGTCCAGACGCCGTTTTATCCATCGAAGGTTAAAAAGGGCTAGGGGGGAGAGGGTAGAGGTAGGGGGGGCGGGCGGGAGAGAGCCCAGGGAGAGGACATGGGAAATTATCCGGCGGACCTCAAGTACACCAAGGAGCACGAGTGGGCCCGGATCGAGGGAAACCGGGCGCGCGTGGGGATCACGGCCTACGCCCAGGAGCAGCTCGGGGACGTGGTCTTCGTCGAGCTGCCAAAGGTCGGCGCCACAGTCTCCCAGATGCAGACGTTCGGCGTCGTGGAATCGGTCAAAGCGGTCTCGGACCTCTACGCGCCGCTGTCGGGCGGGGTGGTGGAGGTCAACGCCGAGCTCGTCAAGAAACCCGAACTGGTGAATCAGGATCCCTACGGCAAGGGCTGGATGCTCCTCATCGCGGTGTCGGACGCGACGGAAGTGGACGCTCTCCTCACCGCCCCGCAGTACGAGGAGTTCCTCGCCACGGCCGGGCACTGAGATGCGCTACATCTCCAACACCCCAGCGCAGCAGACGGAGATGCTCCGCACCGTGGGGGCGGGCGGCATCGAGGATCTCCTCTCCCCGATTCCGCCCAAGGCGCGGCTGTCTCGCCCTCTCAACCTATCCGCCGCGCTCGCCGAGACGGATCTCGTCCGCCACATGCGCCAGCTCGCCGCCCGGAACGCCCATGCCGACGACTTCACCTGCTTCCTGGGGGGCGGCGTGTACGACCATTACATTCCGAGCCCCATCAACCACCTCATCTCCCGCGGGGAGTTCTTCACCGCCTACACCCCGTACCAGCCCGAGGCGAGCCAGGGGACCCTCCGGACCATCTACGAGTACCAGACCATGATCGCCGAGCTCACGGCGATGGAGGTGGCCAACGCCTCCCTCTACGACGGCGCCTCCTCCCTGGCCGAGGCGGCGGTGATGGCGCACACCCCCACCGAGGGGCGGGAGCAGCTCGTGATCTCGCGCGGGGTGAACCCGCTCTCCCGCCAGGTCGTGGCCACCTACGCTGAGGGCCCCGCCCTCCGGGTGAAGGAGGTGCCTCTCGGCGACGGAGCCACGGATCTCGCCGCGCTCCAAAAGGCCGTATCCGGGAAGACCGCTGCGGTGATCGTTCAATCTCCGAACTTCTTCGGGTGCCTGGAGGACGTTCAGGCCGCTTCGGAGATCGCTCATCAGGCGGGAGCGCTTTTGGTCGTTGCCACCGATCCCGTTTCTCTCGGCCTCCTGGCCCCTCCGGGCGCCCTGGGCGCCGACATCGTCGTGGGGGAGGGTCAGGGGCTCGGGGTGCCGCTCTCCTACGGCGGGCCGAACCTGGGCGTCTTCGCCACCAGGACGGACCTCGTCCGCCGCATGCCGGGGCGCCTGGTGGGAGCCACGGTGGATCGGAATGGCCGTCGCGGCTTCGTCCTGACGCTTCAGACCCGCGAGCAGCACATCCGCCGGGAGAAGGCCACCTCCAACATCTGCACCAACGTCGCGCTCTGCGCCCTCATGGCCACCATCTACATGGCACTGATGGGCAAGCGGGGGCTGCGGAAGGTCGGCGAGCTCGCGCTGGCCAAAGCCCACTACGCGGCGGAGGCGCTGACCAGGATCCCCGGGGTCCGGCTTCGCTTCAGCGCTCCCTTCTTCAAGGAGTTCGTCCTGCAGCTCCCGAAGTCTCCCGAGCGGGTGGTGCGGAGGCTCGCCAAGGAGCGGATCCTGGCGGGGATCCCGCTCAAGCCCTTCGATCGCTCGCTCAAGGACTGTCTCTTGGTCGCCGTGACAGAGAAGCGCACCCGGCAGGAGATCGACGCCTACGTTCAGGCGTTGTCCCAGGTCGTGGCGTGAGGGACCACAATGCACGGATACGACACGTTGATCTTCGAGCTCTCGTCGCCCGGCCGCCGCGGCTACTCGCTGCCCGCTCCCGACGTCCCGACCTCCGACCCGGCTGAGATCCTGCCGGCCAAGCATCTGCGCGCTGCGCCGCCGGAGCTGCCCGAGGTGTCCGAGCTGGACGCGGTCCGCCACTACTCGCGCCTCTCCCAGCTGAACTACGGGGTGGACACCCACTTCTACCCCCTCGGCTCGTGCACCATGAAGTACAACCCGAAGATCAACGAGGACATGGCGCGACTGCCGGGGTTCGCGCGGCTTCATCCTCTCGTCGCGGAAGCGAACGCCCAAGGCGCGCTTCAACTGATGTGGGAGCTGGGACAGGACCTGGCGGAGATCGCCGGCCTGGATGCGGTCTCGCTTCAGCCAGCCGCCGGCGCCCAAGGGGAGCTGGCTGGCGTTCTGATGATCAGGGCGTACCACCTGGCCCGGGGAGAGCGGCGCACCAAGGTGCTGGTGCCGGACTCGGCCCACGGGACCAATCCCGCCTCGACCGCCATCGCCGGCTACCGGGTCGTCCAGCTCAAATCCGACTCCGAGGGCGGCGTTGACCTCCTGGACCTCGAGCGCCACCTCGACGAAGACGTCGCGGCCCTTATGATCACGGTCCCCAACACCCTCGGCCTCTTCGAGCCGCGAGTGCTCGAAATCACCGAGCTGTGCCACGACAAGGGGGCGCAGGTCTACATGGACGGGGCCAACCTGAACGCGATCCTCGGGATCGCCCGTCCGGGCGATCTCGGCTTCGACGTGTGCCACTTCAACCTCCACAAGACCTTCACGACCCCCCACGGCGGCGGCGGCCCGGGGGCCGGGCCCGTGGGGGTGAAGGCGCACCTGGAGCCGTTCCTGCCGGTTCCCGTGGTGACGAGGCGCGAGGATGGCTTTGAGCTGGATTGGAAGCGGCCGCAATCCATCGGGAAGCTCCAGGCCTTCTGGGGGAACTTCGGGATGCTCGTTCGGGCTTACACGTACATCCGGACGATGGGGCCGGACGGTCTCAGGGCGGTGGCCGACAACGCGATCCTCAACGCCAACTACCTCATGAAGCGCCTCGAGCCGTACTACGACCTGCCGCACCCGGGCCCGTGCATGCACGAGTGCGTCTTCTCGGCGCGCCGGCAGAAGAAGCTCGGCGTGACCGCCATGGACGTGGCCAAGCGGCTCCTCGATCTGGGCTTCTACGCCCCCTCCACGTACTTCCCCCTCGTCGTGGAGGAGGCGCTGATGATCGAGCCCACGGAGACCGAATCCAAGGAGACGCTCGACGCCTTCTGCGAGGCGATGATCCAGATCGCGCGGGAGGCCGAGTCCGACCCCCGGGTGATCCACGACGCGCCCCGGACGACACCGGTCCGCCGGCTCGACCAGACCCTGGCCGCCCGCCAACCCAACCTCCGCTGGACCCCGCCTCGTGGCTGAAACCCGCTGGCGGCTGCTCGTGACGGAACCCCTCGACGGGGCCCACAACATGGCCCTGGACGAGGCGATCCTCCTGGCGCGGATCCGGGGGATCGCGCCGCCGACGCTCCGGTTCTTCTCGTGGACTCCCCCGACGATCTCGCTCGGCTATGGGCAGAAGCTCGATGCGCGGATCAACAGCGGAGCCTGCCGGCGGCTCGGCGTGGGGCTGGTGCGTCGGCCCACCGGCGGGAGCGCGATCTACCACGACACGCTCGAGCGGGAGGTCACCTACAGCGTCGTGGCCCGCGTCGGGGACTTTGACGGGAGCGGGGACCTGCTCGAGACCTACCGCTGGATCGGGGCCGGGCTGACGGCGGGTCTCCAGCGCCTCGGCGCCCCCGCCGAGATGGTGGCGGTGAGGCCGTCGGACCCGTCATCCATGCCGACCTTCTGCTTCTCCCGCACGGGTTCCTTCGAGGTGGAGGTGGGCGGGAAGAAGCTGGTCGGGAGCGCCCAGCGCCGCCAGGGGGGCGCGTTCCTCCAGCACGGGTCCATCCTCCTCGGGGCCGACGTGGGGCGCTTCCGCCTGCTCTTTCCTCAGGAAGGCGATCCTCTGGTAGGCATGACTACGCTGGAGGACGTGCTGGGCCGGCGCCCCGCCTTCGACGAGGTGGCGCAGGCGCTGACCGCGGGCCTGCGCGAGACCCACGAGCTCGACCTCGCGCCCGGGGGACTTACCCGTGACGAGGAGGCGCTTATGGAGCGCCTCAGGCGCGAGAAGTACTCCACCGAGTCCTGGACAGCGAGCGGCCATCCCATCACAGACTTGAGTTTCATTGCG
>JACQWA010000008.1 GCA_016209425.1 Candidatus Rokuibacteriota bacterium
AAAGTACGCCGCACTGGGGGACACGGTGAATACGGTTTCGCGGATCGAGGGGCTGAACCGGGAGCTGGGGACGGGGATCCTGATCAGCGGGGCCACGCTGGGCGCGGTGAAAGAACGGGTTGTCGTGCAGGACCGCGGGGCCATCCCGGTGAAGGGGCGAAGCCAGCCGGTCGAGGTGTTCGAACTCCTGGGCGCCGTGGAGCCCGGGACGTCGGGGAGGTAGCGGGCGATGACCCTGAACCGATGGGTAGCGGGATGGCTGGCACTCGTGGTGATTTACGGGGGCCAAGGGCCGCCGCCCCCGGCGGACGGTCAGGGAAGCGAGGCGGCCGGCATGATCACCGAGATCAAAGTCGGCCGGGGTCGCGTCGAGGTCAGGCCGGCAGGCGCTCAGGACTGGCGCCGGGCGGGGCCGCTGCTCGCGCTCCGGGCCGGCGATGCGGTCCGCGCCACCGAAGACGCCTCGGCGGTGATTGTGTTGAGCGGCGGAAAGGGGAGTGTCAAGGTGGTGGCGACCGGCTCCCCGTTCGTGGTCCCCGCCCCTCAGTCAGGGGAGAGCAAAGCCCAGAAAGTGTTGACGCTCCTAGATGCGAGCCTCGGCTTCCTCTCGACCACGGCCAAGGAGCTGCCGCGGGCCACGCTCTCCACCCGGGGAGGGGCCAGGCCACCCGTGATTCTGACCCCCCGAAACGGGCTGGTCCTGCCTGACTCCCTCACCGTCGAGTGGCAGGGGAGCCGGTTCTCCCGTTACACGATCCGGATCATCGCTCCCGAGGGAGTGGCGCTGGAAAAGAAGGACCTGGCCGGAGCCCGGTTCGACTACCCGCCGGATGCTCCGCCGTTGAAGCCCGGGGTCCGGTATACCGTTCAGGTGGTTTCGGGAAACCACCCAGTCCAAGCGGCCTGGTTCGAAATCCTGGACCCCAACCGCGCCCAGGCCGTTCGCCAGGACCTGGCGGAGCTGGAGCAGGCGGTCGGACCGACCGTCTCCCCCAACACGCTCGTCGCGCTTCGGGCCGGCTTCCTCGCCAGGAACGGGCTCTTTCACGACGCCCGGCTCGCCCTCGTCGCCGCGCTCGCGAAGGACCCCACTGAGCCGACCCTCTATCTCCTCCTGGGGAGTCTCTACGCCAAAGCCGGGCTCCCCGACCAGGCCAACGAGTCGTACGGTGAGGCCAGCTTCCTGATGAGCGGCCCGGCCAGGCAATAGGCTTCGCGAAGGGAGGCAGCGATGCCCCTGTCAGATGTCCGCGGACAGATGTTGCACGCCCGAGGAAGGGCTCACCGCGCCCTGATTCTCCTGGTGGGGCTCGCGTTGGTCGCCTCCGCCGTCCCCGCCGGGGCCCAGAAGCCGCGGGCCGAGCGCCCGACATACACCGCCGGCGAGAAATGGATTCGCAGCGACGGGGCGTACGACCTGGTCAGGATCGAGAAGGACCTCTACGTCTTCTCCGCCGGTCCCGGCCGGGAGGTCCACCTCACAAAGGACCTCGTGGTGGCAAAGGTGCAGAGGGGCGAGAGGGTCGGGGAGCTCGATCCGCCGCCGCGGCTGACCTGGCCCCTCGAGGTCGGAAAGTGGGGGGTGAGCTCTGGGAGATGGCGGACTCCGGGAAATCCCGCGGGAGGCCCTGCCAGGTTCACCTGGAAGATCGAGGCGTACGAGGAGATTCGCGTCACCGCCGGCTCGTTCAAAGCCTTCCGGATCTCCCTCTCCATCGAGCCTGAAGGGCCAGGCCGGGGGCCGGGTCCGGGCCGGCGGTGGGAGCTCCAGACCTGGTATGCGCCCGAGGCGCGGCAGTTGGTCAAGGCGGAGGGCTATGACCTGGGGATGTACGCTTTCGAAGTCGTTGCGGTTGACCGTCCCCTCCCGGCGCCGCTCCAGGTCGCCCTCCAGGAGCCGAAAGACCAGGCGCGCGTCACCACGGAAGGGATCATGGTGGTCGGCAAGGTGAGCGGCGGCAAGGGGGTGGCCCGGGTGAGCGTCACCCTCAACGGCCAGGAGGTCTCTAAACAAGAGGAGAAGAGAGCACCTAAGAGTGAAGTCGCCCTCAAACTCCCGATCAAGCTCAGAGAGGGGAAGAATATCGTTCTGGTCACGGCCGCAGACCCCGAGGGGACCACGCGCCAGGAGGCGCGGACCCTCTTCTACGACAGGCCGACGCCGCCCGCGCCGAAGACCCCGCCAACGCCGGCCCCGGCGGCGCCCCCGCCAGTCGTGGCCAAACCCGCGCCTCCCCTCACGCCCGCGCCGGCGGTCCCCCCGCCGCCGCCCACGCCATCGGCGGCCGACCTGCCGCCTTTGCAGCTCACGCTTTCCTCGCCCAAGGACCAGGCCCGCATGGACCAGGAAAGCACCGCCCTCGCCGGATTGGTGTCCGGTGGCAGGGGGATCAGCCGGGTCGTCGTCGCGCTCAACGGCGTCGAGGTTTCGCGGTTGGAGGAGCGGAGTCCACAGCCCGCCCTGGCGGTCAACTTCCCCATCGTGCTGCGCGAGGGGCAGAACACGCTCGTCGTCACCGCCACGGACGCGGGCGGAACCATCCAACAGGAGGTCCGCACGGTTTACTACGAGAAGCTCGTCCCCCTCACGGTGACCTTCCGCTATCCCGAGGACCGGTCGCGCGTGAGCGAGGAGGCGAGCGTGGTGGCCGCGGTGGTGACGTCGAGCAAGGGCGTGACGAAGGCCAGCGTCTCCCTGAACGGGGCGGAGATCCACCAGCAGAGCGAGCGCACTCCCCAGAAGTCGATGCTCGTGACCGTGCCGGTGACGCTCCGCGAGGGAGCCAACGCCATCGCGGTCAGCGCCAGCGAACCCGACGGCACGGTCCGCCAGGAAGTGCGCACGGTGATCTACGAGCGGCCGAAGGTGGCCGCGGCCACGCCCGCTCCCGCCCCGTCCCCCGCGCCCGTCGTGCGCGATAGCTGGGCCGTGATCATCGGGATCGGGCGCTACGAGAGCCCGGACATCCCCAAGCTCCGCTACACGCTGCCGGATGCCGAGGCGATCTACCAGCTCCTCACGGGTCCGGTGGGGTTCAAGAAGGAACACGTGCTCTTCCTGACCGACAGGACCGAGAAAAAGCCCACCCTGCGGAACATCAAGTGGGCGCTCGGCACCTTCCTCGCCCGGTCAGCCAAGAAGGACGACACGGTGCTGATCTTCTTCGCGGGGCACGGCGCGCCCGAGGTGGATCAGCGGGGGATCGAGCGGGACGGGTTCGCCAAGTATCTGGTTCCCAGCGACGCGGAGCCGGACGATCTCTACTCCACGGCGCTGCCGATGGATGAATTCCAGACCATCTTCAGCCGGATCGAGGCGGAGCGGGTGGTGGTCTTCCTGGACTCATGCTACAGCGGCGCCGCAGGGGGCCGGACCTTCGCCTCGAAGAAGACGCGGGCCTCGCACGTGGACGACCTCTTCCTCGAGCGGCTCACGCGCTCGAAGGGGCGGGCGATCATCACCGCGTCGCGGCCGGCCGAGGTGTCCATCGAGCTGCCGGAGCTGGGCCACGGGATCTTCACCTACTATCTGGTCCTGGGGCTCAAAGGGGCGGCGGACCTGAACCGGGACGGGATCGTGACGCTCCAGGAGCTCTACGAGTACGT
>JACQWA010000134.1 GCA_016209425.1 Candidatus Rokuibacteriota bacterium
AGCATGGGCGTGAGGGCTGCGTAGCACGGCGGCGTGGAGACAGCCGACCACCTTGATGTCGTCCACGTACATGCCGGAGCCGGTGAGGAGGCGGGGATCTTCCCGCCGCCGGATCACCGCGCCCACGTATTTCCCTCCCACGCGTTTCCCCCTGCCTCTCCCACCGTCCTCTCCTGCTCACCCTTCCCCTGGCAACGCCCCGTACCTCTTCTCCCCTTCTCGATGGGGGAAGGCGCCCTTACGCGAAATTCGGCGCCACGCGCCTGGCGAGGAGGTCGATCTGCGCGGGGTCGTCGGTCACCGGGCCGAGGACCAGGTATTGAAGCCCCGCCCCGACGAGGTCGGCGATGCGCGCGTTGATCCGGTCGATGCTCCCGATCATGTAGCATTCCTGGAGATGCTCGTAGGTCCGGTGCGTCCCCATCACGCGGAAGAACGGCGCCTTCGACTCCTCGAAGGCCTTCGCGTCGTTCGAGGTGTCCACGAAGTGCGTGAAGTTACAGTGCCCGAACGTCAGCCTCTCCGGGTTGCGGCTGAGCGTCCTCGCGTGTGCCCGGAGCTGCCCCCAGTCGCGCTTGACCCACTCCTGGGTCCCCGAGCAGCGGGAGAGCCAGTTGCCGGCCTTCACGACGCGATCCATCACGGTCTTGGCGATGACCGGCACATCGTGCTCGTTCGGATCGGGGACGCGTGAGCCGCCGGACACCCAGATGTCGGGCAGCTTGGGCGGGCGGGGATCGATGGTCACGTCGCTGAACTGGTAGTAGCGGCCCTCGTAGCTGACGTTCGGCTTGCTGAGCAGCAGGGTGACGGCCTCGATGATCTCGTCGGTCCGCCTGCCGCGCTCCTCGATTCGCGAGCCCGTCACCTCGAACTCGCGGGTGTACCATCCCGGCCCGACGCCGAATACGTAGCGACCGTTCGTGAGGTGGCAGAGTGTCGAGATCTCCTTGGCGAGCACCACCGGGTGCCGCACCGGGAGGACGAGGATCCCGGTGGCCAGCCTCACCCGCGTGGTCAGGGCGGCGGCGTAAGCGAGCACGTTGAGAGGCTCCAGCCAGGCAACCCCGTAGAGGCCCGGGGCGGACAGCAGATGGTCGATCACCCAGATGTCGAAGCCGTACTCGTCGCACTTCTTGATGGACGCCGTGATGCGCTGGACATGCTCCGGCCCGGCGTCCTCCCAGGCATAGGTCGGAATCCACACCCCGAACTTCAGCTTCGCCACGCGGTGTCTCCTTCCTTAATCTCCCTCGCCCCCGGGATCATTCCGCGATCCAGTCGACCGGCCTTACCCGATAATCGCAGCGGAGCGCGCGTCCCCGCAGCTCGTCGCGCAATTCGACCTCGAAGCGCTCCCCCCAGATCAGCTCCCCTCCCAGCAAGGCCAGTGTCCCCGAGTAGATCGCGGTTCCGGCCAGGTCACCCTTCATCCGGCTCCGAACGAGGGCGATCAGATCGTCGGGGGCGAGCATCCCGGCCAACCGTCCCTCCTGGTAGAGCGTGCGCATGCCGCGGGCGGTCACGTGGCTCCTAAGAACCAGGTCGTCCCATCCCTCCCGCACGTCCGCCAGGTCCCACACCTCCGTCGAGATCACGTTGGGACAGACGAGCTTCGACTTCTCGATGGTCGTCTTCTCGAGCTCGCGATCGGTGTGGTCGCTCCCGACGGCCACCAGCACCCGCTCCGCTCCCACCAGGAGGACGAACTCCGCCTCGCCCGACGTTGCGGGGCCGAGGACTTCGATGTCGGCGCCGGTGGTGATGAGGTGAGCCAGCTTCGGGTAGAGCACCGGCGTCCGCTCGGGGCAGGGAACGCCGTGGCTCCTCAGCTCCTGAATATGCCGCTGGACCGCAGCCTGGTCCCGGCCGGTGAATCCGGCGTTGATGATCCGGCGAACCGTGAAGCTGAGCGGCTCGCGTTTCCCGTCCCGTTGGAGGACCAGGTCCAGCGTCATTTGTAGTAGCGGAACTCGAGGGTCGTGCATCCCTTGGGGACGCGGTAGGGGCCATGGGCCATGCCGGGAGGACGGCAGGCGTACATCCCCGCGGTGAACGTCTGTTTCTTCCCGAGGTCGATCAGCTCGCCCTCGAGGATCCAGACCTCCTCCCAGAAGTCGTGGGCAATGGTCTCCGTCGTCTCGACGCCCGCGTCGAATTTGAGGAGCCGGGTGGCGTCCCCGCTCTTGTCGTCCCGGCTCAGGATCTTCTCCTGCACCCCGGCGCCACCGACGCCCGCGGTGCCAGACCCGGACACCGGCCGCCAGGGGAGATGATCCGGCCTGAAGAATTCCAGTTCGGGTTTCGGCATGGTGCCTCCTTCCGTCAGTCCCCGAGCTCGTCCACCCGGTGACCGAGGTCGAGCTCGACCTCACGCGTCTGGCCTCCGAGCTCCATGAACTTCGCCATTCGCCGGCGCGCGGCAGGGGTCGCCACGGCCTGGTTGAAGTAGTGGGCCTCCTCGATGAGGCCATCGGGAGTCGGCAGCTCGGCGGCGTTGACGGCCGCCTTGGCGAGGGCGATCGCTTCCGCTGGAAACGAGGCGATGCGGTAGGCGAGGCCCTCGACGAAGGGGCCGAGCTCCTCCGGGGGAAGGGCGCGATTGATGTAGCCGTACCGCTCGGCGAGATCGGCGGGGAAGTCTTCACAGCCGAGGATGATCTCGAGCGCCCGCGACCGGCCCAGAAGACGGGGCAGGCGCTGGGTGCCGCTCCCCCCGGGGATGATGCCCAGGGCGACCTCCGGCTGGCTGAGGAGAGCGCGTCCGATGGCGGCGAAGCGCATGTCGAGGGACAGGACGAACTCGCTTCCGCCTCCCCGCGCGCGGCCCTCGATCTTGGCGATGCCGACCTTGGGCATGGTGCGGTAGCGTTCGAGCATCGCCTGGAAGCCGGCGACGGCGGTCGGCTTCGGGGGCACCTCGGAGGGCATCTGCTGGATGTCCGTCACGTCGGCATGGGCGATGAAGAACTCCGGGTTGGCGCTGTCGAAGACCACCACCCTCACCGCGTCGTCCGCCGCGACCTCCCTTCCGATCCGGCTGATCTCCTTCATGAGCGGCCGATCAAACAGGTTGATGGGTGGGTGATCGATGGTGACGAAGGCGACGCCGCGATCCAGCCTGATCCTCAGGCACTTGTACTCCTCGTATGCCATCGCACGCCTCCCCTCAGCGAAGCGATCCTAGCCCGCGGATCGCCGCGGGTCAAGCCCGCGATCCCCCCTCACCTTTATCCTCTCCCCCCTCACCCTGCCTCTCCCCGCGCCTGCCCTTCGGCCTGCCGGGGGTGAACAAGAAGAAGGCCGGGAACGGCAACTACCTCTGGATCTCCTACTTCTGGAGCTACCTGAACGCAAAAGGCCGCGCCGGCTTCGTCATGTCCTCGCAGGCTTCCAGCGCCGGGCACGGGGAAAAGGACGTGCGCCAGAAGATCGTCGAGACCGGTGACGTGGACGTGATGATCTCCATCCGCTCCAACTTCTTCTACACCCGTACCGTCCACTGCGAGCTGTGGCACTTCGACCGCGCCAAGCCGCCCGAGCGCAAGGGTAAGGTGCTGATGCTCGATGCGCGCAACGTCTACCGCAAGGTCACGCGCAAGATCTACGACTTCTCGCCGGAGCAGATACGCAACCTGTCTGCCATCGTTTGGCTCTATCGCGGGCAACAGCCGCGCTTTCTCGCCCTCGTGCGGGACTATCTCGGTAAGGTCTGCGCCGAGAGCGCGGCCATTCCCGAAAAACTCACCGCCTTTGAGACCACGCTGGTTGACCTTCGCCACCGCTTTGCCAGCCTGACGAAGGCCGTGGAAAGCCACGCCACGCTCGACGCCGAGAAGAAACAGGCGCTCACCGATGCCGCCGCCGAACTGCGCGATGCGGCCAAGCCCTACGAGACCGACCGCGCCAAGCTGCTCGCGGACTTGGGTGGCTTCCGGAAGACGTTCGCCAAGGCGCCACCCGAAACCAACGCCAAGCAGCATGCTGCCCGGAAGGCCTTCGACCCCATCGCCGACGCGATCCGCGGGCTCATCAAGCAGGTGGACCTGCTCTACAAGCTGGCTGCCCGCGTGGCCGACCTGGGGGGTGACCTCGCTGGCGATGAGGTGGTGGCGGCGGCCTATGACCGCCGGGGCGCGGGCCGGCTGGTGAAGCAACTCGACGAGGAGCGCAAAGACGCCGTCGAACAGCTCAAGCACGCGGTCTATTTCCACCGGCAGGTGGCGTGGCTGCAGGACCGCTTCCCCAAAGCCGAGCTGCAAGCCGTGCCGGGGCTGGTGAAGTTGGTGGATCGGAAGGAGATCGAAGCGGCCGACTGGAGCCTTACCCCCGGCCGCTACGTGGGGGTCGCCCCAGCGGAGGAAGACGAGGACTTCGACTTTGAGCAGACCCTGCGCGACATCCACACCGAACTGGCCGACCTCAATCAGGAGGCGGCTGCACTGGCGGCGAAGATTCAGGTGAACTTCGGGGAGTTGGGAGGATGAGCTGGGTAGAGAAACGCCTCGACGAGCTGGGGTACGTGTCCCGAGGACGGTCACGGCATCGGCCACGAGATGCCGCGCACCTCTACGGTGGACCCTACCCATTCGTCCAGACAGGCGATGTGAAGCACACCGATCTTTACATCACGGAGTACTCACAGACCTACAGCGAAGCGGGCTTGGCGCAAAGCAGGCTCTGGCCGAGGGGCACTCTGTGCATCACGATCGCCGCGAACATCGCCGACACAGCCATTCTCGGAATTGACGCCTGCTTCCCGGACAGCATCATTGGCTTCATCGCCGATGACTCGAAGTGCGACGTCCGGTTCGTGAAGTACAAGCTCGACGTCATCAAGGCGCAGTACCAGCAAGTCTCGCAGGGCGCTACCCAGGACAACCTGAGCCAGGAGAAACTCCTCTCGTTCCCATTGCGCGTACCGAAGGACGCAGCAGTCCAGAGACAGATTGCCGAGATCCTCTGCTCCTACGACGACCTGATAGAGAACAACCGGCGGCGGATGGCGTTGCTGGAGGAGGCGGCGCGGCAGCTTTACCGCGAGTGGTTCGTCCGCCTCCGCTTCCCCGGCCACGAGCACACCCGCATCACCCACGGCGTGCCGGAAGGGTGGGAGCGCAAGCCGATTGGTGAGGTGGCCACTCTCAACTACGGCAAAGCGTTGAAGGAGGAGAACAGGCTTGAGGGGGCTACGCCCGTTTATGGTTCAAGCGGGGTTGTTGGCAGCCACAACGAGGCACTCGTGACCGGTCCAGGAATCGTGGTGGGCCGCAAGGGCAATGTCGGTAGCGTCTTCTGGAGCGACACGCCCTTTTGGCCCATCGATACGGTGTATTTCGTGTCGCCGGAAGAAAGCAGCCTCTTCCTTTACCACTGCCTCAAAAACGTGGCCTTCCAGAGTAGCGATGTGGCCGTCCCCGGCTTGAACCGCACCTACGCACACAGCCTGAAGATTCTTGTGCCGAGTCGAACGCTTCGGGCTGAGTTTGAAGAAGCCGTCACGCCAATGTTCGAACAGTTGGCGAGGCTGCGTACGATGAACGAGAGACTCCGCGCTGCGCGCGACCTGCTGCTGCCGCGGCTGATGAGCGGCGAGATCGCCGTCTGACCGGGTGTATTCTATTTCCTAGATAATCCCTTTGCAGGGGATTAAGTCTACTATACAATGCAGTCATGCGAAGAGGGTTAGGACAGATTGAGACGCTTCTGTTTGCCTACGTGCAGTTGCGCGGACTGCCTACCGTACGGGCCGGTGAATTGACCGAACCGTTGCGACTTTCTGCGATACAGGAGCGGAAGCTACTTAGCCGGTTGGCAAAAGCGGGGTTGATCGCCCGGGTGTGGCGAGGATTATACTTGGTTCCACCCAAGCTTCCGCTAGGCGGAAAATGGAGCCCGGATGAAATCCTGGCGCTGAACACGCTGATGGCGGACCGGAAGGGCCGTTACCAGATTTGCGGGCCGAACGCCTTCAATCGGTACGGATTCGACGAGCAGGTACCAGCACGCGTGTACGCGTACAACAATCGACTATCAGGTGAGCGCACTATCGGATCAGTGGCGTTGACGCTGATCAAAGTGGCAGATGAGCGGCTTGAGAGTACTGAAGAGGTCGAAACGGCCGAGGGATTGAAAGCTGTCTACTCATCGCGCGTGCGGACGCTGGTTGATGCGGTGTACGACTGGTCGCGATTCAACAGCCTGCCACGGGCCTACCAGTGGATGCGGGACGACCTGGGTGCAAAGCGGGTGAAGGCGGCGGAGCTGGTCTCAGTCAGTCTGCGATAC
>JACQWA010000136.1 GCA_016209425.1 Candidatus Rokuibacteriota bacterium
CACCCGCTCATCTGCTACGACGACCGGGAACCCGGCCAGCTCGAGCACGCCATCCAGGCCAACGAGGAGCTGCTCCGCGCCTGCCTCGCGCTCGGCGGCAGTGTGACCGGAGAGCACGGCGTCGGCATGGACAAAGCAAAGAATCTCTCCCTTCAGTACGCGGCGCCCGACCTGGACTTCATGGCTCGGCTCCGCCGCGTGTTCGACCCGAAGCACCTCATGAACCCGGGAAAACTGCTCCCCGCGCATCCGGCCTGCGGCGAGGCGGTGACGCCCGGGGGGACGATGGGGCTCCCCAAAGACGCCTGGGTATAGGGTGGCCGTTTCCTGCCAAGCCCTGACGGATGCCTTGCGTGGCGTCGTCGGCCCTGACCGGCTGCTGACTGACCCCTCCGCCCGGGGCCGGTGCGCCGTGGACGGCCTGGTCCCGGCCTGGGTCGCCTTCCCGGCCGGCGTGGATGAAGTCAGTGGCCTGCTGGCGGTGGCGACAGAAGAGCGACTGGCCGTGGTGCCGCGCGGGAGCGGAGCCCTGATGGACCTGGGGAACCCGCCGCGGCGGCTGGACTTGGTCATCGACCTCTCCCGCCTCGCGGGGCTGGTCGCCTACGAGCCCGACGATCTGACCGTGACCGTCCAGTGCGGGATGCCGCTGGCCGCGTTGCAGGAGCGATTAGGCCCACGACGGCAATTCCTCCCCCTCGATCCGCTGGAGGGGATGTCCCGATCCGTGGGCGGTGTCATCGCGGCCAACGGGAGCGGTCCGCTTCGGTTCCGCTACGGCACCGCCCGCGACCTTCTTCTCGGCGTGCGCTTCGTCCAGCCCGACGGCACCGTGACCTGGGGCGGGTCAAAGGTCGTCAAGTCAGTCAGCGGCTACGATATCCCCAAGCTCATGGTCGGCTCGCTGGGCACGCTCGGCATCCTCGTGGAGGCGACCCTTCGCCTGCATCCTGTCCCGGATGCCGAGGCGACCTGGCTGGTGACGTTCTCCTCCCGAGAGCGGGCCGCGGCGTTTCTCGAACGGGTTCTCGATTCCCCCTTCCAGGCCAACCGGCTGGAGATCGTGAGCCTCCCGGTCCTGGGCCGCGGGTCGTCAGGGGGCGCGACGGTCGCGATCTCGTTCGGGAGCGTTGAGGAGGCGGTACGGTCCCAGGGCGAGAGCGTCACGGCGATCGCCCGGCGAGAGGGAGGCCGGGTCGCCACCGGTGACGCGGGATTCTGGTCCCGACTTGGCGCTCCTCTCGCCGAGTCGGACCTGGTTCTGAAAATCGCCACCCTCTCCTCAGAGACCACGGCGCTCACGGGCGAGCTCGAGCGGCTTGCGGCCGGCCTCGGGGCGGCTGCCCGCGTCGTCGGGGAGGCCGGCAACGGCCTCCTCCACGCGGGGGTGACCGGGAATCTCACCGCCGAGGCCTGGGATAACCGGGTGGTCGCCCCCCTGAGGGAGCGCGTGACGCCTGCGGGGGGAAGCGTTGTGGTGGAGCGCGCCCCGCGGGAGCTCAAGGAACGGCTGGACGTGTGGGGCCCTGTCGAGGCCGGGGTGCGTGCCATAATGAAACGGCTGAAGACGGAATTTGACCCGCGGGGGGTGTTGAACCCTGGACGGTTTGTTGGCCGGATCTAGCGTCGGGACCTCAGGGGCGCCGGAGCTGCGGCTCGGCGCCTTTGACCATCGGGACCCCCCGGCCCTCGACGGGCTCCGCGCCTGCGTCCACTGTGGCATCTGTCTGCCGCAATGCCCGACCTACCGAGTGCTCGGGGAGGAGATGGACTCGCCACGGGGCCGCGTCTACCTCATCCGGGCAGCGGCCGAGGGCCGCCTCTCCCTGACGCCGACGTTCACGCGTCACCTGGATCTCTGCCTGGGGTGCCGGGCGTGTGAGAGCGCCTGTCCGTCGGGAGTCCCCTTTGGCCAGCTTTTGGAGGCCACGCGCGGTCAGATCGAGAGGCAAGCCTCGAGGCCCCTTGGCCAACGGGTATGGTCACGCCTCCTCCTGAGCGTCTTTCCCAGCCCGAGGCGACTGGCGCTCTTGCTGGGGGCCGCGCGTTTCTACCAGCGCTCGGGTCTCCAGCGGCTCGTCCGCGCGACGCGGCTCCTCCGGCCCATCCGGCGGCTCGCCGCCCTGGACGCCCTGCTCCCGAACACCCTGCCAAACAGGGAGCGCACGCTCCCCGAGATGGTTCCGGCGCGGGGGCGTCGGCGGGGCACGGTGGGTCTTCTGGTCGGGTGTGTCCAGCGTCTGCTCTTTCCCAGGGTGAATGCGGAGAGCGTGCGGCTCCTGGCGCGGGCCGGGTACGAGCTGCTGATCCCACGAAACCAGGGCTGCTGCGGGGCGATGCACCTCCATGCGGGACGAATCGACGAAGCCCGCTCTCTGGCGTCCCGGCTGATGGCGCACTTTGGGCGCGAGGTGGATTTTGTCGTCACCAACGCCGCCGGATGCGGCTCGGCGATGCGCGATTATCCCCACTGGCTCAGGGGAGACCCGGAGGTCGAAGCGTTCTCCCTCAAGGTCCGAGACATCGCCGAGCTGCTGGCGGAATGCGAGCTGCCGCTCCAGCGCCTCGACGTCACGGTGACCTACCACGATGCCTGCCACCTGGCTCACGGCCAGCGGGTCCGCTCCCAGCCGCGCCAGATGCTCGCCAGGATCCCGGGGGTCACCCTCGTGGAACTCGCTGACAGCGAGCTCTGCTGCGGGAGTGCCGGGGTGTACAACCTGCTCCAGCCCGAGATGGCGGATCGGCTCTTGACGCTGAAGCTTGAGTGCATCGCCGCCAGTGGCGCCACGGTCGTGGCGACGGGAAACCCCGGATGCATCCTCCAGATCGACCGGGGCTGCCGGGCTCGGGGGCTCGCCGTCGAGGTGCTCCATCCGGTGGAGCTGCTCGGGCGGGCGGTTCGAGAGGAGGGGTGAGTGGCTCCCGGCCAGGCGCAGAAAGCGCACACGCACGACGCGGAGGACAAGATATACTACGACGCACTAGCCTGCCGAGGAACTATGGGAAAGTCGATTCGTGCCTCCCTGCTGGTGACCTGCCTGGGGGATCTCTTCTTCCCCGAGGTGGGAGTGGCCATGGTCCAGCTGCTGCGCCGCCTGGGGGTGACGGTGGACTTTCCCGAAAATCAGACCTGCTGCGGGCTTCCCCTGTTCAACTCCGGCTACCATCGAGAAGCGGCGCGGGTGGCCCGCCGGACGCTGCCGATCTTCGCCGCTTCCGAGCACGTCGTGGTCCCCTCGGGATCCTGCGCCTGGATGGTCAAGAAGGAGTACCCGGGGTTGCTGAAGGATGAGCCCGCGCTGAAGGCGGAGGCCGAGGCGCTAGCCGCCCGCACGTACGAGCTTTCCCAGTTTCTCGTGACCGTGCTGGGCGTGAGCCGGGTTGCCACCGACTTCAGGGGGAAGGTGACATACCACGATTCCTGCCACCTGCTGCGCGGCCTAGGGGAGTCCCACGCCCCGCGGACTCTTTTGCGGAACCTGGACGGCGTGGAGCTGGTCGAGCTTCCCGGCGCCGACCAGTGCTGCGGCTTTGGGGGGAGTTTCTCGGTGCGTCTCCCTGAGGTTTCCACCTCGATTCTTCGCCAGAAGCTCAGGAATGTCGAGGCGACGGGGGCCGATTGCCTCGTCGCCTGCGACGCCGGATGTCTCCTGCAGATGGGCGGCGGCCTCTCGCGCCGGCACTCGCCGGTGAAGGCGATCCATCTCGCCCAGCTCCTGGCGGGAAGAGGCCGCCAATGAGTCACGTTAGAACCCCGCTCGCCGAGCGCGCCCATCGCGCCTTGAACGACCGTTTCCTTCAGCAGGCCCTGGAGACCGCCACGACCCGCTTTATGGACCTCCGGCGGGAGTCGTTCAAGACCTTTCCCCAGGGCGAGGCCCTTCGGGAGCGGGCCCGCCAGATCAAGGAGGCGACCCTCCAACGGCTGGACGACTACCTGGAGATGCTGGCGGACAACGTCGAGCGGCTGGGTGGCCGCGTCCATTGGGCCACCACGGGAGAGGAGGCGCGGGCGATCATTGTCGGGCTGGCGCGCGAGCACGGCGTCAAGCTGGCCGTCAAGTCGAAGTCCATGGCGACGGAGGAGATCGAACTGAACGAGGCGCTGGAGCACGCCGGGATCACGCCGGTGGAGACCGACCTCGGGGAATACATCATCCAACTCGCCGGGGAGAAGCCCTCGCACATCATCGCGCCCGCCATTCACAAGACTAAGGGGCAGGTGGCCGAGCTGTTCTCCCGCGAGCTGAAGCGTGAGCTCGCCGCCGATCCCGAGGTCCTGACCAGCGTGGCGCGAGGCGAGCTTCGGGAGAAATTCCTCAAGGCCGACATGGGGATCACCGGGGCCAACTTCGCCATCGCCGACACGGGGACCATCGTCCTGATCACCAACGAGGGGAACGGCAGGCTGGTGACCACCCTGCCGAAGGTCCATGTGGCGCTCATGGGGATTGAGAAGGTCATCCCCTCCATGACCGATCTGATGGTCTTCCTCTCGCTCCTGCCGCGCAGCGCAACCGGCCAGAAGATTTCCAGCTACGTGACGCTGGTGCGTGGCCCGCGGAGGCCCGGGGAGATGGACGGGGCGGAGGAGTTCCACCTCGTCCTCATCGACAACGGGCGCTCGCACCAGCTGGCGGGGACGCTCCGGGAGGCGCTGTACTGTCTGCGCTGCGGCGCCTGCCTCAATGTGTGCCCGGTCTACCGGCAGATCGGCGGCCACGCCTACGGCTACACGTACTCCGGGCCGATCGGCATCCTCTTGACGGCGATGCTCCATGGCAACCACGCCGTGAAGGATCTGGCCCACGCCTCGTCCCTGTGCGGGGCGTGCCAGGAGGCCTGCCCGGTCAAGATCGATATCCCGCGAATGTTGATCGAGCTCAGGGAGCATCTGGATCGGGAACGAATCGCCCCCCTCGGCGAGCGGCTGGTTTTCAAGGCCCTTGCCCGTCTGCTGGGAAGACC
>JACQWA010000146.1 GCA_016209425.1 Candidatus Rokuibacteriota bacterium
CTGGAGGAGCTGGTAGGCCGCCAGGATCATCCCCGGCGTGCAGTAGCCGCACTGAAGTCCGTGCTTCTCCCAGAAGCCCTCCTGGATGGGATGGAGCTGGCCGTCCTTGGCGAGCCCCTCGATCGTGAGGATCTCCGCGCCGTCGGCCTGGACCGCCAGGAGGGTACAGCACTTCACGGCCATCCCGTTCCAGATGATGGTGCAGGCGCCGCACTGGCTCGTGTCGCAGCCGATGTGCGTGCCGGTGAGGCCCACCACATCGCGTATGTAGTGGACCAGGAGGAGACGGGGCTCCACCTCGTGGGAGTACGCGACCCCATTGATCTTGACGTTGATCGTTCGCTTCACTGCCCCCACCTCCTTGGGTGAAGTTACGCTCACTTCAGCATGGCACGGGCGGCGCGCTCGATGGACTCTTCAGAGGGAAGCATCACCCGCTCCAGGGCCAGGCTGAAGGGGATGCTCGTGTCGAGGGCCGCCACCCGCTTGTAGTCGTCCAGGGAACCTGCCGCCTCCTCGGCCACCGAGGCGGCGATCTCACCGGACAGGCCGTAGCTCTTGTGGTCCTCATCTACCACGAGGAGCTTCCGGGTCTTCTTCACGGAGTCGATCACAGTCCGCCGGTCCAGCGGGACCAGGGTCCGGAGGTCGATGACCTCAAGGCTCTTCCCTTCGGCGGCCAAATGCTCCGCCACAGCAAGGGCCCGGTGGACCATGACACCCACCGAGACCACGGTCAGATCCTTGCCCGGCCGGCGGACCTCCCCCCTGCCCAAGGGGACCGTGTACGGCTCCTCGGGGACCTGCCCCTTGGTCCCGGCCTTCGGGACGCTGAACTCGGCCTGGATGTCCTTGTAGCGATTCGCGCCGGCGAGGAGACCGAGCCAGTAGTCGGCCAGGAGCTTGTGCTCGAGGTAGAGGACGGGGTTGTCATCCCTGATGGCCTGGATCATGAGCCCCTTGGCGTCGTAGGGGGTCGACGGGATCACCACCTTGAGGCCCGGCATGTGAGCAAAGAGGGCCCAGATGGTCTGGGACTGGTGGGCCCCGTCGCCGTAGCCGCCCCCGCAGGAAGCCCGGATCACGAGGGGAACCTTCAGCTGGCCTGCGGAGAGATAGGTGATCTTGGCCATGTGGTTCATGATCTGATCGGCTGCGACCCCGAAGAAGTCGATCATCATCAGCTCGACGATGGGGCGCATCCCCGAGTAGGCTGCCCCGGTGGCCGCGCCGATGAAGGCCGATTCCGAGATGGGGGTGTTCCGGACCCGCTCCTCGCCGAACTTCTGAAGCAGCGGGTGGCGGAGGAGCTGGACATCCTCCCCGAGAATGAAGATCTTAGGATCCCGGGCCATCTCCTGCTCGATGGCCTCGTGGATGGCTTCGGCAAACGTCAGCTCCCGCGCCATGGTTTCTCCCCCCTTAGACAAAGACATGCTGGGTGGCGAGCTCGGGCTCGGGCCAGGGACTGGACAGGGCGAACTCCGCGGCCCTTTCCACCTGCGCCCTGATCTCCTCGCGGATGCGCTTGAGATCCTGATCGGTCCCAAAGCCGCTCTCGATGATGTGCCGTTCAAGCTTGGGGATGGGGTCCTTGGCCTTCCACTCCTCTATTTCCCCCGGTGGCAGATAGACCAGGGGGTCAGTCTCGAAGTGGCCACGGAAGCGATAGCAGGTCGCCTCCAGGAGGCTCGGCCCTTCGCCGCGGCGGGCTCGCTGAACCAGCGGCCCGGCAGCCTCGTAAACCGCCACGGCGTCCATCCCATCCACCAGGACGCCGGGAATACCGTAGGCGGAGGCCCGATCCGCGTTCCAGGGGACGGCTGTGGATTGGGCCTTTGGGACGGAGACGGCCCAGCGGTTATCGTGGCAGACGAAGAGGACGGGGAGCTTCCACAGTGCCGCCAGATTCAGCGATTCGTGAAACGTTCCCTGGTTGGCCGCCCCTTCGCCGAAGAAAACCGCCGAAACGAGATCCCGGTTTTGCATCTTGGCGACCAGGGCCGGCCCCAGAGCCAGAGGCATGGCCGCGCCGATAATGGAGCCACAGCCGTAGCTGAGCGAGGGGTCGAAGAGGTGCATGTGGCCCCCCTTCCCCTGGCAAAGCCCGGTCCTCCGCCCAAGGAGCTCTCCCATCATCTTCTTGAAATCCACGCCCTTGGCCAGGAGCGGGCCATGCCCCCGATGGTCAGCCGCTGTGGGGTCCTCCGGCCTCAGGTGAGCGCAAACCCCGGCGGAGACGGCCTCCTGGCCTGAGTAGAGGTGAAGCTCCCCGGAAATGTGACCCTGGTGCCAGAGCTCTGCGGCCTTCTCCTCAAAGGTTCGTATCCCGAGCAACCGACGGTAGAGGTCAAGAGCCACTTCCTTGGCGACCATCGGGCATCTCCTCTTCAGGCCGGGCGGGGGAGGTGAGCCAGCAGAGGGAAGAACTCCCCATGGGGCATCCCCGGCTTCGGCTTCGCAATGACCATCAGCTTGACCATGGTCGGCTCCTCCGGGGCGAGGGGTCAGGGAGAGACGAGCAGGCGACCCCAACCCTAGCCGACCCGAATCGAACTGTCAAGGGGCTGGGCGAGAGGCTAAGGGTTCGACGCGTCGAGCAGCCGGCGCGCGTCGGCGCGGGCTTGGTCCAGCACCTCCCGAACCGGCAGCCCTTTCTCCCTGGCGATCCGGCTGACCTCGGAAAACTCCGGCGTCACCGTGACGAGCTTCCCCCGAAGCCGGGAGAGCTTGAAGGAGACGGGCCCATAGGCGGTGGGAAGGGTCACCAGCTCGCGCTCCAACCGCGTGCGCTGGTAGTCGGTCCAGCGGACCCCGATCGTCGTGCTCTCCTGAAACAGGGCCGTCGACAGCTCCTCCACCCTGGACGGCTCGCAGAGCGCGGTGAGGACCACGCCGGGCCGGCTCCGCTTCATGATGACCGGCGTGAGGAACACGTCCAGCGCTCCCGCCTCCAGGAGCCGCTCCATCAGCGGCTCGTAGAGCTGGGGGGACATGTCGTCGATGGTGGTCTCCACCTGGGCGATGGTCTCCCTGCCTTCGGCGTCCGTCGCCGCCGTCCCCACGAAGCAGCGGAGGACGTTCGGAATCGTCAGCTCCATGCTCCCCGCCCCGTACCCGACCCGCTCGAGGGTCATCGGGGGCATGGAGCCGGATGAGGCGGCGAGGGTGGTCAGGATCGCCGCGCCGGTGGGGGTCACGAGCTCAGCCTTGACCCCGTTGTCATAGACGGGAAAGCCCTTCAAAAGCTCCGCGGTCCCCGGGGCCGGAACGGGGATCCTGCCATGAGGCCCCTCCACCATCCCACCGCCCAGCGGGAGCGCCGAGACGTGAACGGCCTCGATCCCCAGCAGGTGAAGCCCCGCCACGGCCCCGGTGACGTCCACGATCGCATCCACCGCGCCGACATCGTGAAACCGAACTTCGTCGACCCTGGTGCCGTGAACCCGGGCCTCGGCCTCGGCCAGCCGGCTGAAGATGCGTCGGGCGTCAGCCTTGACCGGTTCCGGGAGCCCGCTCCGATCCAGGAGGCCCACGATTTCCGAGAGCGTGCGGTGCCGGTGGTGGGCCCTGGCATCAACCTCGACGTCCACCTTGGCGGCGCGAAACGGCCCTTTCTTGACCTCCCGCGCCGTGAGGCGATAGCCCTGAAGCGGGAGCTTGGCCAGCGCGGCCGTGAGCGATTCGAGGGAGAGCCCGGCGTCAACCAGAGCGCCCAGGATCATGTCCCCGCTCGCCCCGCTCGGACAATCGAAGTACGCCAGCTTCATCACCGGATCTTCGCGATCAGCCTGTTGATCTGGTTGGCCTGCACGGCGGCGCCGTAGCCGTTGTCGATGTTGACCACGCTGACGCCCGGCGCGCAGGAGTTCAGCATGGCCAGGAGGGCCGCGATCCCGCCGAAAGAGGCGCCGTAGCCGACGCTCGTCGGGACCGCGATGACCGGACGGTCCACCATCCCCCCGAGGACGCTCGGCAGCGCGCCCTCCATGCCCGCGACCGCGATGATCACGTTGGCCTCGGTCAACATGTGGTGATGGTCCAGCAGACGATGAAGGCCCGCCACGCCGCAGTCGTAGACCCGCTCCACCCGATTGCCCAGGACCTCGCAGGTCACCGCGGCCTCCTCGGCGACCGGGACGTCGGAGGTTCCCGCGCTGACGACGGCGATCAGCCCGACACCGTCCACCGCCTTCGGCCTGACGACGACGATCCGGGCATCGGCGTGATACCGGTGCGGAAGGCCGGCGGCCTGGATCGCCTGCACCACCTCGGAGGTGGCGCGCGTGGCCAGGATGTTGGCGTGGTGGGCGGCCAGGCGCGACGCGATGGCCACCACCTGCTCGGGGGTCTTCCCCGGGCAGAAGACGGCCTCCGGCGCGCCGGCCCTCAGCGACCGGTGCAGGTCCACCTTGGCGAACCTCAGATCCTCGTACGGCAGATCTCGGAGCCCCACGAGCGCCTGGTCCGGGGAAAGCCGGCCCGCCTGAACGTCCTCGAGGAGCGCCTTGAGCCGGTCGCGGTCCACCGGTCCCCCCTCTCCCTAACCCTCTCCCCGAGGGGGAGAGGGAATCTTCCGGAGCAGCCGCAGCGCATCATTGGCGCTGCCGCTCCTCAGACCCTGAAGGTCGACCGTGACATACAGATAGCCCAGCTGTCGGAAACGGGCCACGAGGGAGTCCTGGACCCCGTGCTCCCAGAGCCGCGCCATTTCCCCGCGGGCGATCTCCAGGCGGGCGAGCGTGCCGTGGTGGCGCACGCGGAATTGTCGGAAGCCGAGGCTCTTCACGAAGGCCTCGGCGGCGTCGATCTGCCTGAGCTTTTCGGTGGTGATGGCGTCCCCGTACTGGAAGCGGGAGGAGAGGCAGGCGAACGACGGCTTGTCCCAGGTCGGCAGGCCGAGCTCGCGGGAGAGCTCGCGGATCTCCGCCTTCCAGAACTCGGCCTCGATCATCGGCGCCCTCACCCCCATGCGCCTCGCGGCTTCCATGCCGGGACGGTGATCGCCCAGGTCGTCCATGTTGGCCCCGTAGACGAGATGGGCTCCCCCTTCCCGCTGCGCCAGGGGCGCCAACCTCGTGAAGAGCTCCTCCTTGCAAAAGAAGCAGCGGTTGGGTGGGTTCTTGGCGTAGTCGGGGTTGTCCAGCTCGCGGGTTTCGACGACCACGTGGCGCATACCGAGATGCTCCGCCAGCCGCCTGGCCTCTGCGAGCTCGGCGGAGGGGTAGGTTGCCGAGTCGGCGGTGGCGACAAGGGCCTTGTCGCCGAGGGCGTCCCTGGCCGCTCTGGCCAGAAAGGTCGAATCCACCCCGCCGGAGAACGCCACGATCACGCTCTCCAACCCTTTGAGGATGTCGAGCAGCCGGCCGTACTTCCCGCTGAGCTCGGGCGTCATCTCAGATCTCGAAGCGGACGAGGTCCTGGAAGGACACGTACCGCCGCTCGATCTCGTCGGGTTTGAGGTTGAGCAGGCGGTTCAGCGAAAAGTCCTCCACGGTGAAGGACGCCATGACCGAGCCGAAGACGATCGCCCGGCGCACCGACTCGGGATCCGTCCGCCCCTCCCTGGCCAGATAGCCCATGAAGCCTCCGGCGAATGTGTCCCCCGCTCCGGTGGGGTCGAGGATCGACTCCATCGGGTAGGCCGGGACGAAAAAAAAGGATCCGTTCGAGACCATGAGGGCCCCGTATTCCCCGCGCTTGACCACCACGGTGCGCGGCCCGAAGCCCAGGATCGTGCGCGCCGCCTTGATGACGTTCGGCTCCCGTGCCAGCTGGCGGGCCTCGGCATCGTTAACCAGGAGCACGTCCACCTCCGCCAGCACCTTCAACAGCGCCTCCCGCTTCCCCTCGATCCAGAAGTTCATCGTGTCCAGGGCCACGAGACGGGGCCGCTCCACCTGGCGGAGCACCTCCAGCTGCAGGAGCGGGTCGATGTTCGCCAGAAAGAGGAACGGCGTCTTCCTGTGCGCACCGGAGAGCGACGGCCGAAATTCGGCGAACACATTCAACTGGGTGTCGAGCGTCTTGGCTTCGTCGAGGTCGAAGCCGTACTCCCCCGCCCACCGGAAGGTTTGCCCGCGCGAGACCTGCAGCCCGGACAGATCCACGCCGCGATCCCTCAGCGCCCCCATGTGGACCCTCGGGAAATCCTCCCCCACCACCGCAACCAGC
>JACQWA010000158.1 GCA_016209425.1 Candidatus Rokuibacteriota bacterium
AGGCGATACAAAGGCCCTCCGCCGCGGGGCCCGTCCCGGGGCCGAACCCGCGCCGGCGGCTGCCAAGCCGGCCCCCGCCGGCGTCAGGGAGCCCCTCCAGGAGCCCACCCCGAAAGTACAGCGCGGATGAAGCGCCGGTCAAGGGGAACGCTGACGCCTGCTGGGGCGGGCATCCGGTCCTTCGGACACGCCCGCCCCCGCCGGATTCTCACTCCGGCTGGCTTCGGCTGCGTGATCCCAGCCGGAGTCAACGCGCTGCAGCCTACATGTCCGCTCGCCCCTTCACGGGGGACGCCCCGCTACCTGCCGAGGCGGACGACGCGCCCCACGGCCTGCCTGAGGCGCGGGTCCAGGGCGTCGCGGATCCCCTCGCCCAAGAGATTGTAGGAGAGGACCGTGATCAGGATCGCCAGCCCCGGGTAGAGGGAGAGCCACCATGCGATCTCGATGGAATCTTTGCCGTCATTGAGGATGTTCCCCCACGTGGCGTAGGGGGGCTGGACGCCGAGGCCCAGGAAGGAGAGGCCGGATTCGGTGAGGATGGCGGCCGGGATCCCCAGCGTCATGGCCACGAGCACGGGAGCCATGGCGTTGGGCAGGATATGCCGCCAGATGATCCGGAAGCCGCTCGCCCCGATGGACTGGGACCAGATTACAAACTCGCGCTCCTTGAGGGACAGAAACTCCGCGCGCACCAGACGGGCCACTCCCATCCACCCGGTGAGCCCGATGACGGCCATGATGGTCCAGATGGACGGCTGAAGAAACGCCAGGACGGCGAGCAACAGGAAAAAGCGGGGAAAGACCAGCATCAGGTCCACCAGGCGCATCATGACCCCATCCACGACCCCGCCGTGGTAGCCGGAGGCGGCGCCCAGCATGATGCCGATCGCCGTGGCGATGCCCACCGAGACGAATCCCACCGCCAGCGAGACCCGCGAGCCGTAGAGGATCCGAGAGAGCACATCGCGTCCGATCTGGTCGGTCCCCAGCAGATGAGCGCGGGACGGGGAATCGAGGATCTTCTTGACGTCCGGTCGGTGCGGGTCGTGAGGCGACACCAACGGCGCGAGCAATGCCAGGAGCACCAGGATCCCCACGATCGCGCCCCCCACGCAGGCGAGCTGGTTACGCGAGAACGTTCGCCAGAACAAGCGAACCTCGCCGCGGGAGTGCCCGGCCACGCCGTCACCTCCTCCCGCGCCGACCCACGCGAATGCGCGGATCCACCAGCCCGTAGGAGATGTCGGCCAGCAGGTTGGCGATGAGCGTGAGGGTAGACACGATGACCAGGTTCCCCATGATCACGGGGTAGTCGCGCGAGAAGACGGCCTGGACCATCAGCTGGCCCATCCCCGGGATGGCGAAGATCGACTCCACGATCACGCTCCCCCCGACCAGCCCCGGCAGCGACAGGCCCAGGACGGTCACCACGGGGAGGAGCGCATTTCGGAGGGCGTGCTTCCCGATCACCGTTTGCTCCGGGAGTCCCTTGGCGCGCGCCGTCTGAATGTATTCCTGCCTGACCACCTCGAGCATGCTCTGCCGCATGTACCGGGAAAACCCCGCGAGCCCTCCGAACGTCGCGACGAGAATCGGAAGGAGCAGGTGGCTGAGGAAATCCCCCTGCTGCTTCCAGAAGGACAGATACTCCCAGTTGAGCGAGCGGAGGCCGGAGATCGGCAGCCAGCCGAGCTGGACGCCGAACAGGATCATGAGCAGGAGGGCGAGCCAGAAATCCGGGGTGGCGAATCCCACAAAGACAAACACGGTCGTGATCTTGTCGAAGACCGAGTACTGGCGCGTCGCGGAAAGGACTCCGATGGGAACCGCCAGCGCCAGGATCAGCAGCATTTCGATGACGTTGAGGAAGAGGGTGATCGGGAGGCGCTCGCTGATCTTCTGGAGCACCGGCTTCCCGTCGGGGGAGAAGGAGCGGCCGAAGTCCAGCCGGACGATCCGCTTCAGCCAGTTCCAGTACTGGACGTGGAGGGGCTTGTCCAGGTCGTAGAGCTTCCGGAGCGACTCCAGGGCCTGGGCTGAGGCCTTCAGCCCGAGATCCCCCGTCTGAAGCTCCACCGGCTCACCCGGCGCCAGGTGGATCACGAAGAACGAGACGAAGGTGATACCGACCAGGAGCGGGATGGCAAGGATGACCCGGCGGAGCGCGTAGAGGAGCATCTAGCCGGAGGTGTAGCGCTGAAGCTCTTTCGGGACGTACCACCGGTTGAAGTTGTACATGATCCCGTTCGGCGACGGCTCGATCCCGCGCACGCGCGAGGACACAACCGGCAGGGCGTCCCTGAAGTACAGGAAAATGATCGGCTGGTCCTCGGCCAGCACCTCCTGGAGCCGATCGTAGTACCTTTTCCGCTCTTCGCGTCTGCAGGAGGCGCGCCCGAGCTCCAAGAGCCGGTCCACTTCGGGGTTCGCGTAGGAGATGTGGTTCAGTTCGTCGGGCCCGGTCTTGGACGAGTGCCAGACCTCATACTGGTCCGGATCGAGGCCAATCCCCCAGCCGAGAATGATCGCCTCGAAGCGCCGCTTCTTGACGAAGTCCTTGATGAATGACGCCCACTCGAGGGTGCGGATCTCGACCGCGACCCCGATCTCCCGGAGGCGCTGCTGGATGATCTCGGCGATCTTCTTCCGCTCCTCGTTTCCCTGGTTCGTCAGGATCGTGAACGCAAAGGGCTGGCCGTCCTTGTCCAGCATCCCGTCGCCGTCCCGGTCGATCCACCCCGCCTCGGCCAAGAGTTGCCTGGCCCGTGCCGGGTCATAGCGGAACCCCGGCACCTCCGGGTTATACGCCCAGGTCCCGGGCTTGTACGGCCCGGTGGCATCCCGGGCGAGCCCCAGGACCACGCCGTCGATCAGCTCCTGCTTGTTGATGGCGTGGGCGAAGGCCTGCCTGACGCGGCGGTCGGCGAAGCGGAGATCCTTGTGGTTGAAGCCGAGGTACGTGTAGGCGTTGGCCGGATACTGGTACTTGCGGTACGCCTTGTTGAAGGCGCGATAGTCGGTCTGGCGCTTGAACTGGATGGCCGTGAGGCCCGCATAGTCGACGCCCTTCGTCTTCAGCTCGAGGAAGATCGTGGCCTGGCTGGGGATGATGCGGTACACGATCCGGGAGAGGTAGGGCTTCCCCTCGAAGTGGTCGGGGTTGGCCACCAACACCACCTTCTCCCCGCTCTTCCACTCCACGAACCGGTAGGACCCGTTGCCGATCGGGTGGCGGTTCTGGGGAGCCTCCCGCAGGAAGCCCCCTTGAACGTACCCGGCCAGGAGGTGCCTCGGCAGCATCCACATCCCCCACGTCTCGACCGCCGTGGCGTACGGCTTCGGGTACGTGATGCGCACCGTGAACGGATCGAGGACCTCCACGTCCTTCACCGCCAGGAAGTCTTCCTTGTACGCGGTCGGCGTCTTCGGGTTGATCATCGTCTCGTAGGTGAAGCGCACATCCCCCCCGGTGAACAGCCACCCGTCGTGCCACTTCACGTCTTTCCGCAGCCTAAACGTCAGGGTCAGGCAGTCCGGGGAGAGTTCCCAGGATTCTGCCAGCTGGGGGACGAGGTTCAGTTCCTTATCGCGCTTGATGAGCCCGTCGTAGATCAGGTCCCCGACCTCGTGCGAGGCCCCATCCGTCGTGATGTTGGGGATCAGGCCCGCGATATCACCGATCGAGGCCTGAATGAAGGTGTCGCCGTAGGCGGGCCGGGAAGCCGCCGGCGAGAGGGCGTCGCCCTTCCCCTCGACCTCGATGCCGCAGCCGATCAGGGCGAGGAGCGGGGCCACGAGCAGCAGGACGGGCGTCGCCGCCGGTTTCACTTTTGGCCAGCCGGCGGCGCGGGCTGCTGGACGGGAGTTGGCTGGGTCATGACGGACGCCGCCCGGCGCGAGGCCAGCATGGCGAGGCTGAAGGACGTCAGCATGAACACGATGGCCACCCCTGTGGTGATCTTCCCCAGGAGCGTGGGAGTCCCCATGGAGCCGAAGACGGCCTGGCTGCCCGCCCCGCCAAACGCCGATCCGATGTCGGCGCCCTTGCCGGCCTGAAGCAGCACGATGGCAATGATGGCGAGGCTTACGATGACGTGCAGGACGACGAGCAGAGTGTACACGACTTACTCCTTCGGGGTGGCGCCGCGGCCCGCGGCTTTCTTCACGATGCCGACAAACGCCTGAGCCTGGAGGCTGGCTCCTCCCACCAGCCCCCCGTCGATCTCGGGTTCCCGGCAGAGCTCCCCGGCATTGTCGGGCTTGACGCTGCCGCCGTAGAGGATCCGCACCGTCTGGGCGATCTCCTTGGAGGCCAGCTCCGACAGGAGCCCGCGCAGGTAGCCGTGAACCTCGGAGGCTTGAGCCGGGGTGGCGTTGACCCCCGTCCCGATGGCCCAGACGGGCTCATACGCCACAATACAGTGTCCGAGGGCTTCGGGCGAGAGCCCCCGGAGCCCGGCTCTCAGCTCTCCCTCGACGATGTTAAAGGTCAGTCCCTGACGCCGCTCGTCGGCCGATTCCCCCACGCACAGGAGGGGGGCCAACCCATGGGCGAGGGCGGCTCGGACTTTGAGGTTCACCTGGGCGTCCGTCTCCCCCAAGTGCTGGCGACGCTCCGAGTGGCCGACAATGACCAGGCGGCAGCCGAGCTCGGCCAGCATGGCTGGCGACACCTCGCCCGTGAAGGCCCCGCTCGTCTCCCAATAACAGTTCTGGGCGCCGACCGCAATGGCTGACCCGGCCAGCACCTCGGCGACCGCAGGGAGCACGGTAAAGGGCGGGCAGAGGACCACCTCGACCCCGCGTGGGCGCTTGAGCCCGTCGCGCACCGCGGAGGCCAGGGCCCGCCCCTCGGCGATGGTGCCGTGCATCTTCCAGTTGGCCACCACGAGCGGGGCGCGCATCAGGACCGGTCCGTAAGAGCCACGACGCCGGGAAGCGCCCGTCCCTCGAGAAACTCAAGGAAGGCCCCGCCGGCGGTGGAGACGTAGCCGATCTTCCCACTCACCCCGGCCTGATGGATGGCGGCCACGGTATCCCCGCCCCCGACCACCGAGAACGCGCCACACATGGCCACGGCCCGGGCGAGTCCCAAGGTCCCCTGAGAGAACGGAGGCCTTTCGAAGACGCCCATGGGACCGTTCCAGACCGCGGTCTTCGCTCCGCGGAGGGCCTGGGTGAACCGGGCAAGCGTCTGCGGACCAATGTCCAGCCCCATCAGCTGGTCCGGGATCTCCCGGATGCCAACCGCGCGGCCCTCGTTGCACTCGGTGCTCTCGCCCACGACGGTATCAACGGGAAGCCCGACGGGAACCCCGAGTCGGTTGGCCTGGGCCAGCACCTGGCGCGCCATCTCGATCCGCTCAGGTTCCACCAGCGAGCGTCCCACGCCATGGCCGAGGGCGGTGAGGAAGGTGAAGGCCATGCCGCCCCCGATCAGGAGGCTGTCCACCCGCTCAAGGAGATGCTCCACCAGCGCCAGTTTGTCCGAGACCTTCGCGCCTCCGAGGATCGCCACGAGCGGGCGCTCTGGACGTTCCAGGATTCGTCCCAGGGCCTCAAGCTCCCGGCGCATGAGGAGGCCAGCAGCCGCCGGGGACAGGTAGCGGGTGATGGCTTCGATGGATGCATGGGCCCGGTGGGCGGCCGCGAAGGCGTCGTTGACATAGAGATCGGCCAGCCGGGCAAGGGCCTGGGCAAAGGCCGGGACGTTTCCCTCCTCCTCGGGGTGGAACCGGAGGTTCTCCAGGAGGAGCACCTGGCCGGGCTCAAGCTGCCGGACGCGGGCCTCCACCACTTCGCCCACGCAATCCGGAGCGAGAGGAACCGGCTGACCCAGCAGCTCCCCGAGCCGTCTGGCGACCGGAGCCAGCGAGTATTTCGGATCTGGTGTTCCCTTCGGACGCCCCAGGTGGGAAGCCAGGATCACCAGGGCGCCAGACTTCATGCAGTGCTGGAGCGTCGGGAGTACCGCCCGGAGCCGGGAATCGTCCGCGACCCGCCACTCCCCAGCCTCCGGCTGGGGGCCCGCCAGCGGGACGTTCAGATCAGCCCTCAGGAAGACTCGCCTCCCCTCAAGGTCGAGCTCCTCGACGCTCAGCTTGGCCATGTCTGGTGGGTCACACGGGCCCCCCGTCCGCCGGGGGAGGGAATCCCTCGCTCTCACTCAGAGCGACTTCGCCATGAGCAGGATCAGATCACGAACCCGGCAGGAGTACCCCCACTCATTGTCGTACCAGGCCAGAACTTTGATGAGCGTCCCTTCCACGAGGGCGGTCGAGGGGAGATCCACGATCGCCGAGTGGGGGTTGCCGTTGAAATCGCACGAGACCAGCTCCTCGTCGGCGACGTCCAGGATTCCCGTCAGCGGGCCGGCCGCGGCGGCCCGGAAGGCGTCGTTGACGGCCTCGACGCGGGCCGGCCGCTCCAGCTCGGCCCCCAGATCCACCCCGGAGACGTTGGCAGTGGGGACCCGGAGGGCGATGCCGTCCAGCGTCCCCTTGAGCTGCGGCCGCCCGAGCCCCACGGCCGTGGCGGCCCCGGTGGTGGTGGGGATGATGCTGAGCGCCGCGGCCCGGGCGCGACGCAGATCCTTGTGGGGAAAATCGTGGACCGGCTGATCATTGGTGTAGGCGTGGACCGTGGAGGCGAAACCGCGCTTGACGCCGAAGCGGTCCACCAGCACCCGGGCGACCGTGGCCAGGCAGTTGGTCGTGCACGAGGCGTTGGAGACCAGGTGGTGCCTGCTGGCGTCGTACGCCGCCTCGTTCACGCCGAGAACGATCGTGACGTCGGGATCCTTGGCCGGAGCCGTGATCACCACCTTCCGGGCGCCGGCCGCAAGATGTTTCGAGGACGTCGCGCGATCGCGGAAGAGCCCGGTGGACTCCACCACCACGTCCACGCCCATTTCCTTCCACGGGAGCGCAGCGGGATCCTTGACCGAGCAGACCCGAACCTCCCGCCCGTCCACGAAGATCGCCTCGCCTTTGGCGAACACGTCGGCGGCAATCGGACCATGGACCGAGTCGTGCTTCAGAAGGTGCGCGAGGGTCTTGGCGTCGGCCAGGTCATTGACCGCCACCACGTCCAACTCCTTCGTCTGGAGAGCCGTCCGGAGGAACACGCGGCCGATACGTCCGAAGCCGTTCACGCCGACCCGCACGCCCATCGCCCGCTCCTTCTTGTTAGGAGGTGATGGAAGGATTGTCAGCCACTGGGGACTTCATTATAAGGTTCCGGGAAACAGGGCGTCAATGCCCTCCTGGGCCCAGCCCTCGGCCCGGCGCTAGGGAACTCGCGCGACGGTCAGGACTCCGACCGTCGCCGCCCCGCCATTCAAGAGCACCCGGGCGCACTCGCCGGCGGTGGCACCGGTGGTGAGCACGTCGTCGACCAGCAACACGTGTCGCCCTTCGACAACATGGGAGCGGCGAAGCTCGAAGGCGCCCTTCACGTTGGCCCGGCGCTCCGCGGCGTCGAGGTCGGTCTGCGGACGCGTGGCTCGCTGCCGCCGGAGGACCTTGGCCTCGGCCGGGACCCCCCATCGCCGGCTCACGCGACGGGCAAGGAGGACGGATTGGTTGAACCCGCGTTCGGCCTCGCGGGACGGATGGAGGGGGACCGGCACCAGGCAATGGACATCGTTGACGGGAACCATACTGCTGCCGACCTCTGCCAGGAGGTCGCCCAACGGCTGAGCCACCGCCGTCTTGCCGCCGAACTTCAACACATGCAGGGCCTCCCGCACCCGCCCACCGTAGAGCGTCGCGGCGCGGGCATAGGTGAAGCGAGGGCGGCTGCGCCGACAGGCCTCACAGGGCGACCCCTCCCGGGAGCCACCCCGCTCAAATCGCGGGAACGGACGACCGCAGCTCTCGCAGTACGGCGGGAGGAGCCGCTCCAGGCCCTCCCAGCAGGAGCCGCAGAGTGGGTCCCGTCGCCTCTCGCCGAGACGGAGGTGGCAGAGGGGACAGAAGGGGGGGAAGAAGAGATCGAGGGCAGTGGTGGCCCACTCCTGCCACAAGGAGATGCGTCAGGGGTGGGAGGTGTTCCAGCGGTGGCAGCCCGGGCACCGGTCCTGCCAGCGGGGATGCCCGACCCCGCACGCCGAACAGCGGTGCGGCCAGTCAAAGCTCTGCGTGAGGGTGAGCGCCCGTCGGTACTCTTCAAACGCCTCGGCCACCTGCCCCCGCCGCTCGAAAATGGCGCCCAGGTAGGCGTGCAGCGGAGCAAAATCCGGGGCCCGGACCTCCAGCTTTTCGAACTGGTCCGCCGCTTCGTCCAGCATCTCCAGCTCGAAGTAGACCCGTCCCAAAGCAAACGCCAGCGACAGGTCCTGGGACGCGCGCGCGACGGCGTCGTGATACACGGCGATCATACGGCTCGGGCGCCCCTCGGCGCGATAGGCCTGCTCCAGGCGGTGGAGGAGGACGGGCGCCGGGGCAATCTCGGCGGCCCGCTCCCACGTCCGGATCGCCTCGCGTTCGTCGCCGGCCTTCAGGTGGGCGTCCCCCATGGCCACGAGGGCCGGGAGGAACGCCCGGTTCGCCTTCACCGACTCCTTGAAGTGGGTCAGGGCCTCCTGGGGCTTCCCCTCGGCGAGCAGTTCCTTCCCGACCTCGTACTGAATGCCCGCGAGCCAGTCGAGCTCCGCCAGCCGCTCGGCGTCGGGCACGAGTTCCGCAAGCCGTTGTTGCGCCGACAGCGCTTCAGTCCACCGCCCCCGGGTGACCGACAGGTCCCGGATGCCACGCAGGGCCGGCAGGTGGGTTCGGTCTCGCTGAAGAATTCGCCGATAGGCCGCCAAGGCTTCGTCCCCGCGCCCGCATCGCTGATAGTCGAGGGCAACGGCCAGGAGCGTGTCGGGACGCTCCTCGCTCCGCAGGGCCTGGAGGTCATGATCGAGGGCCGCCAAGTGGTCGCCCCGAGCTAGAGCCAACTCGCCGAGCCTCTCGTGGGCCTCGGAGTGTCCCGGCTCGCGGCCCAAGAGCGCCTGAAACGCTTCCGCGGCCGGCGCCGTCTTGCCGGCCAGCTGGGCATCGACCCCCCGGTGGTAGATCTCCGCGAGGCCTTCCTCCCGACGGGCGCGGCGCGCGACCGCGTAATCCCGAAACGAACGGCCCAGGTCGCGGAGCAGGGTCAACGAGAGGGCCAGGCA
>JACQWA010000159.1 GCA_016209425.1 Candidatus Rokuibacteriota bacterium
CATTTACGTGACAGCCACGCCGCCTCTTTTCTCGGCCATTCGGGAGGCTTCCAGTTCTGTAAGATTTTCTGACTTCACTGGCGCGCCTGGCTTAGTGCCGCCCCTCGGCCCACTCCATTTCGAACTGCCATCGCCCGGCCTTGACCTGGCGCAAGCTGATCGGATTACGTTTTATGTTCTAGATAGTTATGTGCACATGGTCGGCATTCGCCCGATAGGAGGAGCGGAACGTGGTTCTGTAAATTCTCTTTACGGATTACCGCTGAAGATCGCACGGCGGAGCCGTATCCTCATAAACCAGAGAATCAAGGGGTTACAGCACGGGAGGGTCGGTTCCTCTAACAGTTCCCTCCCCCCAGCTTCACCGGGGGTGCCTCACCGGCGAAGATCGTGCCGGGGAAACGGTACCCGTCGTGGACCGCCGGGGTCCGGAGCGGAATGGCCAGGAGCCCAACCGGCCGGGCCTCACGCGCATCACCGCGAGTGGCCCACTCGGCTCCCAGGTGGCGCAACGGACTGCCGAGCGTCGCCCAGAGGACGCCGGGGGAGCGCGCAGGGAGCGGCGAGCGGCGGCGCGCGAAGTGCTAGGCCCTCATTGCACTCTGCCGTGAACGCGCGCCGGCGCGCCTTCGCCACGACTTGCACATCCTCGTCCCCTACGGGCACGTGGGCCTCCATGGAGTCATCCCGTCTCGCCCGCACCACCAATTTCGGGGATAGCGGCTTTCTCGCCTATCCTGAGACAGAGGGGCGCTTCAGTGCGGGCGAAGGCTCTCTGAGGACGAGTCCAGCTCCGCGTGCAGGGAGTCGAGGGGCTCGCCGTCCACGACCAGCCTGCGCCAGATGGCGTAGTTGAGGAGATTCCAGTAGATCCTGGCGAGGTCCTCCCTCGGAGACTGAACCTCCCGGATTAACGATTCAGGGACCGCCGGAGCCACAAGCGGCACGAGCGGTTCGAATGGTCCCCCGGGATTGGCCCAGCGGCTCGCTCGCACGCCGAAGCTACTCTTCGGGCGAGAGACGATGAAGTCGGGAATTTGCAGGCAGCGCGCCACCCCCTGCGCGAGAGCCTTGGGTGCGCTGAGCTTTACGCTCCAGGGGACGCCGAGCAGGTATTCGATAAGCTCCGGGCTGGTGAACGGATAGACCACGGTGCGCCCGTGGCTCTCCGCGATCTTCGACCACAGTGATTGCACCGCCGCGATATCGCCGGTGAGGTCCAGCAGCGAGATGAGGTCGAGCAGGTCTCGCCCCGCCCAACCGGCCAGGGCGCGAAGCCGGTTGGCGATGATCTCGCCGGGGGCCACCCCGAAGTGCGCGCGCACCCAGTCCTCACTGCCGTACCGCTGGAGATCCCAGATCACGCTGTTCGTGTCCGAGATGGCGACACGGTATCGCCGGAGATCGCGGACTCTCGACAGAAGATGGTGGCCGCGGCCGGAGGCGGCGGCCAGCAGGCGGATCCCCGACGGGATGGGCGGGAACGACAGGTAGCGGAGTAGCCCGGCGTTCTCGCGGGCTCGCCGGACAGCCTCGTGCAGGGGGAGACCCATCAGCCCGTCCGCTCCCTGACCGCAGACCACGAGGGTGCGGTCCGGTTCCAGCCCCCGCCGAAACAGGCATCCGAGCAACACTGTCTGAAGCCCATGGAGCGGCTCCTCAGCCGCCGCGATGGCATCGAGGAGCCCATGGAGGTATTCCGCGACAGTGGGGCGGTGGTGAGAATGGTTGACACCAAGTGCCGCCGCGGCTGACAGCGCGTATTGCTCCTCGACGTCCTGGCCAGGGTCCTCGAAAGGGTACGACGTGGAGTAGGTACGGCGGATCCCGAGAACGCGCGATGCGAGGGCCGTCAGGATAGAAGAATCCATGCCGCCGCTCAGAAGGGTCGCAACATGGTCCCTACTGCCGGAGAGGAGCTCGAAGGTGCGCATGAGCGTTCGGGACACTGGCCCGTCCCAGCCGTCGTCTGGCAGTGGAGGAGGTTGAGCGATGCCGAAGGACGCTCCGCTGAGCCGGACAACCACCGTGTCCCCTCGAAGCGCAACAACGAGCGTCTGGCCGTAGGGGACCTGGCTGATCCCCTTGAAGAGGGTCTCGGGAGGCGTGACGAAGCAATAGACAAGGAACTCCGGAAGCGCGGCGGCGTTTTCGGTGAGTGGAACCCCGACCCGTCGGAGCATGGAGACGTGTGTCGAGCAGAAGAACTGCCCCTCTTGGGTGACGGTGTAGTACAGTGGGCGGCCTCCGCACGTGAGCCGGGAAATGCGGAGTGTCCTCGTCGCGCGCTCGACCGATGCGCGGACCAGCTCGAACTCGCTCGCCCCTGCTTCCTTAGCGCCCGCGGCCTCGACCGCGGTGAGCTCCCCGTCCCCCACCGAGAGGCGCCCCATCCGCCCGTCCACGGCCAGGGTGACATGATGGCTGTTCAGTGAGATGTCCGCCCGCCGTACTCCCTCGGGCAGCGACACCGAGCAGCGACGGGTGATACTGGCGAAGAGCATTCCTCTCGGGCCTCCGACGATAAGGTTCGCCGCGTCTGCAGGGCGGGAACTCCCTAAGGAAGCGGATCTCGGTCTGCGCAGGGGCTGCACCACGTCCTGCCGCCTGTCTCGACCTCCTCACGGGAGTCACGGCCGAGCGCCTATGGTGACTGGGGCCGGGCCGCCTCGGGACGCCGCCCGGATCGGCGGTCGGCCATCACCTCTGAGAACAGTGCGACGAGCGGAGGTAAAGTGATCCGGGGATCCAGCCGCTCGACCCGCGCGCGTGCGGCC
>JACQWA010000160.1 GCA_016209425.1 Candidatus Rokuibacteriota bacterium
AGGTCGATGGGGATGGGGAAGAAGGTCGTCGTGTTCCTCTCCGAGGCCACTTCTCGCATGGTCTGGAGGAACCGGAGCTGGACGGCGATCGGGAAGCGCGCCAGCACCTCGGCAGCCTGGGAGAGCTTGGCCGCCGCCTGGAACTCGCCGTCGGCGTTGATGACCTTGGCGCGGCGCTCGCGCTCGGCCTCGGCCTGCTTGGCCATCGCCCGCTGCATGTCCTGAGGGAGGTCGATGTGCTTGACCTCCACGGTGGTGACCTTGATGCCCCAGGGGTCGGTGTGCTCGTCGATGATCTTCTGGAGCTGCTGGTTGATCTTGTCTCGGGCTGAGAGGAGGTCGTCCAGCTCCTGCTGCCCGAGAACGCTCCGCAGCGTCGTCTGGGCGATCTGCGAGGTCGCGTAGAGGTAGTCCTCCACCTGGATGATCGCCTTCTCCGGCTCCAGCACCCGGAAGTAAATCACCGCGTTCACCTTGATCGAGACGTTGTCCCGGGTGATCACGTCCTGCGGCGGAACGTCCATGGCGACGGTGCGGAGGCTCACCTTCACCATCTTGTCCACGAAGGGGATCAGGAGGAGGAGACCCGGGCCCAGGCCATCGCCGCCGGGATTGAAGACCGACCGGGCTTTCTTTCCGAGGCGGAAGATGACGCCCCGCTCGTACTCCCGGAGGATCCGGACGGAGGCGCCGATGATAAACAAGACGATGACGACGACGGGAATGACACTAATCAGCCACTCAAATCCGAACATAGCGTCCTCCTACGGTTCGGTCGCCTTGGTCACCTTCAGGGTCAGTCCCTCTACGGCGGTCACCTTCACCGACTCCCCCTCGGCCACCGCCCCGTTCTCGGCCACCGCCCGCCAGAGCTCGCCCTGGATGAACACCTCGCCGGCCGGGGTCAGGGGTGAGCGGGCCACTCCCACCTGGCCGACGAGCCCGTAGGAGCCCGTGCTGGGCTTCTGGTAGAGGGCGCGGACGCCGGCCGTCACCGCGAAGGCGAAGACGGCCGCCGTGGTCCCCACGGTCGGAATGATCACCCACCACGAGACTCTCAGATCGGCCTCGGGGGCGTCGAAGAGCATGAGGGAGCCCAACACCATCGAGACGATGCCGCCGATGGTGAGGACGCCGTGGCTCACCACCTTGATTTCGGCGATCAGCAGAATGATGCCGAAGAGGATCAGCAGCAGCCCCGCGTAGTTGATCGGCAGGGTCTGAAAGGCGAAGAAGGCCAGGATCAGGCTGATCCCTCCCATCACACCGGGAAGGACCACGCCCGGATTGGACAGCTCGAAGAAGAGCCCGAGCATCCCGATCATCATCAGGATGTAGGCGACGTTCGGATCCGTGATGAGGGTCAGGAACTTGTCCCGGAAGCCGATCTCCACCTTCTTGACCGGCGCGTCCGCCGTCTGGAGCCGGACCGAGCCCTTGATGGTCTTCACCGTCTTGCCGTCGATCTTCACCAGAAGGTCGGAGATATTGTCGGCGATCAGGTCGACCACCTTGAGCTTGACCGCCTCGCGCTCGGTGGCGGACACGGAGGCCCGGACCGCCTTCTCGGCCCAGTCGGCGTTCCGTCCCCGTTCGGTCGCGATGGTCCGCGCGAAGGCTGCGGCGTCGTTCGTGATCTTCTTCGCGCTCTCCTTGTCGATCTGCCCGCCGCCCACCGCCACGGGATGGGCCGCGCCGATGTTGGTCGCCGGCGCCATGGCCGCCACGTGGGCCGCCATGGTGATGAAGACACCGGCCGAGGCCGCACGGGCGCCGGTCGGGCCCACGTACACGACGACGGGAACCTCCGCGTTCAGCATCTTCTGCACGATGGAGCGCATGGAGCGCTCAAGCCCGCCGGGGGTGTCGAGCTGGATGATCAGCGCCTGGGCGCGCTCCGCCTGGGCGCGGTCGATGGCCGTGGAAATGAGACGGAGGGCGACCGGACTGATGACCCCTTCGATCTGGATCAGCGAGACCGGCTGGGCCGCCCACGCCGGGGCCAGGCCGACGGCGACGAGGAGGAAGGCCAGGATGGAGATGACACACGGCCTCATGAGTCACGCCTACGGGTTGACTATACCACAGCCAGGACAGGCCGGCCGCACTACCGAACGTTTCGAGCGCGCACCTACGCCAAAGGCGTGGGTCCCCGGCCCGCGCAACCTGGGGGAGGACTCGGAGGGGGCCGGGCCCCGCGCCGAAGGCGTGGGTGGGGCCCCCTCCGACTTGCTAGCGCTGGAGGGCCAGGAGGCTCAGGAGCTCGAAGAGGAGATTGGCAGCCAGGAGGGCCGTCACCTGCCCCGGGCCATCGTAGAGCGGCGAGACCTCCACCACGTCGGCGCCGATCAGCCTGAGCCCCTGAAGCGCCCGGAGGAGGCGCACGGCCTCGTAGGAGGTGAGCCCACCGACTTCGGGCGTTCCGGTGCCCGGGGCGTAGGCCGGATCCACGGCGTCGATGTCGAAGGAGCAGTAGACCGGGGCGCCGGCGAGCCGCTTGACCCGGTCGGCGACCCACCCGATCCCCCGCTCCTTGACCGCTTCGATCCGGATCGCTTCCAGCCCGTACTGGGCGTGGAAGTCAAAGTCGTTTGCCCCGTAGAGGGGACCACGGATGCCGATCTGGATCACCCGCTCCGGGTCAACGAGCCGCTCCTCCACCGCCCGGCGGAACTGGGTTCCGTGGAAGTACTTGGAGCCGAAGTATTCGTCCCACGTGTCGGGGTGGGCGTCGAAGTGGACGAGCCCCACGGGCCCGTATCGCGTGGCGACGGCGCGAAGGATCGGCAGCGTCACCGAGTGGTCGCCCCCCACCGCGACGGGAACGACGCCGTGCTGGAGCAGCCGCCCGATCTCGCGCTCCACCGCCGCAAAGGTCGACTCGATGGAGATCGGCGCCACATCCACATCGCCGTAGTCGGCGATCCGGAGCTTCTCGAAGGGAGCGATATTCAGTACCGGGTTCCAGGGGCGGATCAGCGCCGACTGATCACGAATCGCGCGCGGGCCGAAGCGGGCCCCGGGCCGGTAGGAGGTCCCCCCGTCGTACGGGATCCCAACCAGCGCGACGTCCAGCCGCTCGGGCTCGCGCACGTGAGGCAGGCGCATGAAGGTCGGCGGCTGCCCGAAGCGCGGCGAGCGGAAGGCGTCAAGCGGGCGGAGGTCGTTCACCCCGAAGGTCTGGTGGAGACGAACACCCTGTGGGCGTCGGTGGGTTTGGACTCGGGTTTGGCGTCCCCGAATCGGTATCCGCGCTCGGCGCTCTCGGCCCCCAGGAGCGTCTGCTCCAGGAGCTTCACGGCCACCCCTGAGGCCACGTAGGGGCGCCGGAGATCCATCGGGTTCCTCCGGATGTAGGCCTTCCACTCCCCCAAGGAAGTCTTGGTCTGGATCAGCCCCTTGACCATTCCCATGTCGTTCAGCAGCGCCACGTCGTCGGCCGGACCGAGGAAAATGGCCCCGACGATCCGATCGCCGTCCCAGACCAGCTTGCGGTAGACGGGGCGGGAGGCGTTCTCCACCACGGTGGTCTCCCGACCGTCCCCCCGCCAGAGACCGAACGACGCGGCCTGGAGCTTGACCACGTCCAGGATGTTCATGCTGAGGCTGCCCGCGTACGCAACCGCGCGCCCCGCCATGTTGGCGCCCGCCACTCGCCCGTGCTCCACCGCCGTCGGCTGGATCGCGTGGACCGCCGGCTTGCCGGTGGAGAGGTCATTCCCCTCGGCGACATCCCCCGCGGCGTAGACATCCGGGACACTCGTCCGCAGGTGGTCGTCCACCAGGATCCCGTGGTTCGTCCGGATCCCCCGGTCCGTCAGGAGATCCACGTTCGGCCTCACCCCCACCGCGATGACCACCAGGTCCGAGGTGAGCGACCGGCCGTCGGAGAGCGCGACGACCTTCTGGCCGCCCCGGTCCCCGATCTCCGCGGCCCGGACCCCGACGTGGCAGGCGATCCCCTTCTTCGCGAGCCACTTCGTCGCCAGTTCGGCGCTCTGACGGTCGAGCATCCGCGGGAGAATCTGGGGCTCCACCTCCACCACCGCCGGCTCGCAGCCGACCTTGGCCAGGGCGTTGAGGACGATGAAGCCGATGAAGCCGGCGCCGACGAACACGACCTTGGCCTTTTCCCCCTTGATCCGCGCGAGGATCGCCCGGGCATCCTCCAGGGTCCAGAGGTTTGAGACGCCGGGGCCGGACGCCCCCGGGATATCCAGCGTGAGGGGGGACGACCCCGTCGCGATCAGGAGGGTGTCGAACGAGACCGAACTCTTGTCGGCCAGCGTCAGCGTCTTGCCCGTAGGGTCAACCCGGCTCACGCGCTTCACGACGGTCTTGACCCTGAGCCGCTCGAAGTAGCGGTCCTTTCCGGTCAAGACGTGCCCCTCGGGGATCTCTCCGGCCATGAAGTACGGCAGCACCATGCGCGAGTAAGCGGGTTCGTCCGAAACGAGCGTGATGTCGTCGTCGGGAGCCAGATTGCGAATCGTCTCGATGGCAAAGATCCCTGCCGGCCCGCCCCCCACGACCACGTGCCGCCTGCCCATCTCGCCTCCGCTCCGTCACCCGCCTCCGGCAGCCACAACTTCCAAAAAGCGGGAGTGAACCTTCTGCGCCCACGGCGCCATCCAGTCCACGGCGGGCGCCGCCTCGTACACGATGGCCCCGGTGGGACACGCGCTGACGCAGGCCGGGTCCCCCTCGCAGAGGTTGCACTTGAAGGCCTTCCGGGTGTCGGGATTGTAGAAGATCGTGCCGAAGGGACAGGCAATCGTGCAGAGGGCGCACCCCACGCAGGTCTCGGCCAGCACCACCTTGGCTCCGGTCTCCGGGTTGATGGCGATCGCGTTGACCGGGCAGGCGTTCATGCACCACGCTTCCTTGCACTGAAAACACGTGTAGGGCGCGTAGGAGGCCTGCTCGTCGAAGAGATGGACGCGGATCACCGAGCGTGAGGGCTGGAAGCCCCCGGTTTGGACGAAGGAGCAGGCCAGCTCGCACTGCATGCAGCCGGTGCACTTCGCGGGAATGATCTTGAGCATTCGATGGGTCATGGCGGTGGCTGCCGGACCGGTCAGATCATCAAGTGCAGGTTGGCCAGTGACTTGGCCAGCAGCTCGATTTCCCCCGGCGTGGTGTAGACCGAGAAGCTCGCGCGGACGGTTCCCACGACGCCCAGTCGTCGCATGAGGGGCATCGCGCAGTGATGACCGGCCCGGACCGCGATCCCCTCCTCGTCCAGCAGGTGGGCGACGTCATGCGGATGGAGGCCGCGGACGTTGAACGCGACCACGGCCGACTTGATCTCGAGGTTCCGCGGCCCGTAGATGATCAGATCGCCGTTCTTGCTGAGGAGGTCCAGCGTCAGCCGGCAGAGCTCGTGCTCGTGGGCGGCGACCCGTTCCATCCCGAGCTTCGAGAGGTACTCCACCGCCGCCGCCAGGCCGACGATCGGGGCGATGGGAGGCGTCCCCGGCTCGAAGCGCCAGGGCAGGTCGTTCCACTGGGCGTGGTCGATCCAGACCTCCTTGATCATCTCGCCCCCGCCCCAGGCCGGTTCCAGCGAGTCGAGCACGGCCCGTCGCCCGTAGAGCACGCCGACTCCCGTGGGACCCAGCATCTTGTGCCCCGAGAAAGCGTAGAAGTCGGCTCGGAGGCTCGCGACGTTGATCGGCAGGTGGGGGACCGCCTGGGCCCCGTCCACCAGGACCAGGGCGCCGGCCGCGTGAGCGCGGCTCACGATCTCGGCGACCGGGTTGATGGTCCCGAGGACGTTGGAGACGTGGGCCACCGCGACCACGCGCGTGCGGGGCGACAGGAGGCGGGAGAACGCCTCCAGGTCGAGAACGCCTTCGCCGACCACGGGGACGGCCTTCAGCACGGCCCCGCGATCCCGGCAGAGCATCTGCCAGGGGATCAGGTTCGTGTGGTGCTCCATCTCGGTGACGAGAATCTCGTCGTCGGGCCGGATGGTCCGGCCCACGGCCTGGGCCACCAGGTTGATCGCGTCGGTGGTCCCCCGCGCGAAGACGATCTCCTCCCGCTGCTCGGCGCCGATGAACTCCCTAACGCTGTCCCGGGCCGACTCCAGGAGGGCCGTGGCCTCCTCCCCCAGGGTATGGATCGAGCGGTGGACGTTGGCGTGGGACGTCTCGTAGTAGCCCCGCAGCGCGTCGATCACCTGGCGCGGCTTCTGGCTGGACGCGGCGGAGTCCAGGTAGACGAGGGGCTTGCCGTTGACCTTCCGGGCGAGGATCGGGAAATCGGGGCGGCAGAGATCCGCCAGCGTCATCGCGCGGCCTCCACGTGGGCCAGGGCGCCCCGCAGAACCTGGAGCGGTAGCGTCACGCACGTCATCCGCGACGGCCGGATCGTCGCCCCGAGGCGGCTGAGCAGGTCGTCGGGCCCGAGGGCCAGGACCTCGCCACGGGGCCGCCCCCGGATCATCTCAGCGAGGAGGTCGGAGGAGGCCATGCAGATGGCGCAGGAATCCCCCTTGAAGCGCGCGTCCGCGATCCCGCCGTCGGCCAACCGGAGTTGAAACCGGACCCGGTCCCCGCAGAGCGGGTTCACGTCCTCGAAGACGGCGTCGGCGGCGTGCAAATCCCCGAAGAACCTCGGATGGCGGAAGCGGTCGCGGATCACCGAGCTGTACAGCACAGACGTATCATACCTCTCTGGGCAGGCGAGGGAAAGGCGCCGCTGGCGGGCTAGGCGGGCTAGGGCCGCTCCGGGCTAACCTCAGTTCGCGCGCCGGCTCCGCCGGCGCAACCCTGTTCGTGGGGGAGGCCTCGGAGGGGGCCGGGCCCACCCCGAAGGGGGG
>JACQWA010000011.1 GCA_016209425.1 Candidatus Rokuibacteriota bacterium
GGGCAAGAAGCACGCCCCCTGCATCATCTTCATGGACGAGATCGACGCGGTCGGGCGGCACCGGGGGGCAGGCCTCGGCGGCGGTCACGATGAGCGCGAGCAGACGTTGAACCAGCTCCTGGTGGAGATGGACGGCTTCGAGACCAACGATGGGGTCATCCTGATCGCTGCGACCAACCGGCCCGACGTGCTGGACCCTGCGCTGCTCCGGCCCGGGCGCTTCGATCGCCAGGTGGTGGTGCCGCGGCCGGACGTCAAGGGACGGGAGGAGATTCTGAAGGTCCATTCCCGGCGGATCCCGCTCGCCCCCGACGTGGAGCTCAAGGTGCTGGCCCGGGGGACGCCCGGCTTCTCGGGTGCCGATCTCGCCAATCTCGTCAATGAAGCCGCCCTTCTGGCGGCCAGGCAAAACAAGAAGTCCGTGGAGATGCTGGATTTCGAGAATGCCAAGGACAAGGTCCTGATGGGCGTCGAGCGCCGCTCGATGATTATCAGCGAGGACGAGAAGAAGACCATCGCCTACCACGAGGCCGGTCATGCCCTCGTCGCCGACTTCCTCCCTGGGACCGATCCCGTTCACAAGGTCACGATCATCCCCCGGGGGCGCGCCCTTGGCTTGACCCAGCAGCTGCCCACCGACGACAAGTACAACTATTCGAAGGAGTACCTGAGCAACCGGATCACGATCCTCCTGGGCGGCCGCACCGCCGAGGAGATCGTGCTGGGGCAGCAGACCACCGGCGCGGGGGATGATCTGGAAAAGGCCACGGAGATGGCGCGGAAGATGGTGTGCGAGTGGGGCATGTCCGAGAAGCTCGGCCCCCTGACGTTCGGCAAGAACGAGGAGCACATCTTTCTCGGCCGCGAGTTCGCCCGACACAAGGACTACAGCGAGGACACGGCCATCCTCATCGATGCCGAAATCAGGCGGATCGTGACCGACTGCGCCTCCAAGGCGCGACAGATCATCGAAGAGAACCTGGAGCGACTTCACGCCCTCGCCCGCGCCCTGTTGGAGCGGGAGTCTCTTGACGGTGAAGAGATCTCGCGCATTCTCCGCGCGACCACCTTTCAGGGGGCGCCCGCCCCGGCGTAGCATTGTCGGAGGGGGCCTCGACGGCCCCCTCCGAGGCCTCCCCCAGGTTGCGCCGGCAAAGCCGGCGCTCGAGCTTCGGAGGGGGGCCACCCAGGCCCCCCCACGCCTTCGGCGTGGAAGCCCGGGTACCCCCCCTTCCGACGCCCCTCGGCAAAGCCGACCCCTGGCCTTCGGCTCGGGGCTTCGGGGGCTGCCTCCCCCCAAACCACGATCCGGTTACGCGCGTGAAGCCGGCGCCAATTCGCTCGCCACGGCCGCCCGGATCAATGGTATTTTGGTGACGAAATGGATGGAGTGAAGCGGGCGGTCCTGGGGGGAGTCGAGGTCGGTGAGGGGATGCCGGTGGCGGTGTTTGGCGCCCTCAATGTCAGCCCAGAGTCGTTCTACGCGGGCTCGGTGGTTCAGGATCATGACCAGCTTCTCTCAACCGCGGAGCGGATGGTCGAGGGCGGAGCCGTGTTCGTGGACGTCGGCGGGATGTCCTCGGCGCCCTATCTGGTCACGCGGATCTCCGAGGCGGAGGAGGCTGACAGGCTCGCCGGGGCCATCGAGCAGCTGGTGGCCAAGCTCGCCGTCCGGGTTTCGGCCGACACCTGCCGGGCCGCCCCGGCGCGGGCGGCACTCGAGGCCGGGGCAGCCATCATCAACGACGTGAGCGGTCTGACGGGCGACCCCGGAATGGCGCCGCTGGTGGCCCGGACCGGCGCGGGCCTGATCGTGATGGCCGGCGACCGCCGGCCGCGGGGAAGAGGGAACCAGCCGATGGACGTTATCCTGGCCCTGCTGAGGGAGAGCCTTGAGCTCGCGCGCGAGGCTGGGATTGACGCGAAGCGGATCGCGGTGGATCCCGGCATCGGTTTCTTTCGGACGGGGGATCGGCCGTGGTACGACTGGGACTGCCGGGTGCTCGGGAACCTGGGCCTCCTGGCCGCCCTGGGCCGGCCGGTCTGTGTGGGCGTTTCTCGGAAATCGTTCATCGGAGCGGTCCTTGGGCAGGCGGACCCCGGTGAGCGGCTTGTCGGATCGCTGGCAGCCGCGGGCATTGCCGTGTTCAACGGCGCGCACCTGATCCGCTGCCACGACGTGGCCGAGACTCGCCAGGCCGTTCGCATCGCCGAAGCGATCCGCAGGCAGGTGTGAAACTCAACGATGTGGGAAACGCTTCAGGCCTTCCGGTGGCGCGACGCTCTCGACATCCTGCTGCTCGCAGGGGTCATTTACTGGGTCCTGTTCACGTTCAAGGGGACCCGGGCCGCCCAGATGCTTCTGGGTGTTCTGCTCCTCGGAGGGGCGACGCTGGCTGCACGCCGGTACGAGCTTTTCGGCACGAGTTGGGTCCTCGAAAACTTCTGGGCTTACTGGGTCCTGGCGCTGATCGTGCTCTTCCAGCCCGAACTCAGGCGCGCCCTGGCCCAGGTCGGTCACAGCCGGCTGCTGCAGGGGGTCCTGGGGGGCAGTCACCGCGAGCAGGGTCACGTCGTCGACGACGTGGTCCAGGCTGCCGATTCCCTGGCGGCGAAGCGGATCGGAGCGCTGATGGTCCTCGAGCGCACCACGGGGCTCCGTCATTACGCGGAGCTGGGAGTGCCGCTGGACGCTCTGATTTCATCCGATCTCCTGGAGAGCCTCTTCCACCCCTATTCGCCGCTCCACGACGGGGCGGTCTTCATCCACGGCACCCGCGTCGTGGCGGCCGGCTGTTTCCTCCCCCTCTCCCGCAATTTGGAGCTGGGGCGCAAGCTGGGGACGCGTCACCGGGCTGCGCTCGGCCTCAGCGAGGAGACGGACGCGGTGGTCCTGGTGGTTTCAGAGGAGAGCAGCCGGATCTCGCTCGCCGTGGGCGGGCAGATGGAAAGCCCGCTCGATCGGACGGTGCTGCACCGCCGGCTGACCGACCTCCTGGCGGGCGGGGGAGTGCCCGCCCGCGCGTCATTCGTGGACGGGCTCATACGGCGGTGGGGATCGGAGAAGAAGGCGGCGCGCCATGGCCCCGCGTGACCTTTTCCGGTGGATCACGGCCCACTGGGAGCTCAAGCTCCTCTCCCTGCTGACGGCGGGGGGCCTCTGGTTCCTGGTGGTGAGTGGCGAGAAAGCTGAGGTCGGGCTCTCCGTGCCCATGGAGTTTCACTCGATGCCGGCCGGATTGGAGCTGGGCGGGGAGCGTCCGGAGACCGTGGACGTGCAGGTCCAGGGGCTTCGCTCAACGCTCGCGCGCATCTCGGGGGAGGAGCTGCGCGCCGAGGTGAGCCTGGCGGGGGCTCGCGCCGGGGAGAGCACCTTGCGGCTCCTCCCGGATACCATCAGGACCCCGAAGGGGATCAAGGTGGTCCGGGTGTCGCCCTCCAGGATCCGCGTGGTGCTGGAGCCGTCGGAGACTCAGGTGATCCGCGTCGTGCCGAGGTTGACCGGCCATCCCCCGGCGGGGTATCGCGTGAGCCAGGTGCGGGTAAACCCGGCAGAGGTCGCGGTGCGCGGCCCCCGGAGTGAGGTCGGGCGCTGGAGGCAGGTGGAAACCGATCCGATCGATCTTTCCGGGCTCAGGGGGACCATCAAACGCCAGGCCTCGTTGGGGCCCTTGACCAACTCGGTCCGCCTCGCCGACGAGAAAGGCGTCGAGGTGACGATTGAGGTGACGGAGGAAACGGCCACGCGGCGGATCTCTCGGGTGCCGGTCCAGCCATCCTCCGACTGGAAGGCCCGGCCTGTTCCGGACAGCGTGGACGTGGTGGTCCGGGGCCCGTTGTCCAGGGTGAAAGAGCTGACGGCCGGCCAGGTTGGGGTGGTGCTGAACCTCAAGGGGCTCCGCCCGAGAATCTATCGGCTGGCGCCCAGGATTACCTTGCCCCCGGGGGTGGAGCTGCTTCAAGTCGATCCGCCCCTGGTGACGGTCAGCGCGGAGCCCTCATGACGCGACTCTTCGGGACCGACGGGATCCGTGGCGTGGCAAACCAGGAACCGCTGACCCCGGAGATGACCTATCGCCTGGGGCGCAGCATCGTGACGACCCTCCTGGACCACCAGGGGGTGTCTCGACCCCGGCTGGTAATCGGGCGCGACACTCGCCTCTCGGGTCCCATGCTGGAGGCCGCGCTCGTGGCGGGGGCGCTGTCGGCGGGGGCCGAAAGCTACAGGGTGGGCGTGCTGCCCACGCCGGCGGTCGCCTTCCTGACGCGGCATCTGGAAGCTCACGGCGGGGTCGTGCTGTCGGCCTCCCATAATCCTTACGAGGACAACGGCATCAAGCTGTTTTCTCCCGACGGGACGAAATTCCCCGATGCCTGGGAGGACGAGATCGAAGAGCGCCTGGAAGCCCCCGATGTCGGACCGCGCCCCACGGGGGCCCAGCTGGGGCGTCTGGTGGAGTACGATCGAGCCGAGGCCGATTACCTGGCCTTCTGCCGGCGGGGGGCTGACATTCGACTCGACGGCATACCGGTGGCGCTGGACTGCGCCCACGGGGCGACCCATCGTCTGGCGCCGCGGTTGTTCAGGAGTCTCGGCGCGCGGGTCCTGGCCCTGGGGGTCAGACCCGACGGGACGAACATCAACCGTCGCTCCGGGGCCCTCTACCCGCAGGCTCTTCAGAAGAAGGTGCGAGCAGCCGGGGCTCAGATCGGGCTGGCCTTCGACGGGGACGGTGACCGGCTGATCTCGGTCGATGAGGCGGGGGAGATCCGCGACGGGGATTACATCCTGGCTATCTGCGCTCGCCATCTCGCGGCCCGGGGCCAGCTCAAACGCGGGCTCGTCGTCACCACCGTCATGGCGAACCTGGGTCTCGATCGCTCCCTGGCCGAGGCCGGGATCCGGACGGTGAAGACCCAGGTCGGTGACCGGTATGTGCTGGAGGAGATGCGAAAGGTTGGGGCGAATGTTGGCGGGGAGCAATCCGGCCACATGATCTTTCTGGACCGCTCGCCCACGGGGGACGGCCTGATCAGCGCGCTTCAGCTCCTGATGGTTGCGCGGGAGACGGGCCAATCGCTCGCCCAGCTTTCACGCTGTCTGACGAAAGTCCCCCAGCTGCTGGTGAACGTGGCGGTCCAGGAGAAGCCGTCGCTTGAGGCCATTCCAGCCCTGGTCGACCGGATCAAGGAGATGGAGGCGGCCATGGATGGAAGAGGACGGATCCTGGTTCGATACTCCGGGACTGAGCCGCTGGCCCGGGTCATGATCGAGGGGGAAGACCGGGGCCAGATCGAAACGCTGGCGCGGGAGCTGGTGGGGATCATCGAACGCGAGATCGGGAGAGGGAAGGGCCGGTGACGGTGAAGGGGATCGGCGTGGACCTGGTGCAGATCGCCCGAATGCGTCGGGTGGTGGAGCGTTGGCAGACCCACTTTCTCCGGCGAGTCTTCACCGACGAGGAGATCGCGTACTGCCAGAAGCGGCGCGACCCGATTCCGCATTTGGCGGCGCGCTTTGCGGCGAAGGAAGCGGCGCTCAAGGCGTTGGGGATTGGGCTTCGTTTGGGGGTCAGCTGGCGGGAAATGGAGGTTCGCCGGGAGCCGGGACAGGCGCCGTTCCTGGTGCTGTCGGGGAAGAGCCGGAGCATCGGCGAGGCATTGGGAGGCCGCCGGCTGCTGCTGAGTCTCACCCATGATGGTGATTACGCCATTGCTCAGGCCATGCTGGTGGCTGAGGAGGTGCCGGCAGGGCCTGATCGCTCGGGCGGCAGCGGGGAGAACCTGGACGATGCGGGGGCTCGTTAAAGCCGTGGCGATCCTGGCCTCCCTCGCTCAGGGGTGCGCGGCGCTCCCCGCCCAGCGAGAGTCGGCCCTGGGGCTGGGCCAGATGGCCTCCGTCAGGGGCCGCCAGGGACTCGTCATCGGAGCTCCCCATGGGACCTCCGACGAGCAGACCGATCGCATCGGCGTTGATCTGGCGCGCCGAACCGGCTTCGGTCTGGTGGTCGCGACCGGCTACGGGAACCTCGACGACCGGCGCCGCCGCCTCAACGTCAACCGGCCGACGGAGGGAGTGCCGGGGAGTCCCCCCGCGGAGGAGGTCTACACGGACAATGCGCGGATCGTCTATGAAGCGTACGTCAGCCGGGTGAGGGAGGTGGCGCAAGGCCCTCTCAGCCTGTACGTGGAGTTACACGGCAACGGCCGGCAGGGGAGCGCGGGGGGGATCGAGATTGCCACGGTGGGGGTGAGTCCGCCCGATGCGTGGAGGCTGAAGACCCTTCTGGAGCTGATCCGCGATGCGCACCTCAGGGGGAAACCGGAGATCCCCCGGCTCGAGGTGCTGGTGGAACCTCTGGATCGGCTCTCCTTTACCGCTTCCTCGGCCAAGCAGGTCGGCATCCTCAAGCTGCCTGAGCGGGCGTTTCACATCGAGCTCCCGCGGGTCGCTCGGACCCTCGGGCGGGAAGCCTACACGGACGTGCTGGCCGACTTCCTGGCTCAGGCCTCCCGCCTCCTGCTCTCCAAGGGCCGCTAGCGGTGCTTCCGGTGTTCACCGCCGAGGAGATGCGCCGCCTCGACCGGCGGGCCGCCACCGAACTGGGAATCCCCGGCGCTACGCTCATGGAGAACGCCGGCGCCGGGGCGTCCCGGGAGATCCGAACGGCCTTCGGTCCCCTGAGGGGCAGAAAGGTCGTGATCCTTTGCGGCAAGGGCAACAATGGCGGGGATGGGTTCGTCGTGGCGCGCCACCTGCTTCGAGGAGGGGCGAACGTCCGGGTTTTTCTCTTTGGGGGAGCCCGGGATGTCCGGGGGGACGCGGCGGTCAAGCTGCGCGAGTTTCGGCGGAGCCGGGCTGCCAGGATGACCGAGGTCCGTGCTGACGGTTTAGCCGAAGTCGAGCGGGCCCTCAGCAACGGCGACTTCGTGGTGGATGCGCTTCTGGGAACGGGGCTGACAGGCCCCGCGGAGGGGTTGATCGCTGGCGCCATCAGGGCCATCAACGCGAGCGGTCGCCCCGTGGTCGCTCTGGACCTGCCCTCTGGCCTCTCTTCTGACACGGGCGCCCACTTGGGCCCGACCGTCGCGGCCACCCTGACGACGACGTTCGCCGGACTCAAACGCGGGCTCCTTCTCTTTCCCGGCGCCGCCCACGCCGGAACGGTCCGAGTGGTTCCGATCGGGATTCCTCCCGCAGACGTCGCTCGTGGCATCTCGGTCTTTCTGCTCGAGCCCTCGGATATCCGCCCGCTCTTTCCACCGCGCCCCCCCGACGCCCACAAGGGGAGCTTTGGCCACCTCCTGGTCGTCGCGGGTTCGGTCGGGAAAACCGGGGCGGCGGCCATGGCGGGGCGGGCGGGGCTCCGAAGCGGAGCCGGGCTCGTGACGATCGCGTGTCCGGTGAGCCAGCAGCCCATCGTGGCTGCTCTCGGGATGGAACCCATGACCGAGCCGCTTGCCGAGACGCCGGCTCAATCCCTGGCGCTGAAGGCCAAGGACCGGCTTCTCGAGCTCGCGGCCCGTGTCGATGCGGTGGCGCTTGGACCGGGGATCTCGCTGGATCCCGAAACCCAGTCTCTCGCGCGGGAGCTGGTGACGGAGGTGGAGCGCCCCATGGTGGTGGATGCCGATGGCCTGAGCGCTCTTGCCGGGCACCTCGACCTTCTCGAGCACACGCGCGCGGCCCGATGCCTGACTCCTCATCCCGGAGAAATGGCGCGGATGCTCGGACTGACCGTGACCGAGGTGCAGGTGAACCGGATCGAAACCGTCCGGGCCTTCTGCCAGCGCTACGGGGCGTTTGTCGCGCTCAAGGGGGCGCGGACGGTTATTGGCGGGCCGGGCGGGATGGTTTTCCTGAACCCGACGGGGAATCCGGGGATGGCGAGCGGCGGGTCGGGAGATGTGCTGACGGGGATGGCCGGCGCCTTCCTGAGCCGGGGCATGGACCCGCTCCAGGTGCTCCAGGCTGCGGTGTACCTCCACGGGATGGCGGGCGACCTGGCCCGGGATGAGAAGGGTGAAGAGGGACTGGTCGCCGGAGACATCCTGGAGGCGGTTCCCGCCGCGATTGCGAAGGTCCAGGCCGGTTGAGTGTCGCGTTCTTGAGGGGATAGCTCCCGCGGGGTATCCTCGGTTCGTGGCTGGCAAGAAGGTCCGATTCGAAAGCCGGAGTCCGGAGGAAACCCAGCGGATTGGCGCCGCTTTGGCCGAAGTGCTGCGAGCGGGCGACGTGGTCGCCACGATGGGGGAGTTAGGGGCCGGGAAGACCTGTTTCCTCCAGGGGCTGATTCGAGGACTGGGAGTCACGGAACCAGTGACGAGCCCAACCTTTGTCCTTCTGAACCAATATCGAGGGCGCCTGCCCGTCTATCACCTGGACGCCTATCGGACGCAGAGCCACACCGAGCTCCTGGACCTCGGTGTGGAGGAGTTGTTCTACGGCGATGGGGTGACGGTGGTGGAATGGGCTGACAAGCTGCTGCCTCTGCTCCCGACCCACACGATCACGGTCAGGATCTCGGGGGTGGGGGACGAGCCCCGGGAGATCCTCGTTGAAGGGCTGCCGGAGGACGCATGCCCCGACACCTCTTGATCGTGGCGTGGCACCGGCCGGACCTCTGGGACTATTGGAAGCGGTGGTTTTCAGAGGTCGATGCCGTTCAAGTGATCCTGGACCGGCGCCGCCGGGAGCGGCGGGGCCCCGGTCAGACGCATGAGCCTGAGCGGCGTCGGGCGGAGCGCCGCCGTCCGCCCGGCATCGACGACGAACTCCGCTCCATGGGGTTTGCGCTCGTCAGCCAGTAGTCACGGGCGCCCGCCGCCCTGTACCGGATTCTTGACATTGACGGCTCGGGATTCGCGTGATACGAGGCTCGTTGACGCGATGAGCCCGATCTTACGAATCAGCGAGTGGCCCGAGGGAGAGCGCCCCCGCGAGCGGCTCTATCTCAAGGGGCCCGACTCGCTGGCCGATGCCGAACTCCTGGCCCTGCAGCTGGGGACCGGCATTCGGGGCCAGACGGCGGTGGACCTCGCCCGCGAAATGCTCGCCCAATACGGGTCGCTGTCTGGGTTAGCGGGGCGTGGAGTGGCGGAGCTGATGCGGATCCGGGGGGTGGGGCGGGCGAAGGCCGTCAGGTTGGCCGCGACGTTCGAGCTGACCAGGCGCCTGCGCTCTCGCGGCAGTGACGGCAGGGTCACACTGGGAAGCCCCGAGCGCGTCTTCGCCCATTTCGGACCGCTGATGGAAGACCTGAAGAAGGAGGTATTCCGGGTCGTGCTCTTGGATGCCCAGAACGGGTTCCTCAAGGACGTGGTGGTTTCGGAGGGGACCCTCTCGGCCAGTCTGGTCCACCCCCGCGAGGTGTTCAAGCCCGCCATCGTGGAGTCGGCGGCCTCCCTGATCCTCCTTCACAACCACCCGAGCGGGGACCCGACCCCGAGCAAGGAGGATCTGCGCTTGACCCGTCAACTGGTGGAGTGCGCCAAGCTCCTCGACCTGCGCATCCATGACCACCTTATCGTGGGGAAGGGGCGGTTTGTCAGCCTGGCTCAACGTGGCGCGTTATAGGTCGACACGGGGTATGGAGAAATGGGCGAACACCGGGGAACGGCGATGAAGATTGAGGGCGTGGGACACGTGGTGCTGAAGGTGCGGGATCTGGAACGGGCGGCCCGATTCTATCGGGATATCCTGGGGCTGAAGGAGGCGGCGCGCTTCGCCAACAGGATGGTGTTCTTCTCAGCCGGGAGGAACCACCACGATCTCGCGGTCTTGAGCGTGGGCCCGGAGGCCCCCGATGCTCCGCGCGAGGCCGTCGGGCTCTACCATGTGGCATTGAAGATCGGCAATAGTCTGGACGAGCTCCGGGCGGCGAAGGCCCACCTGGAAGCCCACGGGGTCACGATCCAGGGCATCTCCGATCACCGGGTGAGCCAGTCCATCTACCTGCAAGACCCGGACGGCAACGGGCTTGAACTCTTCGTGGATGCGGATCCGACGATCTGGCAGGCGGACCCGTCGGCGGTGGCGACGGTCAAGCCCCTGGCGCTCTAGGATTCTCGGAGGGGGACGTTGTCCCCCTTCCGAACCTCCCCCTCGATTGCGCGGGCGAAGCCCGCGCCCGAACGGCGCTAGCCTTTGGCCAGCTTTTCGATCTCTTTCTTCGGCATGGCCTGGATCCGGCTCAGGAGCGTCTTCAGCTTCCGCTCCGAGACGCGATCGGCCAGGATCAACTTCTTCGATTTGGTTCCGTTGACGATGTAAGCCACCCAGTCATCCAGGTTCGACGTTCCCCGCCACGCGATGGTGAGTCCACTGAGCCGCATGCGACGCCGCCCCTCGATCTTCGCCAGTGGTTTTCGGCTGGCCTCCATGAGCGATCTCCGTCGTCCCCTTCATCAATGCGTTCACCGCCCGTTAAAAAACATTCTCGCAATATAAAAGCATCAACAACGCGTCAACCTTATTGGCGCGAGAAAAAATTGTCAAGGCTTCGTTTCTCCGCATTCGGCGCGACTTCGCGCGGGGTGACCTCTCCGAAGCCTCACCAGATGGCCAGATTTTCGCGACCTCCCTCGCTTGGGGACGACGGGCCGTCATTTTCGGCGAGCCTGCCCGGGAGAGCGCGGCGGGACGTGCAAAATCGGCGGTTGTGGATTGATGTGGATAAGTGGATAACTTGTGGGTATCACGCGGCAGCCCCTCATCGCCTGAGATCGTCGAGACAAGGAATTCCGCGCTGATCCAGCTCGCGAGAGAGGCGATCCAGGATTCGTCGCGCCAGGAAGGGACCCCGGGAAACGAATCCCGTAAAGTAGCCGCACGCGCTGGCTCCCGCCTCCAGCACGGACAACGCCTTTTCCGGCGCATCGATCCCCCCTGTGGCGATGACTTCCACCTGTTCGCCGAAGCGCCGGCGGATCCGGCGCACGTTGTCCAGCGTGTCCGGAAAGAGCTCCGGCCCGGACAACCCCCCCGCCCCCTGGGAGAGCCGGGGCTCGGTGACGCGGCGGGTGTTGCCGTAGTTCACGATCCGGAGGCTGTGGTCGAGCGCGGCGGGAATGAGGGCCTGCTCGTTGGCTTCGCGGAAGTCTGGAGAGAGCTTGACGATCAGCGGCTTGGTGGTGGCCGCGCGGACGGCGTCGAAGAGCTGCACCACGTCCTGGGGTTTCTGGCTCCACTGGTACACGAGCGCCGTGTTGGGGGAGGAAATGTTGACCTCGACGAGGTCTCCGAATGGCGCGAGCCCTTCGACGAGTCTGACGTACTCCTCGACGGACTCCCCGGCCACCGACACGATCAGCGGAACCCGGTGGGGGAGGGAAGGGAGGGCTGCGCGGTAGGCCTGGAGTCCCGGGTTCCTGAAGCCGTTGCAGTTGACCAGGCCGGAGCCGGCGGCGGCTTCGAGCCTCACCAGGTTGGGCTCGGGATGGCCGGCGCGCGGCGACAGCGTGATGCTCTTGGTGGTCACCGCGCCGAACCCAAGGCCCATCGCCCGCCGCAGGATGGTGAGGTCATAGTACATGGAGGACAGGATCAGCGGGTTGGGCAGCCGGACTCCGCCGAGCGATACCGCGAGCCGTGGATCCGTCGAGCGGAAGATCGGGCAGCGATCGAGCGGCAGCCACCTGAGGGCAGCCTGACCGACGGCGACGGCGATGGACTCGGGAAGCCGACAGAGGAGGCCACGGTAGATCGCCCGGTAGATTGCATCAGCGGCTCCCGCCATGGCCTCGGCTCCCTGGGGAGGATACACTAGGGAAGGGAGGGCAGCAAGGGACCACCGTGACGACGTCCCGCCGGTTCGTGATGGATACGATGCTCGGGAAGCTGGCCCGCTGGCTTCGCGCCATGGGCTACGATACGCTCTACTTCCGCGTCGCTCAGGATCGTTCCCTCCTCCAGCTGGCTCGCGCCGAGGCGCGCACGTTGCTCACGCGCGACGCCCGCCTCGCCCGCCTGGCCGGCGCCGGCGGTCTGCTGATCCGCGCCACCGAGATCGAGCCGCAAATCGTCGAAGTGGTCGAGCAGCTGGCTCTGGCTCCGAGCGGCGAGGGCCTCCTCTCCCGGTGCCTGGAATGCAACGCGCTGCTGGAAGATCGTTTGAAGGAATCCGTGCGGGGGCTCGTGCCGGAGTACGTCTTCGTCACCCACCATCGCTTCGTCGGCTGCCCGGGCTGCAGTCGAATCTACTGGCAGGGGAGCCACGCCGATCGGATCCTGGCGCGTCTGGAGCGGGCGCTGGGCTCCCGGGCGCCGAAGGGGGGGGCTGATTTTCCCCGCCCATTCTGATCTGAGCGCAGCAGGACCTCCAGGACTTCATTTCCCCCGGGACAGGCCTCTCAGGGGTTTTCCGCACCCGAATTCAGGGATTTACCTGATTTCTCCCCCACGTAGTGAGTGTAGACTCTGGTTCGTGTTCGGCGATTCCTGGAGAACTGACAGGCCGAGCTAAACACGCCAGGGCTACCTGCGACCTGGCTTCAGGGGGGAACCTATGGCTGACACGCGACTCCGACCGACCATTGCTCCGTCCGTTCCCGAGTCAACGGCCGCGTTACTTCGCGAGCTGGTGGCCGCTCTTGCTCAAGATGCGGCCGATCGACCTGCTCGATACCGAAGACGGCGCGACTGCCGTGGCCCGCCCCGCGATGTCGAGCGGCAGCTTGGCTTCTCAAGTCAAGCCGCTGAACCTCGGGCGATTTTGGCGGTTCTTGGGCTTCTCGCGAGGACATTCTCGCCAGACCGCCCATAGCAAGGCTACAGCGGAGCTGACCAGACAGGCGTCTCGCTTCGTGCCGTGCTCGGTCGCACGGCGCGCCGCGGATCGTCCCGCTTGACGCCGGCGTTGTTCGCCCTGTATTAGGTAGGGCACCTTCTGAGGCGAAGACAGCGCCTCGGGCGCATGTTGGCTAGCCGCTCGTCGGAGCCTGCGGGGTCCCTTGCGGGGCTCCGGCGCTTCTGCTATGTTCCGACCGGGAGGTGGGGTCCATGGACGATCTCCGCCGGGCGCTGCTCCGGGCGGATCCGCGGCTCAGCAAATTTCAGCCCCTGTCCAACATCATCTTCTACGACGACTTTGACGAGGGACTCTGCGGCTGGACGGAGCTTATCGGCAACTACGAAGACAGCCTCGAGCAGGTCACGGACTACCCGGAGGCGATGGACTCGCGCCCTCCGATGCTGTCGAGCCTCACCATGCACGACACCGGCACCGCGGGGTCGTTTCATGGAACTTACGCGCTCAAGATCGCGACCCGCGCGCGGTGCGGGCACCTGGCGAAGGCCCTCAAGCGGATCACCTTTCGCAAGAAGGCTCGGGTCCAGTGCGAGCTCTACTTCACGTTCAAGCCGGAGGGCGCCGAGCTGAAGCTGGGCGAGCGTGACGTGCGGGCGATCGGGGTCAGCTACGACCTCCAGGACGAGGCCTGCCGCTACTGGCCGGCCATCCGTTTCCTGAACGCGGAGGCTGGCGCGCGGATCGAGAAGTGGCAGTACCATGCCGGCGGAACGCGGCTCCCCCACCTGGACGGCTGGGAAGATGTTCCGGACGGGCAGCAGCCGCTTTGCTACAACGAGATCGCTACCAAGCAGAACTGGCACTACCTCCGCTGGCTGATCGACCTCAGGAGTCGGGAATACCTGGAGCTCCAGTGCAACGATCGCGCCTGGAGTCTCTCGGGACGCGCCCACGCCCCGCTCAAGGCGTACCCTAACCTCCGGACGCTCTTCAACGTCGGCTTCTGGGTGGAGGCGGAGGTCGACAAGCGGTGCTTTCTCTACGTCGACTCGGTTCTGGTGTCCACGGAGGAGTAGCCGCAGTGCGCCAGTCCTACACGGCCGTCGTCGAGCGGGCCAATCCCCTCAGCGGGGAGTTCGCCACCGAACCGTACGAGACGGGCTGGGCGCGCGAGGCGGTGATCTTCGTCAAGGTGCGGGAGGAGCCGGGCGATAACGTCGAGCTCCGCGCCCGGGTTCAAATCTCGCCGGACGGGATCGACTGGGTGGATGAGGGCACGACGTTTCCGGCCATCCGCCGACGGGGAGTGTACTTCGTCAAGGTCAGCAACTTTGGGAACTGGTTGAGGCTGGCGGGTCGTGTGACGGATCCAGGGGCGAAGATCAGGGCGCTCGTCTATATCGCCCTCAAGGAGTGAGGGCCAGGAGGGGGACGCATGGAGCCACGCTGCTCGCGACGAGAGTTCCTGGCGCTGGCGGGGAGTTCCAGCGCCGTCGGACTTCTGGGTGCCCGGGTGAGGTCCGCCGCAGCGAGCCAGGCGGCGAAGCCGCGGCTGAGCGGGACCGTGAAGTTCTGGCATCAGTGGGGCGAGGCGCGCCTGCCGATCATGGAGGCCCAGATGCGGGCCTTCGAAGCCGTCCACCCCGGCGTCAAGGTCGAGAGCAACGTCCTGGGCTTCGCCGGCGTCCAGGAAAAGCACATGACCGCTATCGCCGGCGGCGATCCGCCAGACGTCATCATGCTGCGTCGCAGCGAGTTGCCCGCCTACGCGGCCCGGACCGCGCTCATGTCGCTGGACGACTTCGTGAAGCGTGACGGGCTCAACGTGGACGAGATCTTCTACGCGGCCGAGGTCCAGTCCGCCCGCTTCCGGGGCCGACTCTATGCCATTCCGAACGTGAGCAGCGGCGCTGTCTACCTGCTCTTCTACAACAAGGACCACTTCAGGGAGTCCGGCCTGGAGCCCGACAGGACGCCGGCGACCTGGGAAGAGCTGGAAGAGGCCGCTCGCAAGACGACGAGGAAGGAAGGCGGGCAGCTGGTGCGGGTCGGGTGCAACGTCGGCATTGCCAACTACACCGACGGCATTGCCTTCGCCAACTGGCTCTACAACAACAACGGCCGACTCTTCGATGACAAGGCGGAGAGGGTTGCGTTCAACGAGAAGGAAGGCGTGGAGACCCTCAGGTGGATGGTCGACTTCACCGACCGTCTGTATGGGGGCTGGGACAAGATCGTGGCCGTCACCGGGCGCGACCGGACCACGAACCGGGTCGCGTGGACGAGCGAGAAGGCCGCGATGGTCAACGACGGTGACTGGCTCTTCTTCATGATCAAGACCCAGTATACGAACATCCTCGGCCGCTACGGCGTGGGCCTAGTCCCGTACAACGCCAAGAACCCTCACGCCAAGAGCCAGAACTATACCGAAGGCGGCTGGGCCTGGGCGATCCCGCGCGGCTCCAAGAACCCCGAGGCTGCCTGGGAATGGGTCAAGCACATCGGCGCGGGCGAGGGCGCCTACCACTTCTTCAAGCCTCAGGAGCGACCGCTGCCAGTTCGAAAGTTCAATGAGGATCCCGACTTCCTGAAGCTGAACCCGTTCATGCCGGTCGTGCGACAGGCCCTGAGCCGCGCCGTAGCGCTCCCATCCACCCCTGCCTTCCCGAAGGTCCGCGACATCCTGCGAACGATGACGGAAGAGGCGTTGGCCCGCAAGAAGACCCCGGAGGAGGCGATCAAATCGGCTGCCATCGCGGCGCAGCGTGAACTGGATCGATGGCGGTGATACCGCCCGCGTGACGCCAAGGCGCTTGCCGCTCAAGACGCGCGAGGCCGTCTGGGGCTTCGCGTTCATCCTCCCGTGGTTGCTGGGCTTCGTGCTGTTTTCCCTCGGTCCGATCGTCGGCGTTTTCTACTTCAGCTTGACGGAGTACAGCGTCTTCGACGTTCCCCGGTGGGTTGGCCTGGCGAACTACGCCAGGATGCTCCGCGAGGACGAGCTGTTCTGGCAGTCGTCCTACAACACGCTCTACTACGTGGCCCTCCGCGTCCCGCTTCACGTCGGGCTCGGGTTCCTGTTGGCGCTCCTGCTTCACCGCAACCTGCGGGGGATCGGCTGGTTTCGCACCGCCTTCTATCTGCCGGCGGTTATGCCGATCGTGGCCACGGCGGTCATCTGGATGTGGCTCTTCCAGCCGAACGTCGGCGTCGTGAACTACCTTCTGGAGCTCCTCGGGCTCCCGAAGATCCTCTGGCTGACGAGCGACCTGTGGGCGAAGCCGGCCATCGTCCTCATCAGCTTGTGGCACGTGGGCCCGATCATGGTTATCTTCCTGGCCGGGCTCAACGACATCCCCGACCATCTGTATGAGGCGGCCTCGATCGACGGCGCCGGTCGGTTCCGCCGGCTCCTGTACATCACGATCCCGATGATGACGCCCGTCCTTTTCTTCAACCTCATCATGGACGTTATTAACTCGTTCCAGGTCTTCGCCTTCGCCTTCATCATGACCCAGGGGGGGCCGCTCAACTCCACGCTCTTTACGGCCCTCTACATCTACCAGAACGCCTTCCAGTACTTCGAGATGGGCTATGCGTCCGCCCTCTCCGTGGTGCTGTTCCTGGTCATCCTGGGGTTTACCGTCATCATCGTGAAGAGCCAGGCCCGGTGGGTGCATTACGAGCGGCTTTGAGGGGCGGCCGCTGCCCGTGGTGAGGTTCGGGCAAGGGCGGTGGCTCGACGCCGCGACGTACGTGCTGCTGACGGTCGGCGCGGTGGCCTTCCTCTTCCCCTTCTTCTGGATGGTCGCGACCTCGCTGAAGAGTCTGCCGGAGATCGCGGCGTACCCGCCGACTTGGCTCCCCGGTCGGCCCCAGGTCGGCAACTACGTCGACGCTCTCACGCACCAGCCTTTCGGTCTGTTCTTTCGCAACTCGCTCATCGTCGCCGCAGGGACGATCCTGGGGGACCTCCTGGCCGCCTCCCTGGTGGCCTATGGCTTTGCCCGCTTCCGTTTCCCGGGCCGCGACGTACTGTTCGTGATTCTCCTCAGCACCATGATGGTTCCCTTCGTCGTGCGCCTGGTGCCCCTCTTCGTCATCTTCCAGAAGCTGGGCTGGGTCAACACCTTCTATCCGCTGATCGTGCCTCACTGGTTTGGCACACCTTTCTTCATCTTTCTGATGCGCCAGTTCTTCCTCACGATCCCGGCCGAGCTCGCCGAGTCGGCGCGGATCGACGGCGCCTCCGAGTTCGCCATCTGGTGGCGGATCATGCTGCCGTTGACGCGGCCGGCGCTGCTGGTCATCGCCATCTTCTCGTTCCAGTACACGTGGAACGACTTCCTCGCGCCGCTGATCTTCCTGAACGATACATCCATGAAGACGGTCACGCTCGGGCTCTACAGCATGATCGGTTTCAGCGGACAGGAGTCGTGGAACTGGATCATGGCTGCGGCCACCGCGATCGGCCTTCCGGTGGTGGTGGTGTTCTACCTCTTCCAGCGGCAGTTCATTCAGGGGGTGACCATCTCGGGCGTCAAAGGCTGAGAACATAGGCAGGCGAGGGGATGGCGCTTGACAGGCCACCTCTAAGTCTGTAGATTTCAACCGGGACGATTAGCTCAGTTGGCAGAGCGCTGGCCTCACATTGCAGGGTCAGAGTGAGAACCCCTCGGGAAGTCGCGGACTTTCCGGGGGGTTTTTCTTTGCCCCCTTGGGTGGAATGAGGTCCTTTGAGGTGGTTTTGGGGGGGCTATGGGGTACACTTTTGGGGTACAGTGGCGGACAGCCCGCTTTTTGAGGTGCGGTGAATGCGCGGGTGGCCACTCCTAATGGTCGGAGCGTTGATGTAATGGGCCAGCGCGCGTTGTCCTGAATGCGTTGAATCGTCGTGATCGCTAGAGAGCACAGGACTGTCAATCCTGACGTTGGCGCGCATCCCCGCGGTAAGTCGTCAACTTATCGAGGGGTTTTTCTTCTCCCCACTGGCTGGAGTAGGGCCGTTTTGGCTGTGTTCAAGGCCGTCGCGGGCATGTTCTTGGGCATATCATGAGGCGTGATCACCAAGGCGCCGATGTCGTGCAAAACGGTTCGACAACAGCCCCCCCGAACCTCGGAGATCTTCGGACGACGGATTAATCGGTCTTCACTAGAATCTGTACGGACCCCTGTGTGGATGCGGGGGCTGAGATGATAGGGGGCATCGGCTCCGAAGGTGATAGACCTCCTGACGTGACTCACCATCACGGACAGGAGGGAGCCGATGCCCGAAGAGATCGTATCACGCATTCTGCGCCTGCCAGGCTATGGGATCTATGGCTGGGAAACGGACGAAGTCGCCAACACGCTGACCCTCTCGATCCGGCAGTCTGAGATGCGGGAGTCATTGGTTGCGTCCCTAACATCCGATGAGCGAAGAGCTATAGTTTATCGATACTCAACGGTACCCATGCTGGGACGTATAGATCCGAACCAAATCCCAGAACCTCCTTTCGCGGATGCCGATATGAATCGGCTTCTTAGGTCTGGCCTCAATAAGATTGAATTGTGGTTCGGCGAATCAGCGAAAGAGTCAACTCGAGGATCGTCTGAAGCGTAAGCGGGGGCGTCATACAGGGGGAAGACCTATGGCGGTCACAGTTGGCTCGGGCGCTGACCGGAGCAGCGGAAACTATGCCTTGATCGAGACCCTCAGGCGATGGGGGATCATGTTCTATTCAGGCGTCAATGGCGGTGGCGTGATCCATGTCGCCAAGCACTTGGAACCGTTCACCGATCTCTCGCAAGCGGCCGGCGGCGTCTCCCGGTTTCTCACCATGAGTGAATACGCCTCGGGCTTCGTGCCGGTGGGGTATTACCTGGCGTCCGGTCGCGTCGCCGGCTCGATCACCACCACGGGCGCTGCGACAAAACTGGGTTCCAGCGGGATCACCGACGCGAAACTCCACAATATTCCAGCCGTATACCTCATCGCCCTCAATTCCACGCTCTCCATCGGCATGGCACCGATCCAGGACGTCTCCGAGTGCGGCATGAACATCGTCCCCCAGCTGCAGGCGGAGCTCGGGGAGGGCTGCATTGTCCTGGACAACATCCATAAGCTCGAAGGCCAACTCAGGAGAGCCCAGGAGGTCCTCAACGAGTCACGGCCAGTGGCATTGGCCATCTACCCAGATGTCTTGTCCAACTCCGTTCACGTGGACGCGCCGAAGGTTGAGCCCGCGAGAGGCGTCAACCGCGACGACCTCGCAGCGTTCCTCGAGAAGTTTCCACGGATGGCCGTGAACCGCCGAGTGGTTATCTATGTCGGGGAAGAAGCGGCGCGCAGCCACGGGATCCAACCCCTGACCACGCAGCTGTCGGAGCTCCTCCAGGCGCCGACCGTCTGGTCCGTCAATGGGGCGAACGCCGTCTCCCCGGAAAATCGATACGGGTTCGGTTACATCCTCTTTGGAGGGAACGATCGAGCCACTGAGCTGTGGAACAGCGTCAACCCGAACGACATCCTGATCGCGCTCGGCTTCGATCCCGGCGAGTACTCTATCAATCTGCAGAAAATCCCCGCGGGGTTCGTCTGGCACTTTACGAACCTGAAGGAGCCCTACGGGCACAAGCACGGGGAGTTCAGGCACCGGGTCGCCGGGGGGTACCAACAGGTGAGGGGAGATATCGCCCTCGTCCTGTCGGAGCTGATCCCCCGACTGGGCGCGGTGGGCCTCGGCGAGCGCCCGCGGGTGGAGCTGCAGGAAAACCTGAACACTCGGGAGATCTCGCGGGAGGTCAGGCCGGGGTGTGTGGACTTCGTGGCCTTCTATGAGCAGATCCAGCAGTGCTGGCGGCCCAACAGCATTGGGTTCGACGATGTGTGTATCTCGTACAAAGACCGCCAGTACGTAACCCAGCGCCCGCACCCCTGTATTCGCTTTTACACGACCCATCACGGCTCGGCCATGGGCGCCAGCTTTGGCCTCGGGGTTGGGGCGAAGATCGCCGACCCGAGTCTACATACGTTTGTCTTCTCGGGGGACGGGTGCTGGCGCCTGTTCGGAGGGGCCCTGGCGGACGCGGCCAATCTTGATCTGCGGCTGTTCATCATCAACAACGGCACGTATGCGATCGTGGACAAAGGCCTGGAGGTGATCATCCCGGACGTTGACAAGAGGCTGTATCACGCCAAGTTGCCCCGGATTGACTTTGTGGCCGCGGCGAAGGCGCATGGATGGGACGGGTTTTCGTTGAACCCGGACCTGAGTAACCTGAAGGAGATCATGGAGGCCTGCTACACGCAGACCGGGCGGTCGATTCTGGTGGACGTGCCGGTGGACCCGGATCAGGTTATCGGGTTGAACCCGAGGCTCCTGAATCTCACGCTGAAAACCTACCTGTAGGCAGGGAGCCGAGGCCGGACAAGGTGCCCGGGAAATCCACTTTAAGATGTCTTGAGGTTTTAGGAGATAGGGTTGTACCAACAAAAGTCGGGGATTGTGCCCCAATTGTGCCCACGAGGAGCTCATTCAGGCTCATTCCAGCTCACTCAAGCTCATCATCGTCCGAATCGGCTTTGGTTGCAGATCAAGCACCTCCCCCGACTGGAGGAGGCCTTCTCCAGCTACAGAACGCCCGAAAGATCTGCTGAGTGAGCGTCTCGAGTCTGTCCGGCCGGATGACCGGCACAGCCCTCCCCCCTTTCTCTACTTACGGGAATCGAGCAGCCCTTGGCCGAACCGGATGGAGGCTTCCTCGGCCTCCTCTCGCGTGGGGTAGGTCTTCTCAGGCGCGTCGCTCACCGGCTGGAAGTGCACCGACCCGCCGTGGTGTTGCTCGATGATGACGTTCGCGACCCAGCGGCCGCCGGCGGTCCTGGAAGGAGCCGCGACAAGGACGTATCCCTTGTACTGGACCCTCGTGGCCATGGCTCAGCGCTTTGCCGCCTCGAGCTGGCCGCGGACCAGGCGGGCACCCTCCACCAGGGCCTTGAGCTTCCTCCGCGCCGACGGCCGGCTCCGCGGGACCAACTCGCAATCGGGGCACGGAAAGAGGCGCTCGGCAGCAACGTACGCAAGCGCTTTGCTGATCCGCTCGGCGACCAGGTCAGGGGACTCAACCTCCTCGGTTCCCACGTCGATGACGCCCAGCAGCACGTCCTTGTGCCGGGCCTCGGCCAGCACGGCCGCGTCCACCCCTGAGGCCGCGCACTCCACCGAGACTTGGTGGACCCGCGTCTTGGCCAGGAGCGGGAGCGTGAGGGCATACTGCACCCGGGGGATCCCGTAGCTGTAGCAGATATGGATCGCCGTCGTACAGCACCGCCCCTCAAGGGCCACCTCCAGCGCCTCGATCCCCCAGGCCCGAACCTTATCCAGGTAGATGTTGAAACAGGGCTCGTCGAACTGGATCACGTCCGCCCCCGCCGCGGCCAGGTCGCGCGCCTTGCGGTTGAGAAGAGCGGCGAAGCGCATCGCCAGACTCTTCTCGTCGCCTCGGTAATACTCGTCCAGCACGCTGTCCACGATGGTCATGGGACCGGGAAGGGTGACCTTCGCCGGGCGGCGGGTGTGGGCCTTGGCGAATGCCAGCGCCTCCACCATGACCGGCTCCAGCCGCGTGACCTCCGCGACCACTCGGGCCACCGCCTGCTCCCGAACGTAGCGCCTCCCGAGGGTCGATCCCCGTAGGCCCTCCAGGAATCCCCAGATGTAGTGCCGGCGTCGCTGCTCCTCGTCGGTCACAATATCGATCCCGGCCTCCTCCTGGTCGGCCAGAGCGAGGCGCACGGCATCGTCCTGCGCCTCCCGGAGGCGATCGGGCGGCACCACCCACGGGGCGAAAAGTTGAAAGCGGGGGTCCGCGAGCCACGCGGGCTTGGGCAGGCTTCCCGCGATCGTCGTCCTGAGCATGGCTGAGTTACAATAGCGAGGCCCCCTACGGAGAGTCAACCAAGCGTAAGGGGAAGAACGAACGCAACGGCTGTGATGGCCGCGGCGCAGTGACACCGGCTCAGATCGGCGAATGAATCTGGATTAACGCGAGATCCCGGCGGGGGCGGGCGAGCGAGTCCCTCGCCGAAGGGCGAGGGAGTCACCGGGTGCCCGCCCCAGACGAAGGAGGACTGAATGCCGGCGCCCCGCTTTGTGGGCAGCGTCGCTCCGTGCCAACGCTCCGGGCTTCCAGTCCAAGGGTCTTCCACCGAAAGTCAGCCCTCTCGAGGGCGGCCGCTCACCTCTGCATCGACATCCTGACCAAGACCCGGTAGCTCGAGCTCCACCGCTACTGGACCACCCGCGACCGCGCCGCCAACCTCCGCCTCTTGCGGCTGGTCTCGGAGGTCCTCCGCGCCATCGAGGCCGGCGCCTTCCACCCGGTCATCGGCTGGCACTGCCAGAGCTGCCCCTACCAGGGCCGCTGCTGGGCGTGGGGGTGAAGCTTCGTGCAGATCGCATGGTCAAGAGCACCTGAGATCTCGACAAATAGCCGCAAGTAGGAGTATCACCCGCATCCGCCTTCAAGGCGTGGCTCTTCACGATTGCCCGCAACCTCCTTATCCATTACCTTCTCCGCCGCTGGGAGAGTCCTGACCTCGAGGCTGCGATCGGATGCGGTTCATCCTGAAAGGCGTGCACGCCATGCAGTTCGGGCCTCGCTTGACAGTTCGTTCAACGAGGCGGAACAATGTAGCCGACTGGGAGGGCGACATGGACCGGAGCAGCGATAGACTCCGCCAAGAGCTGGTCAACCACTTGCGGAAAAACCGCGAAGAGGTGCGGCGACAGTGGGTCCGGCAGATGACGGCGAACGGCCCCCCTCGGGGTCTCTCCCCTGATGAGATCGAGGCGGAGTTCACTGCCCTCCACGATACCTGTGTGGACTGCTTGGAAGCCGGGAAATATGAGGCGGCCAAGGTTCGGGTGCAGGCCATGACTCGACGGGGCGAGGCTCGGGGAACAACCACTGAGCACATCATTGAGGGCCTCCTCGTTCTCCGCGATGTGTACCGACGGTCTCTCTTCAAGAAGTATCGGGCGGATCCCGGGCGGTTGGCGAAAGCGCTGGATCTCTATTCTCCGGTGGCGAATCGCCTCCTGGCGGTTGTCGTCCGCGCTGTTTTCGAGGAGGAGAAAAGGGTTAGGACAAGGGAGATCGGCCAGCTTCGGACCCTTGTGAAAGCAGGGATGATTCTGAGCGCCAGGCTCTCCCTGACGGCGGTGCTTCAGCGGATCGCCAACATGGCCTGCAAGGTGGTGAACGCTAGATACGGAGCCCTTGGGGTGCTGGATGGGAAGGGTGGGCTCAGTCAGTTCATCACGGCGGGGATCGATGAGAATACCAAAAGGGCCATCGGCCCTCTGCCGGTGGGGAAAGGCATCCTGGGCGTCCTCGTGCAC
>JACQWA010000147.1 GCA_016209425.1 Candidatus Rokuibacteriota bacterium
ACCTTGTACTTCGGGGTGATGGGGAAGAGGCCGCGCTCCATGAAGACCCGCTGCCCCTCGGCGGTCAGGAGGACCTCGACGAAGGCCCGGGCGGCCTTCGGGTGCTTGGCCCCGGCCAAAATTCCCATGGGCTCGGGCGTCACGAAGGCGTTCGTCGGCGCCACGAACATGATGTCGAAGCCTGCCAGCTTCTCCTCGAAGGCCATGTAGGAGGGAACGGCAAAGCCGACGGCGAACTCGCCCTTGGCCACCACCGTCGGCACGTCCCGGCTCCGGGCGGTGAAGATGCCCGAGTTGGCGGCGAGCCGCTTGAGCCACTCCCAGCCCTTCGCGTCCCCCTTCTCCTGGAGGATCACCTCGTAGGTGGCGTGGGAGGAGGACGAGCGGGTCGGCGCGCACTGGGCCACGTTGCCTTTGAGCTTGGGGTTGAGCACGTCCTCCCAGTCCTTCAGCTCGGCGACGCCGAGCCGTTTGAGGAGCCTTGGATGGTAGACGAGACCGTAGGGCTCCAGGGCGGTCCCGACCCAGAAGCCGTTCGGATCCTTCAGCGGGATCGGCTTCGGTTTGCCGATGGAGGCCGGAATCGACTCCCACGCGGCCTTGGAGATCTCGACCTTCACGAGAAGCTTCTGCTCGGCCAGCTTGTCGAAGAGGGCCGACTCCCCGCCCCAGAAGATGTCGGCCTCGGGCTTCCCCTTCCACTCCACGATCCTGCCGTACGACACCGGGGTGCCCGCGTGGAGCGCCGAGGTCTTCAGGGTCACGTTCCATTTCTCCTTGGCGTACTGGGCAAAGGCTTTCAGCGCGGCATCCACGATGAACTTGGAGACCGGCGTCTGGAGCACGAGCTCGTCCTCGATGGGCGCCTGAGCCCGCGCCATCCCGGCCACGCCGACCAGCACGACGACCAGCAGCGCGGCGACCGTCCAGGCAATCCGCTTCATGGTGTCCTCCTGTGTGGGGTTACGGTGATGACTCCGCCCAGCCGCGGGCCCGCTCCACCGCGCGCCTCCAGCCTCGGTAGCCGGCGGCGCGGGCTGCCGCATCCCGCGACGGGAAAAACTGCCGGTCGAGCCGCCAGCGCTCGGCCAACTCGGAGAGCGATGTCCAGAGCCCCGCGCCCACTCCCGCCAAATACGCCGCCCCCAGGGCCGTGGTCTCGGTGATCACGGGGCGGAGCACCGCTACGTCGAGGACGTCGGCCTGGAACTGGCAGAGGAAGTCATTGGCCGCGGCGCCCCCGTCCACCCGGAGCGAGCGAAGCGAAACTCCGGCCTCCTGAGCCATGGCCTCCAGCACGTCCCGGCTCTGGTAGGCGATCGCCTCCAACGCGGCCCGAACCAGGTGGGCCCTTGCAGTCCCCCGCGTGATCCCCAGGATCGCGCCGCGCGCGTACATGTCCCAGTACGGCGCGCCGAGCCCGACGAAGGCGGGAACGAGATAGACGCCGCCCGTGTCCTCCACCGACTCGGCGAGCGTCTGGCTCTCCGCCGCGTGGGCAATCAACCCGAGGCCGTCCCTGAGCCACTGGACGGCGGCACCGGCAATGAACACGGAGCCCTCGAGCGCGTAGGTCGGCGTACCGCCCACCTGCCACGCCACCGTGGTGACCAGGCCCCGGGTCGACGCGACGGGGGCGGACCCCGTGTTCAGCAGCACGAAGCAGCCGGTGCCGTAGGTGTTCTTGGCCATCCCGGGCTCGTAGCACCCCTGGCCGAAGAGGGCGGCCTGCTGGTCGCCGGCGATCCCCGCCACCGGGATTCCGGCGGGCAGCCAGCCGAGGTCCGCCGTCTCGCCGAACACTCCCGCCGAGGGCCGCACCTCGGGAAAGACGCTCATCGGCACCCCCAGGGCCCCCGCGAGCTCAGCGTCCCAGCCCAGCGACCGGATGTCGAAGCAGAGGGTGCGGGACGCGTTGGAGGGATCGGTGGCATGGCGCCGCCCCCCGGTCAGCTTCCAGAGCAGCCAGGAATCCACGGTGCCGAAGGCCAGCTCCCCGCGTTCGGCGCGCGGCCGCGCTTGGGGCACCTCGTCAAGGAGCCAGCGGATCTTGGTCCCCGAGAAGTAGGCGTCCAGCACCAACCCGGTCTTGCGCCTGAACAGCGGCTCCAAGCCGTCGGCCTTCAGGGTGTCGCAGAGGCCGGCGGTTCGCCGGCACTGCCAGACGATGGCTCGGTGGATCGGCTGTCCGGTCTTCCGATCCCAGAGCAGGGTGGTCTCGCGCTGGTTGGTGATCCCGATGGCCGCCAGCTCCGAGGCTGGCACGCGGGCGCCCGCCAGGGCTTGCTGCGCGGCGCGTTCCGTGGTTGTCCAGATTTCCTCGGGGGCGTGCTCCACCCAGCCGGGGCGCGGATAGTACTGCGGGAGCTCGGCGTAGCCGCGCCCGCGGACCTCCCCCGCCGCATCAACGACCAGCGCTGTGGAGCCCGTCGTCCCCTGATCCAGCGCCAGCACGTATCGCTTCGCCGTCATCGGTGCAGCAACTCCTTGGCCAGGTCCGGTCGATCCGTGATCAGCACGCCCACCCCCAGCTCGATGAACCGCTTCATGGCCTCCGCGGTATTGACCGTCCACACGCCGAGCAGCAGGCCGGCCTTCGCTGCGTGCTCCACCACCCCGGCCGTGACCAGCTCCTGGTGAAGGCCCACGAAACGGGCCCCCAGCTTCCGGAGGGCCTCGATCTCCCACTTGACCGTGGAGCGCATCTTCTCGAGCGTCCGCGTGGAGTAGAGTCCCCCGACCATCACCTCGGGCCGGAGCGTCCTGACCCGGTGCACGGTCTCCTCCTGGAACGCCATGACGATCACGCGGGAGGCCATCCCATGCCGGTCGAGGATCGCAAGCACCTTTTCCTCGATGCCCGGATACCGCGCGCCCTGCGCATCCACCTTGATCTCGAGGAGGAACCGAAGCGGGGTCGGAGCGGCAAGCCCCGCCACCTCATCCAGCGTCGGAACGGGCTCCTCGCTGACGGTGCCATCCTTCTCCTTCAGGCGCCACGCCCGGAGCTCGGCGAGCGTCCGCTCGCGCACGGCGCCTGTCCCCGTGGTGGTCCGCTCCAGCACCGGGTCGTGGATCACGACCGCCTCGACGTCCTTGCTGAGGTGGACGTCGAACTCCAGGAAGTCCACGCCGAGGGCGATGGCGTTCCTGAAGGCGGGCAGGCTGTTTTCCGGCCACACGAGCGCGCCACCCCTGTGGGCGGCCAGGAGGGTCCCGCCGGATTGGGCGGCGGCGGGCGCGCCGAGCACGGCCAGGAGCCCCAGGCTGAGCGCACACACGACAATGCCCCCGACGCTCATTTTCCCTCGGAGGGGGGCTCCGCCCCCCTGCCGACGCCTCCCCCCGAAGGTTGCGCCGGCCAAGCCGGCGCTCGAAGCAGCAGCCCGACGCCCCCGCTCACTTCTCGCTCTCGATCAGCCCCTTCACGAACCAGCGCTGCATGAAGAGGATGACGGCAACCGGCGGCAGCAACGCCATGATCGCCGCGGCCATCATGACGTTCCACTCCGGGACGTGGGTGCCGGTTCGCGGGATCAGGTCCTGGAGTCCAATGACGACCACCCGCATCGCTTCGGTATTGGTGATCATGAGCGGCCAGAGGTACTGGTTCCAACCGAAGATGAACAGCACCACGAAGAGAGCCGCGAAATTGGCCCAGGAGAGCGGAAGGAGAAACGACCAGAGGAATCGCATGGGCCCGACGCCGTCGAGCTGAGCGGCCTCGGCCAGCTCGTTCGGGATCGTCAGGTAGAACTGGCGGAAGAGAAACGTGGCCGTCGCCGACGCCATGAGGGGAACCGTGAGACCCGAGTAGCTGTTGAGCCAGCCGAGGTTCCCGATCACCTCGTAGGTGGACATGATCCGCACTTCCACGGGCAGCATGAGCGTGATGAAGATCATCCAGAAGACCAGCAACTTCCCTCGGAAGTTGAAATAGACGATGGCGAACGCGGAGAGCAGGGACATAACGATTTTGCCGGTCGCGGAGACCACCGCGACCACCGCGCTGTTCCAGAGGAGGCGCGGCATGTGGGAGCGGTTCCAGGCCTCCAGGTAATTCTCCACCAGATGGCCGGAGGGGCGAAGCAGCGGCGGCCGGGCGAGGACCTCCTGGACGGTCTGGGTCGAGATCACGAAGGCGTAATAGAGGGGAAACGCGATGACCGCGACGCAGGCGAGCAACAGCAGATGGGCGACCACGCTCCCCCAGTCGAACGGCCTCCGCCGGGACTCGACGACCCTCGGCAGCGCCGTGGCACGAGCCGGAGCAGCCAGCGTTCCGTCGGGGCTCAATAGGTGACCTTCTTCTCGACGAAGCGGAATTGGAGGGCCGTGAGGGTGATCACCACGATCATGAGAATCACCGATTGGGCCGCGGAGGAGCCGAGGTTCAGCCCGATGAAGCCGTCCTTATACACCTTGAAGACCATGATCTCGGTCGCGCCCCCCGGCCCCCCCTGCGTCACGGCGTGGATCACGCCGAAGGAGCCGAAGAACGAGAAGATCAGGTTGACCACGACGAGATAGAAGGTGATGGGCGAGAGCAGCGGGAAGATGATGGACTGGAACCGCCGGATCGGGCCTGCCCCGTCCACGTCAGCCGCCTCGAGAACCGAGGTGGGAATGGCGAGGAGGCCGGCCAGGAAGAACGCGATGTTATACCCCACATGGGTCCAGGCCGTCGCGACGATCACGAGGGCCATGGCCACCCCACCCTTGAGCAGCCAGTTGAACTCGTAGGCGGTGACGAAGGAGAGCCAGTAGGGCAGGATCCCATAGGAGGGGTGGAAGATGAACAGGAAGATGATCCCGGCAATGGGCGGCGCGATGCCGTACGGCCAGAGCACCGCCGTGCGGTAGGCCGTCAGCCCCCGGATCTTCTGGGTGGCGAGGGCTGCCACGAAGAGACCGGCCCCGACCCCCAGCGCCGTGACCCCGAGGGCAAAGATGAAGCTGTTCACGATCGACTGGTAGTAGTCCGGCGACACAAGGAGCTTCTGGAAGTTCTCCAGCCCGACGAAGAAGGTCCGGTCACCGAACGGCGAGGTCCTGAAAAAGCTGAGGCGCAGCGATTCGAAGGCGGGCCAGAAGAAAAACACGAGGGTGACCGCCACCTGCGGGAGCACGAGCAGATAGGGTAACCCCCGATTCCTGAAGACCGCCCGCTTCATTCCTATGGCTTGTTGGCGGCGGCGAACTCCTTAAGGATCTCGTTCCCCTTGGCGACGGCATCGTCCAGCCCCTGCTTGGCGTTCTTCTTCGCGGCGAAGATGTTCTCCATCTCGCCCTCGATGGCCTCACGGATCTGGACGAAGTTGCCGAGCCGGTGCCCCAGGCTGTTGGCCGTCGGCTTCGCGCTCAACTGGCTCAACGCGGTCCATTGTTCGGGGTTCTTCTTGAAGTGGTACCCCGCCTCCAGGTTCTTGATCGCCGTGTGGGTGATGGGCAGGTAGCCGGTGGTGACGTGCCACCACATCTGCTGGTGCGGCTCGGCGATGAATTTCATGAACTGGGCGACGCCCTTGTAGTCGGCGGCCTTCTGCCCCTTCATGACCCAGAGGGTGGCGCCGCCGACGACCGCGTTCTGCTTCTTGTACGGCGCGCCCCAGTGCGGCAGCTGGCCGGTGCCCCACTGGAACTTCAGCGACTTCTTGAAGCCGCCGATGACGGCGGAGGATTGGATAAGCATGGCGCAATCGCCGTTGATGAACTTGGGGTCCGGCTGCCCCATGCGCCCCCCGTACGAGTAGATGCCCTCCTTCTGCCACGCGGCCAGCTGGCCGATGTGCTTGACCCCGAACTCGCTGTTGATCAGCAGCTTGGTGTCGAGGCCCGTGTAGCCGTTCTGGTTGGTGGCGAAGGGCTGGTCGTGCCAGGGGAAGGTGTTCTCCAGCATGGTCCAGGACGGCCACGAGGTGGTGAACCCGCACTTGGCGCCCCCCGCCGCGATGATCTTCTTGGAGAACTCCCCGACCTCTTTCCATGTGGCCGGCGGCTTCGCGGGGTCGAGGCCCGCTTTCTTAAAGGCGTCCCTGTTGTAGTAGAGGATCGGGCTGGAGGAGTTGAAGGGCATGGAGTAGAGGTTGCCGTCCTTCGAGTAGTACCCCGTCACCGGCTTGATGAAGTCCCCCCAGTTGACCGCAATCTCCTGCTCCTTCATCAACTGGAAAATGGGAGAGATGGCGCCGGAGAGGAGCATCGTCTGGGTGCCGACGTCGAAGACCTGGATGATGTGGGGCGGGTTCTTCTGCCGATAGGCGGCGATGGCGGCGGTGAGGGTCTCCGGGTAGGTTCCCTTGTTGAGCGCCTTGACCTCGTACTCCGACTGGCTCTGGTTGAACTGCCTGACCAGCTCGTTCACGGTCTCGCCCAGCTGTCCGCCCATGGCATGCCAGAAATGGATTTCGGTTCGGGCCAGGGCGGGGAGAGGGGCGGCCAGCGCCAGAGCCAGCATCAGGACGGCCGAAACGACCTTTGACCAGCGCGTCGTTCTCATGGGTGGGACCCTCCAGCCTACGGGGTTCGGGAGAAGGCGCTCAAACTATATCACGGCTCCCGGAATCGATGGCTCTGATTCACCTCGTCCTCGTACGCGGAAAGCTCCGCCTCCCGCCGCCGGGCATGCCAGCCGAGCAGGTCCCCCATCCGGGCCGCGATCGGCTCCGCGCAATCGAGCCCCTGGCAGGGACTGGTGCCAATGCCGGTTCGGCGAAGCAAGAAGTCCTGGAGCGACACCGTCAGTTCCTCGGCGACCGCATAGTGAAGCTGGGCGACGATCTCCCGGTTCCGGGGGCAGAGCCGCGCAGACCCGTCGGGGAGCTTTCGGGCGAGGTCCAGGATCCGCACGTAGTTTCGCCCGTACGTGGCGACCAGCATCTCCAAGGTCTCCCGGGGCAGCCCGGTCGCCGCCAGCTCACCTGACACGTCCATCCACGCCCGCACCTCGATCGACCGGCCCACGTGCTCGTCGGCGCCGTCCAGGGTCAGCCGGGCCGTTCGCGCGGGCGCCTGGCGGCCCAGCCGGGCCATGGCGAGGTTCGCCGCCTCCTCGGCCAGGCTCCGGAAACAGGTCAACTTGGTCCCCGTGATCGTCAGGAATCTCCCGCCGGAACCCTCGGCCCACACCCGGTGCTGGCGCGAGACCTTGGAGGGGGACTTCCCTTCCTCGTAGGTCAGCGGGCGGACCCCGGCATAGGTGTACACCACGTTGGCTGCCGCCACCCGCTGATCCGGAAGCACCCGGCGGACCTCCCCCAGGAGGTAGGTGACCTCGTCCTTCGTGGCCCAGAGGCGATCCGGGTTCCCGTCGAAATCGGTGTCTGTGGTCCCCACCAGCGAAAACTCCCGCCAGGGAATCACGAAGATCATCCGCTCGTCCTTCGTCGGAAGGTAGACGGCATGCTCGGTCAACCGGGGCAGGAGGCCGTGGATCCCCTTCGTGGCGCGGATGAGGCGGGGTCCCCGGTCCCGGATGCCGGCCAACTCGCGGATCCGGTCTACCCAGGGGCCGGCCGCGTTGACGACGACCCGCCCCCGCATCGCACGGACCTGATCGGTGAGGAGATCCCGGACCCGGAGCCCCTCGATGCCCTTGGGGCCGGTCAGGACCTCCTCCACCTGGACGTAGTTGAACGCCTTGGCCCCGTGACGGCGGGCGGAGAGGACGTTCTCCAGGCACAGGCGCTCGGGCGAGAGCAGGAGGTCGTCGAAGTACAGGCCCGCGCCCCGAAGGTCCTCGGCGCGGATCTCGGGCTCCAGCGCCAGCGCAGCCTCGGGCCGGATCACCCGGTAATGGTCCGTGGCCTTGCCCGGCGTGAGCCAATCGTAGAGCGTCAGCCCGATCCGGACCTTGATGAGGCCGCGGCTCGAGCCGTGGTAGATCGGAATCAGAAACGGAAGCGGGCGGATCAGATGGGGAGCCAGGCGTCCCAACGTCTCCCGCTCCCTGAGTGACTCGCGCACCAGCCCGAAGTCGAAGAGCTCGAGGTACCGGAGCCCGCCGTGGATGAGCTTCGAGGAGCGCGAGGTGGTCCCCCAACCGAAGTCGCCCTTGTCGAAGAGCGCGACCGAGGCACCGCGGAGCGCGAGATCCCGCGCGACGCCGGCCCCGGCCATCCCCCCGCCGATGACGAGGACGTCGAAGCGTTGCTCCTCGAGGCCGGACAGCCGACTCATAGCGCGAGCAAGTCGCGGATGGACCCGAGGACGTGATCGGGCTTCAGGTCGTCGATGCGCGGGTCGCCAGGGGGGGTGACGCCGGTGAGGACCAGGATGGTGGCCAGCCCGAGGGTCTTTCCCATGGTCACGTCCGTCTCGATCCGGTCCCCCACGATGACCGTCTCCGCTGGAGGGAGCCCCAGGACCTCCAGCGCCACCTCCAGCATGAGGGGAGACGGCTTGCCGACGACGAGCTCCACGGCCTTTCCCGTCACGGCTTCGACGGCGGCGATCATGCCGGCGCAGTCGGGGATCTCGCCCTCGGCCACAGGGCAGGTGCGATCCGGGTTCGTGGCGATGAGCCGCGCCCCGCGCCTCACCGCCTGAAGCGCGGTGTTGAGCTTGGCGTAGGTGAACGTCCGGTCGAAGGCGATCACCACCCACCGAACTCCGTCGTCGTCCCGTACCTCCAGGCCATGCGCCCGAAGCTCTCCGATCAGCGGCGGCTCGCCGATGACGAAGCAGGGCGCGCCGGGATCGAGGCGCGCCAGGTACCGGGCCAGGACCAGGGAGGAGTTGACCACCTCCTCGGCCGCGGTGGGGATGCCGAGGCCGGTCAGCTTGGCGGCGTAGTCGGCCCGGGTCTGGATGGGCTTGTTGGAAAGGAACGCCACGCGTCTGCCTTCCGCGCGGAGCGCGGCGATGACCTCGGCAGCGCCCGGGACAAGCCTCTCGCCGCGGTACACGGTGCCGTCAAGATCGAAGAGCCACCCACGGTACGGAAGCCGAATCCCCAAATTCGCTCAGCGCAGCAGCGGGGCCACCGCGGCCTGGGCCAGATCCAGGACCGGCGCCGGCAAGAGGCCCAACTGGAAGATGCCCCAGAGCGCGATCGCCAGGGCCAGGCGGCCGGCGAAGGACGGCGCCGGCCCCGTGGGGAGCCCCTCGGTGTCGCGCATGTACATGTAGACGACGACTCGCAGGTAGTAGTAGGCGGCCACCGCCGAGTTGAGGACGGCGATGACCGCCAGCCAGATGTAGCCCGATCGGACGGCCGCCCCGAAGAGGTAGAACTTGCCGGCAAAGCCCGCCGTCGGCGGCATGCCGATGAGGGAGAGGAGGAAGAGCGCCAGCGTGAGTGCCAGCACGGGATGCCGGCCGGCGAGCCCGGCGTAGTCGTCGAGATCCACGGCCTCCCGGCGCCCCCGCTCGAGGAGCAGGATCACCCCGAAGGCCCCCGCCGTCGTGAAGGTGTACACCAGGAGATAAAAGAGCACGCTGCCGGCGCCGAGCGCTCCCCCGGCCACCACGCCGATCAGCATATACCCCACGTGGGCCACCGAGGAGTAGGCCAGCATCCGCTTGAGGTTTGACTGGGCAATCGCCACCACGTTGCCGACCGTCATGGTGAGGACCGCCACGACCCACAGGAGCACGGTCCAGTCTGGCTGCGAGACCTTGAACGTCGACAGCAGGACGCGAAGGAGCGCGGCAAACCCCGCGGCCTTGGATCCCGTCGCGATGAACGCGGTGACGCTGGTGGGAGCGCCCTCGTACACGTCCGGCACCCACATGTGGAACGGGACCGAGGAAATCTTGAAGCCGAACCCCACCAGGAGCAGGCCCAACCCGACGAGGAGGAGGGGGTCCCGCGTCCCGGCTCGCGTGGCGGCGGCGATCCGGTCCAGGGCGGTGCTGCCGGTGGCGCCGTAGATCAGCGCGATCCCATAGATGAAGAAGCCGGTGGCGAAGGCGCCCAGCAGGAAGTACTTCATCGAGGCCTCTGCCGCCGCCAGCCGCCCCCGGAAGAAGCCGGCGAGCACGTAGAGGGACAGCGACATCAGCTCCAGGGCCAGGAAGATCACGATCAGGTCCGCCGCCGCGGCCATGAGCACCATCCCGAGCGTGGACAGGAGCACCAGGATGTAGTACTCCCCCCGTTCCCCGTCGTTGCGTCGGAGGTAGTCCGTGGAGAGGAGGAGGACCAGGGCCGCCGCGTAGCAGATCACCACGTCCAGGAACAGGGCGAAATTGTCCAGCACCACCATTCCCCTGAACGCCCGTCCCTCGCGTCCCCAGAGCCCAAGCGACACGAGCAGGGCCATCACGACGCCGGCCAGCGCCACGACGCCGAGATGGCCCTTGCGGTCCCGCGGCGGCAACAGGTCCAGCACAATCACCAGCAGTGCGGTCCCCCCCACCACGAGGAGCGGGAGCAGGGGGATCAGGGCGGCGTCCATCAGCGCCCCCCCAGACCGGCTCCCCACGCCGAGGGCGTAGGCGCGCCGGACGCATGGATGCGCTGAAGGTCCGGCTGCGCGGGTGCGGCCGCCGCGGCCTTGGACTGCACCTGGGCGATCAGCGCCTGCACGCTGGCCTCGGTCTTCCCCGTGAAGGGTCGCGGGTAAACGCCGATCCAGACGATGAAGAGCAGGACCGGCAGGAGCACGGCCCACTCCCGTCGCGTCAGATCCGTGAGCCCGCGGTTCGCCTCGGCCGTGATCTCCCCGAAGCACACCCGCTGGTACATCCAGAGCAGGTAGACCGCCGCGAAGATGATCCCGCTGGTCGCCAGGACCGGGACCAGATACGCCGGCGGGCCGGCAGCGGAGAGATTGGCGGCCCACGCGAACGCCCCCACCAGGATCAGGAACTCGCCGACGAACCCGTTGAGCCCGGGGAGCCCCAGCGAGGAGAGCGCGACGATCATGAGGAGGGCCGAAAACGCGGGGACCACCTGCCAGAGCCCGCCGAACTCGGCGATGAGCCGGGTGTGCCGCCGCTCGTACAGGATCCCCACCAGGAGGAAGAGCGCCCCGGTGGAGAGCCCGTGGTTCACCATCTGGATGAGGCCCCCCACGATCCCCTGCGGGGTGAGCGTGAAGAGGCCCAGCACGACGAAGCCCAGGTGGCTGACGCTGGAGTAGGCGACCAGCTTCTTCAAATCCGGTTGGACCATCGAGACCCAGGCCCCGTAGATGATGCCGATGAGCGCCAGGAGGAAGATCCAGGGAGTGGCGGCCAGGCTCGCCTGGGGGAAGAGGGGCAGACAGAAGCGGAGGAAGCCATAGGTCCCCATCTTGAGCAGCACACCGGCCAGGATCACGCTGCCGGCGGTCGGCGCCTCCACGTGGGCGTCGGGGAGCCAGGTATGGAACGGAAACATCGGGACCTTGATGGCGAAAGCCACCGCGAAGGCGAGGAAGAGCCAGAGCTGGATCCCACCCGGCACGACGTAGCGCGTCAGGAGGGGAAGGTCAAAGGTGTAGATCCCCGTCACCCCTCCGTGGTGGAAGTACAGCGCGAGGATGGCTACCAGCATGAGCACCGACCCCGCCAGGGTGTAGAGGATGAACTTGATGGCCGCGTAGATCCGGGCGGGTCCGCCCCAGACCCCGATGATGAGGTACATGGGGATCAGCATGGCCTCCCAGAAGATGTAAAAGAGGAAGAGATCCAGGCTGACGAACACCCCCAGCATGCCCGTCTCCAGGAGCAGCATGCTGGCCGCGAACTCTTTGACCCTGACCTCCACCGCCCGCCAGGACGACAGGAGCGCCAGCGGAGACAGGAACGTCGTGAGCAGCACGAGGAGCAGGCTGATCCCGTCGACCCCGAGGTGGTAGGAGATCCCGAAGGACGGCATCCACCGGACCTGCTCCACGAACTGGTAGTCGGGGCTCCCCGCGTCGAACCCGAAATAGAGGAGGAGCGAGAGGGCGAACGCGGCGGTTGAAACGAGGAACGCCAGCCATCGGACGAGTGCCTCCCGCCCCCGGGGGAACAGCGCGATCACCACCCCACCCAGCAGGGGCAGAAAGGTCACCAGCGAGAGGATTGGCAGCTTCATCGCGACAGCAGGAAGCCGACGATGACCACCGCGCCGAGGAGCGTCATCAGCGCATAGTTCATCACGTATCCGGTCTGGAGCCTTCGCATGGACCGGGCCCAGCCCACGACCAGCTGCCCCAGGCCGTTGACGATTCCGTCGATGAACCCCAGATCGAACACCCGGGCGCAGAAGCCCGCGACCCGGAGGAGCGGGCGAACGAAGAGGAAGCCGTAGAGCTCGTCGACGTAGTACTTGTTGAGGAGGAGCGCGTGCAGCCGGTTCCGCGGGCGGCCGATGGCCTCGACCTTGATGGGTCGGCTCCCGTACAGCAGCCAGGCGAACAGCAGTCCGACGACCGCCACGATCACGGAGAGGACCAGGAGCGCGTACGCCGAGAGCCCCCCGTGGCCGACCTCCTCGGAGAGCGGGAACACCGGGCTCAAAAAACGCGCAAAGGCGGTCCCCTGGGTCGAGGGCATCCCCACGGCCACCCCCGCCACCGCGGTCAGGAGGGCCAGGGCGCCGAGGGGCAGGGTCATCACCGGCGGAGACTCGTGCAGGTGATGGGCGACCTCCTTGGACATGCGCGGCCCGCCGAAAAAGGCGAGGAGGACGACCCGAAAGATGTAGACGGCGGTGAGGAACGCGCCGAGCAGGAGCAGCGCCCAGAGCCAGAGCCGGCCCCGATGGTAGGTCGAGGCCAGGATTTCGTCCTTGGAAAAGAAGCCGGCGAAGGGCGGGAGCCCGGCGAGGCCAGCGGCCCCGACGAGGAAGGTGATCGTGGTGAGCACCATCCGGGGGGCGAGCCCGCCCATCTTCCGGAGGTCCTGCTCACCCCCCTGGGCGTGGATCACGCTCCCCGCGCCCAGGAAGAGGAGCGCCTTGAAAAAGGCGTGGGTCACGAGGTGGAAGATCCCTGCGGCATAGGCCCCGACCCCCACGCCGGCGAACATGTAGCCGAGCTGGCTGATCGTGGAGTAGGCCAGCACCCGCTTGATGTCGGTCTGGGCCAGGCCGATCGTGGCGGCGAAGAGCGCCGTGAGCCCTCCGACCCACGCGACGACATCGAGCGCCACGCCGGACCGCTCGAAGAGGGCGTGGGTTCGCGCCACCATGTAGACACCGGCGGTGACCATGGTGGCCGCGTGGATCAGCGCCGAAACCGGGGTCGGCCCTTCCATGGCATCCGGCAGCCACGTATGGAGCGGGAGCTGCGCCGATTTGCCGCACGCCCCCATGAAGAGGAGCAGCGCGATCACGGTCGCCGTCTCGGGGGAGAGCGTCTCCACCTCGTCGAACACCGTGCCGTAGTCCAGCGTGCCCAACGCCACCCAGAGGGCCATCACGCCAAGCCCGAAGCCGAAGTCCCCGACGCGGTTCACGATGAACGCCTTCTTGCCCGCGTCGGCCGCGGATTTCCGCGTGTACCAGAAGCCGATCAGCAGGTAGGAGCAGAGCCCCACCGCCTCCCAGAAGACGTACAGGACAAGGAAGTTCCCCGCCAGGACGAGCATGACCATCGAGAAGACGAAGAGATTGAGGTAGGTGAAGTAGCGCGCGTAGCCGGGATCGCCGTGCATGTAGCCCGCGGAGTAGAGGTGGATCAGGAACCCCACCCCCGTGACCACGAGCAGCATCACCGCCGCGAGCGGATCCACCTGGGCCGTCACCGCGGTCCTGAACGTGCCCGCCTCGATCCAGGGGAAGAGGTCGCCCCGGAAGGTCTCTCCGTTCCAGACCCGGAGGAAGACCGCGCCGGAGAGGAGAAACGAACACGCGAGAGCGGGAACGGCGATCCAGTGAGCGTGCCGGCCGATCCATCGCCCGAAGAGCGCGTTCAGGAGGGTTCCGAGCAGGGGAAAAAGGGGAATCAGCCAGACGGTGTTCGACACCGACTCACTCTAGCGAAAGCTCCTGGGGGTGTCAAGCCGCGCTGGCTGAAGACGCTGGAAGGGCCGGAGCAAATGGTGTAAGACAGAGCCATGGCACGATCTCCGGAGCAGTCACCGATCGGGCTCAAGGCGGCGCTGATCGGCTACGCCCTGCTCTTCCTCCTCAAGATCGGGGCCTGGTGGCTGACGGGACTCTTCGCGCTCCTGGCGGAGGCCCTCCACACCCTCTCGGACCTGGCGATCTCCGGCTTCCTCCTGGCCGCCGACCGGTTCTCCCGCCGCCCCGCCGACGCGCGCTACCGCTACGGCTACGGGCGGGCCCAGCACGTGGCGGCCCTGGTGGCGGCCACGCTCTTCATCTCGTTCACGAGCTTCAGGCTGACGGAAGAAGCCGTGGGGCGGCTCCTCCACCCCGTCGTCCCGGCCTACAGCCGTCTCGGCCTGGCCATCGGGGTCCTGGTCCTTTCCATGGCGCTGACGGCGGTCCCGATCATCCTCCTGGGGGTCCAGAAGCCGCGCGGCCCCGCCGCCCGGGCGCAGTTCCTGGAATCGCTCAACGACGAGCTGGGCCTCATAGCCGCCCTGGGCGGGGTGCTGTTCGTTGCCCGGGGTTGGCCGCTCGCCGACCCGCTCGCCGCGCTGGTGGTGGCGCTCCTCATCGCCGGCAATGCCGTCGGCCTGTTCCGCGATAATGCGCGCGTCCTGATGGGACGGGCGCCGGGACGGGAGTTCTTCGACCGGATCGAGGCGCTGGCGCGCACGGTGCCTGCCGTCCAGGCGGTGCATGATCTCCGCGCCCAGTACGTGGGACCGGACGTGGTCAACCTCTCGCTCCACGTGGAGGTGGACCCGACGATGACGGTCGCGGACGGGGAGGAGGTCGCCAAGGCGGTCCGAGACGCCATCACGGCGGAAGTCCGCTGCGCCTACTGCGTGGTCCACGTGGACCCGCTCGGCGCCCCTCCCGAACCCGGGGAACTTGACTTTTAGGACGTCGGGAAAGCCGGCGGAGGAAGCGGAGGGCGTTGCCGAACATCTCGGTGTTGTTGAAGAGCACGTAGGCCGATCGGCGGCCCCCACAGAACCCGAGGAGTTCATCGAGTTCGGCGTCCGAATAGCGGGAGTGGTACCCGCCTTTGCCGGGGAGCCGGAAGTAGGCCGCCTCGCCCCACACCGGGTGACGCTGGAACGGGTCCACGCAGTGGATCAGCTCAGCTGCCGGCAGATGGCGCGGACCTCCGTATCCCCCCACGCGCCCCACCAGGTCCCACGGACACAGGAGCATCGAAGAAGCCGAGGATCTCGCCCGTCGCGGGATTCAGCTTCACGATGACGCGAGAGAAACTCATCCGCGACGTAGAGGACGGCTCCGTCGTAGGCGAGCCCACTTGGGCCCCGCCGGGAGGCGCCGCTTTACAAAGAGACGCTCCCCATCCCTTTTCCCCACGTTCCGTCTGCCCCTTGACGGCTCCCCAGCCGCGTCCTATACTGATTACCGTTCATCAATCTTAATCGATTCAAACGTCAGAGGAGAACCAGAAATGGCCGCCAAGCCTACCTCCAGTATGGTTGAACGTTTGCCCCTTACCGAGGCCCGCGTACACCTGGGCGAAGTCATCAAGCGAGTCCGGCTCACCAAGGCGCGCGTTATCTTGGAGAAGGACGGCATTCCCGTCGCCGGTCTCATGGACATTGACGAGTTCGAGGACTACCTCGAGCTCCAGGATCGCAAGGTGCGCGAGCACATCCGAAAGAGCTACCAGGAGTACCGGGCCGGAAAGGGGCGTCCGGCAGAAGAACTCCTGGCCGAGCTCCGGGCAGGAAGGAGGGCGAAAGCCAAGAGCGCGCGGCGTCAGAAAGCATGACGCCGCCTTTTTCCGTCCATACCACTCCCCATTTCGATCGTCTGCTCAAGAGGCTCACGAGACGCCACCCTGACCTCGTGCATCGCTACGCCGAGGCGGCCGAGATCCTCAAAACAGACCCCCATAACCTGACCCGGGCTCATGAGATCAAGAAGCTCGAAGGTCTTGGGCCCGGAGAAGGCCAGTACCGGCTGCGGCGCGGTCGGTGGCGGTTCCGCTACGACATCTTCGGCCGGCAGGTGTGGCTGTTCTACTGCGGCCTCCGGCGCGAAGACACCTACGAGTAACGTTTTCCCGAGCCCAAAGACCTATTCCACCGAATGCTCTGGAGAGGTCGCCCCGTGGACGAACAGCACGGTCCACTCAGGATGATCTTCGGGTTGCCACTGCCGATTTGTCGCAGAGCCAGTCGCTCAGGATGTTGATGGCCAGCGGTGGGGCGCGAAATCAATCTACGTAATAGCGCCCAACCGGAAACTCGGCACACTTCGTCACCCACTGAATCGGATTCGCTCACAATGAGGCCAACTTAAGTTGGATCGAAACTACGCGAGGTAGGCGCGTATCAGATCTGGCAGTGACCGCAGCGCGGACCTCTGTATCCCCCCACGCGCCCCGGGGCTCCCAGGCCACGGCGAGGCCCCCCCGCTCCACCTTCCTCGAAGAACGCGGCCAGGTTCGCCGTGTGCTGCGGCGTCGGGGTGAAGGAGGCCGGGCACTGGAAGAGCACGACCTTTGAGCGGAGCTGCGGCGCCAACGTCAGCGTATCCGCCCAGGCGCGGTACACCTCGGCCGTCGGCTTGAATGCCCCGTAGTGTCGCTTCTGCCGCTCGCTCAGCTCGATCCTGAGGCGGCGGTACGTGGGGGAGGTCGGCTCGTGGGTGATGAGCTGCGGGGCCTTCAACACGAACTCGAAGGGGGGCGGGGCCGCCCGCCGCCACCGCTCCACGGTGGCAAGCCGGGGGAGGTTGTAGAAGCTTTCCTGGATCGCCATGGTCGACGCCGTGAAACGGCGCGCCCAGGATATCGAGCGCGTTTGGAACTGGTCAAGCCCGTGCTATCATGCACCTCGTGCCCCGCTCCGGATGGAAGACCTGGCTGCTCGTCACGCTGATCCTCTCCCTCCTCATCGTCGGCGTGATCTCTTACCTCGGCTGGCGCCAGTCGGTCCCCGGCGTGCGCGCTGCGCTCGTGCCACCGCCGAACTTCATCGGCCTCAGAACCCCGTTGACCCTGACGCTGACCGCCGCGCGTGGAGGTCTCGCGTGGACCGAGCTGAGGCTCGTCCAGGGAACCCAGAAGGTGACCATGGCCCAGCAGACGTTTCCTCCGCCCCTCGCCAACGAGCAGCGACTGGCGCTGACCGTGGAGGGACGCGCGCTCGGTCTCCGCGAGGGCACCGCCACGCTGGAGGTGTACGCCAGAGACGGCTTCTGGCGCCCCCTCCGAGTTGACGACCGGCCGATCCTCAGGCAGCCGATCACGCTGGACCTGACCCCGCCCACACTCGAGCTTCTCTCCGCCACCCGGTATCTCGCCCAGGGCGGCGGCGGGCTCGTGGTGTACCGGGCCAAGGGGGCGAACCGAACCGGGGTGAACGTCGGCGGGATCTTTTTTCCCGGATTCCCGGTGGGTCCGTCGGACGCCGGCACCCACGCGGCGATGGTCGCGGTTCCCCACGACTTCCCCCTCGCCTCGCCCGTCGTCCTGACGGCGCAGGACGAAGCGGGCAATAACGCCACCCGGGCGGTCGCCAGCGAGATCAAGCCGCGGAAGTTCCCGACGGACACGGTTGACATCAAGGAGGAGTTCCTGCAGAAGAAGCTCCCGGAGCTGCTGCCCGAGCGAGGGAGCGTTCCGGCCGGCCAGCTCCTGCAAGCCTTCCTGACCGTCAACCGCGACAAGCGCCGTCAAGCCGAGGAGACCAAGCGCACGCTCTCGGCCAGGACCCAGCCGAAGCCGCTCTGGCAGGGGTTCTTCCTCCAGCCCAAGAACACCAAGGTCTCCGCCAACTACGCGGAAACGCGAAGCTACCGCTTCCGCGGGCAGGACGTGGACACCCAGGTGCACTTCGGCTACGATCTGGCGTCAGTCAGAGAGAGCCCGGTTCCTGCCGCCAACCGGGGGACCGTCGTCTTCGCCGGCCCCCTCACGATCTACGGCAACACCGTACTCCTGGACCACGGGCTGGGGCTCCAGACCCTCTACGCCCATCTCTCCCGGATCGACGTGAAGGAGGGACAGGAGGTGGAAAAGGGGGCGGAGCTCGGCCGGACGGGAACCTCAGGCCTGGCCACCGGCGACCACCTGCACTACGAGGTGCTGATCCACGGAGTCTCGGTCACGCCGCTCGAGAGGTGGGACGCCCGGTGGATCCGCGACCACATCCTCAAGCCGTTGCGCGAGGCGAACGTCGCGCTCATCGACGAAGGCGACTCCAGGGACGAGCCGGCGACGCCCCCGCCGCCCCGCCAGCGCCGCTCCCCGGCCCCGCGTTAGCCCCCGACCGTTCCCAGCGGCGAAAGGAGCGAGAAGCCGCCGTCCAGGATCACTGTCTGGCCGGTGAGGAAATCGCCCTCCGGCGAGCAGAGGAAGGCAACCAGGCTCGCCACGTCCTCAGGGCTCCCGAGCCTGCGTCGCGGTGTGAGGGCGATCAATCGCGCCTGGGCCTCCGCCGGATCGACGCCGAGCCCCTGGTGCACGTACATGCGGTAGGAGTCCGTCTCGATCAGGCCCGGGCACACCCCGTTCACGGTGATGCCCCGCGGCCCCAGCTCCCACGCCAGGTAGCGAACCAGCATCTCCATGGCGGCTTTCGCCGCTCCCAGGACGCCGTGCCCAGGCATGACACCGACCGAATCGATGCCGGAGACCGCGACGATGCGGCCGAATCCGTCCCCCATCAGCGCCGCCGCGCGCTGGGCGGCCAGGACGAAGGCCGTCACGGTGATCGCGAAGGTCCGCGTTACGTTGTAGTCCTTGACCTCCAGGAGGGGGCGGAACGCCGTGGCCGCCGCGTTGGCCACGAAGATGTCCAGGCGGGCGAACCGGGCGCGGGCCACCTCGAACATCTGCGCCACGTCCCCGCTCAGTTCCAGGTCGGCGGGCACGGCGACCGCGCGGCGACCGAGGCCCGTCGCGGCCTCGACCACCTCCTCCGCGAGGCCCTGCTCCTTCTTGTAGGTGACGACGAGGTCGGCTCCCTCCGACGCCAGCCGGAGTGCGATGGCACGCCCCGCGCCCCGCGAGGCCCCCGTGATCAGCGCCACCCGTCCCTCGAATCTCCCGCCCATGGTGCGCCTCCGGGCTACCGCCCTCTGAAGACGGGCTCCCGCTTCTCGACGAACGCGCGCGCCGCCTCCCGGTGATCGGCGGTCTCCCCGCAGCGGGTGTGGTGCCAGGCCTCCAGGTCGAGCAGATCCTTGAGCGCGCCGTTCTCCGCAGCGTTGAGATTCCGCTTCATGTAGCGGTAGGCGATCCGAGGCCCCCGCGCCAGCCGACTGGCCAGCGCCAGGGTCTCCTCCTCCAGCCGCGCGTCGGGCACGACCCGGTTGACGAGACCGAGGGCGAGGGCCTGCGGGGCATCGAGCATGTCGGCGGTGAAGTAGAGCTCCCGCGCCTTCGCCGTCCCCACGAGCTGGGTGAGGAAAAAGCTGCCGCCGAAGTCCCCCGAGTAGCCGACGCGGGCGAACGCGGTGCCGAAGCGGGCGGTGTCCCCGGCGACCCGCAGATCGCACGCGAGGGCCAGCGAGAGCCCGGCGCCGGCCGCCGCACCCCGCACCATGGCGATCGTCGGCTTGGGCATCTCGTGAAGCCAGCGCGAGACCTCCATGCGCGCGCGGAGTTCCTGGGCTTTCTGCTCGAGGGGAACCTCACCGAACTCGCTCCCCTCCGCCATGGCCTTGACGTCACCGCCCGCGCAGAAGGCGCGCCCGGCGCCCGTCAAAACCACGACGCCCACGTCGGGGTCTCCGGCGAGCCGCTCGAAAGCCTCCAGCATGGCGGTCAGCATCGGCCGTGACATGGCGTTCAACCGCTCCGGGCGGTTCATGGTGAGGATAGCGACGCCGTCTTTGACAACCTCGAGCAGATGTTCGTTCATGGCGATCCCTCCGGGCGTGGGTTGAAGATGTGACCGGGCGCCGGTCCGCGCGAATCAGGCGCGCCGCAGCTTCACGGCCGCGCCGCCCACCCGCTCACCGCAATGGGGGCAGTGGTAGCCCATTTCCACCGGACGCCCGCACTCCCCGTGGACCAGGATGGTCTGGCGATGGACGTGGCGCGAGCCCCACGTGGCCAACGCGCCGACCACCACGCCCAGCTCTTTGCCCTTGTCGGTGAGCGCGTACTCGGCGCGGGGCGGGTGTTCCGAGTAGAAGCGGCGCCGGACGAGGCCGTGCGCCTCCATGAGCTTGAGCCGATCCGAGAGGATGTTGGGCGCGATGCCCTTGAGAGACCTCTGGAAGTCCTGGAAGCGACGCGGCCCCTGGAGCAGGTCGCGCACGATCAGGAGGGTCCACCGATCGCCCACCAGCTCCAGCGACTTCGCCACCGGACATGCCTGGCCGTACCGCTTCGGCATGGCCTGATTATACGCAAACGGGATTTGACCGAAAAGCAAGTCAATAGTATTTTGCTAGTTACACAGTGCTCCGAGGAGGGCGGCGATGGACAGCTTTCAGATCTTCGGGCTCCAGTTCCTGCTCAGCCTGATCGGGTACGGGTTGATCGCGAAATGGTACGTGGCGCCGCGCCTGGCCGCCCTGCCGCTCCAGGAGGCGCTGATCCCGCTGCTCTTCCCCCACGCCTTCCGCCACCTGGGCATGGTGTTTCTGGTTCCGGCGGTGGTGGCACCGACCCTGCCGCCGGCCTTCGCGCGCCCCGCGGCGTACGGTGATCTCCTCGCCGCGATCCTCGCGCTCCTGGCCATCGTGGCGCTTCGGGGACGCTGGCCCCTGGCGCTCGGCCTGGCCTGGCTGTTCAACATCGTGGGGACGCTGGATTTGCTCTACGCCTTCTCTCAGGGCATTCGGCTCCAAGTGGGTCCTCAGCTGGGCTCGGCCTGGTACATCCCGACCTTCGCGGTGCCCGCCCTGTACGTCACCCACTTCATGATCTTCGTCATGCTCGTCAAGCGCCGGGGCTGAGAAGATCCCCGCCATGCCCACGACGTCACGCTCGGGGGCGAGCAGGCACCGGGGCGGTAGAGGTGCTAGCCCTTGAAGAGCATCCAGTAGAGGTTGAGCACGGTCACGGAAACATCCGTCCCCGGGAACTGATCAGTCGTTCAGGACCCCGGACGGCCGAAGAGGAGTCGGGGGAAGAGCAGGACGCGGGGCGGGACGGAGTCGCCGATCACGCCCATGAGGAGGGTGAGGAGGTCGGGGCGCCGGGCCAACCGGTGGGCCACGAGGTTGGCCAGCCATCGCCGCCGGATCACGACCTGGAGGAGACGCGTCAGCCGTTCCTTGTCCCTGAAGGCCTCGCGGCGCCCGCACCAGAACGCCGCCAACGCGTTCGCCGAGCAGTCTCCTCCCGCGAGTGCCCGACGGGCCACCTCCGCGGCCAGCTCGGCGGAGCGGAGGGCGGTGTAGACACCCTCCCCCGTAAACGGGTCGTAGAAGCCGGCTGCATCGCCCACCAGGAGGACTCCGCCGTGGCGGGGCCGGGCCACGCGATACGCTAACGGGCCGAGCGCACCCACCGGGCCGAGCGGACGCATGCCCAGGAGCCGCGGCCGGAGGTGGTCGAGCTGTTTCAAGCGGGCCAGGAAGAAGGCATCGAGCTTCCCCGCGTAGGGCGCGGCGTGCTCGAGGGGAACCACCAAGCTGAGATTGACAATCCCGGCCGCCACGGGATTCAGGATGGCGTAGTCCGGCGGGTCCACGTAGATCTCCCCCCGGCCGTCGAAGCCACCGACCCCCTCGACGTAGGCGACGAGCGCCAGGCGACGGAGCGCATGCGCCCCGACGAGGCCGAGGCGCCGCGCCACCACCGACTGGCGTCCGTCAGCCCCGATCACCAGCGGACTCCTTATCTCGAAGGCTCGCCCGTCGGCGGGGACCACCCGGACGCCGACCACCCGGTCCTCCTCGATGAGCAGGTCCTCGACGCGGTGGCGCTCGCGAACGTCAACGGGGAGCGCCTTGGCGCGCGCAACGAGAATCGAATCGAAGTCGGGCCGGCGCAGGGCCAGCGCGTGATCGCGGTATCCCCGGTAGCGCCCCTCGGTCGGGTAGTCTCCCTCCAGCACCGTGCCATCGGGCGCCGTGATCCTCATCCCGCGGAGCGGCACCGCTCCGGCTTCGTCTACGGTCTTCAACGCGCCCAGGCGATCGAGGATCCGCGACGCCTCGGGGCTCAGGTACTCGCCGCAGAGCTTGGGACGGGGGAACGCGGCCTTGTCGAGGAGGAGCACCGAGTGGCCATGCTCGGCCAGCAGAATGGCGACGGCGCTGCCGGCAGGGCCGGCCCCCACGACGACCGCGTCATACGACCATTCGCGGCTCACCGCCTTTCTCCCACGACCGCCAGCCTCACGCAGAGCGGATGCCGGACGATCCTGATCCGTGAGATCCCCGCCTCCCGGGCCAGCGCCCGGATCTCCTCCGCGGTGTACGCGCGGCGGACCGAGAGCGGGCCGTCGTGCCGTGACAGGCGGTTCCGCGCGAAGAGCCGCGTCGCCAGCCAGACGACCGCGTACCCCACGCGGCTTCGCATGAGGTCATTCACGACGAAGCCCACCCGCGCCGCGGCGGCCATCTCGGCGAGAAGACGGGGCGCCGCGACCGGTTCCACATGATGGAGGGTGAGCGAGGAGATCGCCGCGTCCACGCTCCCGGCCCTCACGGGAAGCTGAAGACCGTCGGCCTGGACGAAGGAGATCTCCGGATAGGCTCTCGTCCGACGTCGCGCGACTTCGAGGATCTGACGGTCCCGCTCCACCGCGATCACGCGGAGTCGTTGCCCCCGGCGCCGCGCCCGTCGCACGAGCTCCACGAGAATGTCGGCCCCGCCGCTCCCCACATCGAGCACGGTGACCGGACCGCGGCGGCGATCCCCGATGAGTCGGGACAGGTGGACACGCGTCACCCGGGAGCCCCCAAAGTAGAGGTTCAGGCGGGCAATGTCGCTGAGGCTTTCCTCCAGATCGGCCGGAGGGGCCGGGAGATCGAGCAGCTCAACCGCGTTCTGGGCCCGCGGGAGCGTGCGGAGGAACGGCACGGCGGCACCCGTTACCAGCGGAGGAGCGCGCCCTCGGCGGCGAAGCCCGGCCCAAGGGCGATCATGACTCCCCAGTCCCCGGGGACGGGCTGGACGCCGCGGAGCAGCTCCTCCAGGACAAAAATGACCGTGGCCGAGGACATGTTGCCATAGCGCCTGAGCACCGTGCGGGAGGCCGCCACGTCCTCATCGCCCAACGCCATGAGTTTCCGCGCCTGGTCGATGACCCGCCGACCCGCGGAGTGCAGGATCCAGAACGCCACATCTTCCTTCTTCAGGCCTTGTGAGGCGAGGAGCGCCGCCGTCATCTCCTTCATCATCGCGGCCCCGATCTTCCTGACCTCTTTGGAAAGAATCACCCGGGGCCGGCCCCCCGGGTAGGCGAACCCCATGGCGTCCAGGTGCTCGGAGCGAAAGAGCGTCCGGTGGCCGACCAGGCTGGGGCCCTCGCCCGCGGTCCCCAGCGCCAGGGCCCCGGCGCCGTCAGCGAAGATGGCGTGGGCCACCGCGCTCTCCAGCCTGTCGTCGAGATAGTAGGCCGCCGAGCAGATCTCCACGGCGAGGACGAGCGCCCGGTGGCCCGGAAACGCGACCAGGTGGTTGGAGGCCTGCTGGAGCGCCACCATGGCGCTGGCGCAGCCGCTGTCTCCGACGTGAACCCGTTGGATGTCCGGGCGGCACCCCAGATCCCTGATCAGGTGAGCGTCCAGGCTGGGACAGAGCCGCCCCGTGCACGTGGTCGTGGCCAGGAAGTCGAGGTCGCCCGGCGACCAGCCGGCACGCTCGAGACAGGCGAGGGCCGCCGCCCGTCCCAGCTCCAGCGCGCCCCGCTGGAAGCGGTCGTTCAGTTCCTCAGCGCTCTCATCTGTTCTCACGTGGGCCGGGTCCAGGTAGAGATAGCGCCCCTCGATGTCGCTGTTGGCGAAAAAGCCGTTCCGCTGAGCGTCGCCGTAGCCGGCCAGCTCGGCGAGGCGCGACTGGGAAAAATAATGGGGCGGCGTGGCGGTCGCGACGGCCAGGATTTTGGACTGCTCGGACGTCATGATGTATGGAGCATACCCCCCGTCCCCGTTCCTGTCTAGCGCTGCCCGCGCCGATTGACGCATGCGCATGTGGGTGTTAGGGTGGGCACGATTTTCATCGCGAGAGGAGACGGCCATGCCACTCTTCAGCTTTGAGGGAAAGTCCCCGCGCATCCATCCCGCCGCCTTCATCGCTCCCACCGCCACCCTCATCGGCGACGTCGTCGTGGAGGAGCGCGCCTCCGTCTGGTACGGCGCGGTCCTCCGGGGCGACTTCAATCAGATCATCGTCCGCGCCGGCGCCAACGTCCAGGACAACGCGGTCCTGCACACCACGCCCGTCGGACCTGTGGAGGTCGGTCCGGGAGTCACGGTGGGCCACACGTGCGTGATTCACGCGGCGACGCTGGGAGAGGAGTGCCTGATCGCCAACGGCGCCACCGTGCTGGACGGAGCGAAGATCGGCGCGCGCTCGATGGTCGGCGCCGGGGCCGTGGTCACGCCGGACATGGAGGTCCCACCGGGAATGCTCGCGGTCGGCGTGCCGGCCAAGGTCACTCGCCCCCTGGCGGGGACACCCGCCGAGCACTGGGTCGTGGTCAACCCGCAGGCCTACCAGGCGCTGGCCCAGCGCCACAAGGCCGGCGTCGCGCCGATCTAGCGCACGGCAGGCCACGCGCACGAACACGGAGGAGGAGACACCATGGCATCGTCGCCGTTTTCGCTGGAGGGAAAGATCGCCATCGTCACCGGGGGAGGTGTCGGCATCGGCCGCTCCATCGCCACCGAGTTCGCCCGCGCCGGCGCGGACGTGGTGATCGCGAGCCGCAAGATCGAGAACCTGGAACCCGCCGCCGCGGAAATCAGGACACTCGGCCGCCGCTCCTTCGCCATGGCCCTGGACGTGCGCCAGGAAGAGGGGGTGCGCGAGCTCGTGGAGCGGACCAGCCGCGAGCTCGGGCGCCTCGACATCATGGTCAACAACGCGGGCGCCTCCTTTCGCGCCAAGCCCGAGGACATCTCACCCAACGGCTGGAACGCCGTGGTGGGGATCAACCTGAATGGCGTCTTCTTCGGCTGCAGGTGGGCGGGCCGCCAGATGCTGGCCCAGGGGGGTGGGGTGATCATCAACGTGGCCTCGATCGCGGGGATCTACGGCTCCACGATGATGGCGCACTATGGCGCCGCCAAGGCCGCGGTGATCAACCTCACCCGGTCGCTGGCCACGGCCTGGGGGCGCCAGGGCATTCGCGTGAACTGCATCGCCCCGGGCCCGGTGGAGACCCAAGGGTACCTCGACGTGCTCCACAAGACCACCCCCGACGCCCAGAAGGTCTATGACGCCGTGGCCGACCGGGTCGGCATGGGGCGCTGGGGGCGCGTGGAAGAGATCGCCCACCCGTGCATCTTCCTCGCCTCGGCCGCGTCCGCGTTCATGAATGGGGCGACCCTCGTCGTGGACGGCGGCCCCCCTCCCGGTCTCGGCGAAGGGTAGCTCGCCATGCTCTCAGCTCTCGTGCCGGTGCGCGAGGCGCACCGGTTCGACGTCGCCGCGCTGGAACGTTACATGGCGGAGCGCGTCGCGGGCTTCGCCGGGCCCCTCAGCGTGCGGCAGTTCCAGGGCGGCCAGTCGAACCCGACGTATTACCTCACCGCGGACGGCCAGGAGTACGTCCTCCGTCGCAAGCCGCCGGGAAAGCTCCTCCCTTCGGCTCACGCGGTTGAGCGCGAGTACCGGGTGATCTCGGCCCTCGCCCGGACGGAGGTGCCGGTCCCGCAGACGTACGCCCTCTGCGAGGATCCGGCGGTGATCGGCACGTCGTTCTACATTATGGAGTGCGTGCACGGCCGCATCCTGAGCGACCCGCTGCTTCCCGGGCTGGCCCCGGACGAGCGGGCAGCCCTGTACGACGCCATGAACGAGGTGCTGGCGCGGCTGCACGCCGTGGACCGGCTGGCCGTGGGCCTCGCCGACTTCGGGAAACCGGGCAACTACTTCGCCCGCCAGATCCATCGCTGGACCGCCCAGTACCGCGCCTCCGAGACCGAGGCGATCCCGGCCATGGATCGGCTGATCACCTGGCTGCCCGAGCACATCCCGGCGGACGACGAGACGACCATCGTGCACGGCGACTACCGGCTCGGAAACATGATCGTCCACGCCACGGAGCCGCGGGTCCTCGCGGTGCTCGACTGGGAACTGTCCACGCTCGGCCATCCGCTGGCGGATCTCGCCTACAACTGTCTCCCCTACCGCCTCAGCCGCGACACCCTCGACGGCTTCCACGGCAGCGACGTCACCCGACTCGGCATCCCTTCGGAGGAGGCCTACGTCGCCGCCTACTGCCGGCGCACCGGCCGCGCCGGGATCGCCGACTGGGACTTCTACGTCGCC
>JACQWA010000148.1 GCA_016209425.1 Candidatus Rokuibacteriota bacterium
GCGCGATCCGATGGCCCCCCGGATGGCCAGCCACGTCTCGCGAAACTGCCGCTCTCCCGCCTTCACCCGCGGCTCGCGGATCGCCCAGAGCGCCATCGCGAACGAGACCAAGGGAAAGAGTGACGAAAGAAAGAAGGTGACGGAGAGGGGTGCACGCTGAGCGAGCCAGCCGCCCCCCACTCCCACCAGCATGGAGGCGACCGAGATGGCGGCCCACTGGACCGCCTGGAACGGCCCGGTGAGCCCGAGCCGCTGTCCGTTCTCCACCATCATGGCATCGGTCAGCACATCGGTGAACGCCAAGCCGAGTCCCATGAGGGTGAAGGAGATGGCGACCTTCCAGTAGGTATAGGTGCCTTGCATGCTGAGGTGATACCCCATCGCCGCGGCGAGGCCGCAGGTCAGGAGGAAGTAGCTCTTCCGCCGTCGGCCGAAGAGCGGCACGAAGTCTGAGATGAGCCCGTAGACCGGCTTGATCAGCCACGGGACGACCGTGATCGAGAAGAACGCCGCCGTCTGCGCGGCGCTCAGACCGAGGGTATCCTTCAGCAGGAAGGTGATGGAGAGATTCGGGAGGTACCACATCCCCTGGGCGAAGTAGACCACCGCAAAGATCAGCGCCAGCCGGCGCGCTTCGGGATTTCCACGGAAGAGCTTCAGCGCGGCCTGCGTCATCGGGACCCCCGAAAAAAGTTGGGCAAAGCTCCAGGTCGCCCTCTACTATACCTCTGAGGCCGGGAAGACCGATGGGAAAGACGGGCGCCGGGCTGTACCGGATCGAGTGGCTGGACCAGACGGCGGAGATCTCGCTGACCTGCGGCAAGGCCAACGCCCTGAACCCGGGGAGCCTCGCCGCCATCTCCGAGGCCCTCGACGAAGCCGAGCGGGCGCGGGCCCGCGGGGTCATCCTGACCGGGTATGACCGCTTCTTCTCCGCCGGCCTCGACCTGGTGACCCTCTACGAGTTCGACCGCCTCCGCCTGGACGCCTTTGTCCGTGAGTTCGACCGGGTGATGCTCCGGGTCTTCGCGTTTCCGCGCCCCATGGTGGCCGCGGTCAATGGCCACGCGGTGGCCGGCGGGTGCATTCTGGCCCTGGCGTGCGATGCCCAGCTCATGCCGGATTACGACATCCAGATCGGCCTGAACGAGATCCGTCTCGGGTTGCCCTTCCCGGCCTCGGCCCTCGAGATCGCGCGGCACGGCCTGTCCATGGAGTTCGCCGACTCGATCCTCTACGGCGGCCAGCTCTACACCCCGCTGGAGGCCATGTCCCGGGGCCTCGTGGACGGCCTGACCTCCGGCGACGTCATGGAGGAGTCGCGCGCGGTCTGCCGCCGCCTGGCCGAGCAGCCCCCCCGTGCCTTCGAGGCGATCAAGAGTTCGCTCAAGGCCCCCGCGATGCGCCGGGCGCAGGAGAACCTCGACGAGCTCCGGCGGGGCTTCGTGGAGGCCTGGTTCTCGCCCGAGGCGCGTCGCCTGATCGGCGAGGTCCGGGCGCGTTTGACGAAGTCGTGATGGGGGGGCGGGTCCTTTCGGTCTGCCCGCACGACTGCCCCTCGGCGTGCAGCCTGGTGGTCACGCTGGACGGGGGGCGGATCGTCGACGTGTCCGGCAACCCCGAGCATCCCTATACCCAGGGCGTGATCTGCGGCAAGGTCCACGACTACGCCGAGCGGGTCTACTCTCCGATGCGGGTGCGCACGCCCCTCAGGCGGATCGGAGAGAAGGGCAAGGGGCAGTTCGAGCCCATCACCTGGGCCGCGGCCGTCGAAGAGATCGCCCACCGCTTCCATCGAATCATCGCGCAGTGGGGTGGGGAGGCCATCCTGCCGTTCTCGTACGGCGGCACGCTGGGACTGCTTCAATTTTACGCGGGCCACCCGTTCTTCCACGCCCTGGGGGCCAGCCAGCTCGACCGCACCATCTGCGTCTCCACCGCCTACGCCGGGTGGCGGGCCACCGTCGGGATGGTGGGCGGCAACGACTCCGAGCAGATGGTTCACTCCGATCTGATCATCCTCTGGGGGATCAACGCCGCCTACACCCACATCAACCTCATGACGTTCGTCAAGCGCTCCCGGGAGAAGGGGGCCTACGTCGTTGCAATCGACCCTTACCGGACCCCCACGGCCAAGCAGGCCGACGAGCACCTGATGGTGCGGCCGGGCACCGACGCTGCGCTCGCGCTCGGCCTCATGCACGTCCTGATCGCCGAGGGACTCGTGGATCAGGCGTACGTCGCCCGGGCGACGCTGGGTTACGCCGAGCTCGCCGAGCACGTGAAAGCGTATCCGCCGGACAGGGTGGCTCAGATCACCGGGCTTCCGGGAGAGCAGATCGCGGCGCTGGCGCGCCGTTACGGGAGGACCCGGGCGAGCTACATCCGCGTGGGGATCGGCCTCTCCCGCCACGACAACGGCGGCATGACCTGCCGGACCCTCGCCTGTCTCCCTGCTTTGACCGGCGCCTACGCGCATCCTGGCGGCGGAGCGCTCCTCTCCAGTTCGGGGTCGTTTCCTCTGAACTACCACGCCCTCGAGCGGCCCGACCTCATGCCCCGGCCGGTGCCGCGCGTCATCAACATGATCCACCTGGGGCGTGCGCTCACCGACCCGACCCTGCGTCCTCCGATCCGGGCGCTCTACGTCTACAATTCGAACCCGGCTTCGGTGTGCCCCAACCAGGGACTCGTGCTCAAGGGGCTCGAGCGCGAGGACCTGTTCACGGTCGTGCACGAGCAGATGCTCACGGACACCACCGACTACGCTGACATCGTGTTGCCGGCAACGACGTCCATGGAGCATGTGGACCTCTACAAGTCTTACGGCCACCTCTACCTCCAGCTGGCGGAGCCGGTCATCCGGCCCGAGGGCGAGGCGAGGTCGAACTGGGACGTCATCCGCCTCCTGGCCTGGGCGATGGGGGTCAAAGATCCCCACTTCGAAAAAAGCGAAGCGGCGCTGATCCGGGAAGTCCTGGCGAGCGATCACCCGGCGCTCGAGGGGATCACCTATGAGCGGCTCAAGGCGGAGGGCTCGGTGCGGCTCGGCGTGGGACGCCCCTACATGCCCTTCGCCGACGGGGCTCCCACCCCGTCCGGGAAGGTGGAGTTGTATTCCGAGCGGCTGGCCGCCCAGGGGTTCCCCCCTCTGCCGACCTATACCCCGCTCCAGGAGGGGCCGGAGAGTGCCGAACTGTTCTGCCGGTTCCCGCTCCAGTTGATCGTGCCGCCCAACCGCTTCTTCCTGAACTCCTCGTTCAGCCAGTCTGAGCTGCTGCGCAAACGTCAGAAGGCGCCCGTGGTCTTCCTGAACCCCGAGGATGCCGCCGCGCGGGGGATCGTGGGCGGGGAGCCGGTGAAGGTCTGGAACGATCGGGGGGCGGCCCAGTTCGTGGCGACGCTGACCGACGACACGCGGCCCGGGGTGGCGGTGGTCGAGGGGATCTGGTGGCGGAAGTTCCAGCCGGGCGGGCGCGGCGTGAACGTCCTCACCTCAGACCGGGTGGCCGACCTGGGCGGCGGCCCCGCCTTCCACTCCAACCTGGTCGAAATCTCGCGCGCCTGATGCCGAGGTGAAAAGCTATCGAAGAACTCGCTCCTTCGGCCTACCTGAACCTCTGACGGTACCTGTCGCAAATTCGATGGAGAAATGAATCGTAATGAAGGGGATCTCCCACCTGCGGAGCTGGCGCCTCGGTAACAAGCCGTGATCGGTATGGGGGCACATTATCGTGGGAAACGACAATTACACAGTTTGCCTCAAGGCCCGCTCCTTCCTCGATTCCCGTTCGCTGCGGCAGTGTCCTTAACAGCTCGATTGCCGTTTCAACCAGAGCCCGGGGTTTTACGTGCGTTGTCACCTCGGGCCGCAGGGGGGAGCGGAACGTGGGCGATATGTTAATGACGGTGACGCTTGCGGCAATCAAGTGCGGGTCATAGCGATGTATGAATTGGTGGAACGAATCTAAATCCCTGCTCAGTCATGACACTTTTGGACTCAATCGCGACGCGGATGGTCGCTGGAGGAGTCCTGGCGATCCTGCGATCTGCAGAAGCAGGCGGGCCGGGGGTGGGGGGAGGACCAAGGACTAAATCAACATTCCATTCGCTGCCACCGACTCGAATCTTTCGTCTCAGGTCATAAACGATTTTCCCTTGTCGGGCATGCTCCGCAATATCTGGGCAGGTTCCAAGCAAATCCTCCAAGATGAATTCGCAGAGGGCATCCCCATGCTTGCTCGAACGGGGATGGTAGGCGAATTGTCGAAGATAGTCAGCGAAACGCCCCGGGGCTGGCATCTGACGTTCAGACAGACTTCGGCGGCGGGATTACTCCCTCCTAAGCAAAGGACGAAATCTCGAGGTGGGTAGCGGAAAATAACCCGAGCTGGAGGAATCGATCCTTGCAAATCTCTACGTATCAAGGATCAATCTCGATTCCCGCGCTCGATCTTCCCGCGCGGGCGGCTGCGAGAGAGGTCGTGCCGGTCCCGGCGAATGGGTCGAGAATGGTATCCCCTACAAAGGAGAACATTCGGATCAAGCGGTAAGCCAGCTCCTCAGGGAATGGTGCCGGATGCCTCTTCGTTGACGCTCCGGGCAAATCCCAGACCTGACGGAAATACTGGAAGAACTCATCCTTGTGGAGCTTGCTTTTCTTCCTCTGCTCAGGCGTGGGATGGCGGTAGTCGCCAGGTTTCCGGATCAGACAAACATCGCCGACTACGATGCAGAGCCGGCCTCCTGGAACGAGAGCCTGAAAGCACCCCTTCCAGACTTTGTGGAGCTCTCCAAGAAAGATATGAAGGTCGTCTTGATTTCCAAGTTGGCCTTCCCGAGGGGGATACTCCTTTAGGTTCCAATAGGGCGGGGAAGTCACTGCGAGGTGAACGGATCTTTCAGGGATGGCACCGATCACGGACCGGGCATCTCCAATGTGAATCTTGTGCTTCGTGATCTCCCCGGTTGAGTGGCGAGCTTTCATTTCGGCGATATGTGTCGTGGTACCATAATGCTAAACACGAGTTGAGGAAACGTCAAGGAAAATGTTGACGACTGTCGGACGGTTCCTGGGTGAAGAACGTGCGCGCGACCATCGCCAGGAGGAAGTAAAGCGCCGCCACCAGCTCGAGCGATTCCTCCAGGAAGTTGCGCGGCAGCAGGAGCCAGTGGTTCAGCCGGCGCTCGAAGAGCTGGACGAAGCCGAAGATCGCCGCGCCGGCGAGCAGCAGGTGCCCCCAGGGTTCCGCCGTCAGGCGGCGGGCTTCACGCCAGAGC
>JACQWA010000152.1 GCA_016209425.1 Candidatus Rokuibacteriota bacterium
CGCTCGCGTTCGTCCTGGGCATCGGCCTGGGCGGTTCGCAGCCGATGGTGATGGCCTTGCTGCACGACGCGGTGCCGGAGGGCCGCACCGGCGAGGCGGTGGGCATACGCGCCACGGTGGTGACGACCAGCCAGACCTTCATGCCGCTGCTGTTCGGCGCGCTCGGCTCGACGCTCGGCGTCGCGCCCGCGTTCTGGGCGGTCGCGATCGCCCTCGCCGCGGGCAGCCGCGTGGCGAAAAAGCGGCGCACGCCTTGATACCGGCGCGTTTTCCGGAGCAAGAACCGGATGGCGGGGCGGGGCGCGCGAGCGGATCATCGGGTCAAGGATGGTTTCTCATCACTCGCGTGCTGACGGAATCGCGAGGTTTTGGGTTTTATTACGTCTCCCGATTTTTGCAGTTGCGAAATCGCAACTGCAAAAATCGGGAGATATGGGATGGCAAGTCTTGGCAGCCTGCCTGTTTCGGGTTCGTCCCGCCTAGGGTTCGACCATGCGCCCCGCCGATCTGCTGCGATTGACCGCACTCGCCGCCATCTGGGGCGCGTCGTTCCTGTTCGTGCGCCTCGCGGTGCCGGCACTCGGCGCCGCCTGGCTCACCGAGCTTCGCGTCGCCCTGGCGTCGGTCGCGATGGTGCTGTTCGCGCGCGCGTCGGGACTCGTCTTCGAGCCGCGGCGCCACTGGCGCCACTACCTCATCATGGGCGGCCTGAACACGGCGCTGCCCTGGGCCCTGTACGCGTACGCGGGCAACTTCATCGGCGCGAGCACCATGGCGATCCTGAACGCCGCCACGCCGTGGTTCGCCGCGGTGTGCGGCGCGATCTGGCTCGGCGAGCGCTTCAGCGCCCGCAAGGCGGCCGGGCTCGTGCTCGGCCTCGCGGGCGTGGCGCTGGTGGTGGGTCTCGGACCGATCGAGGTGAATGCGAACGTGGTCCTCGCGTCGCTCGCGTGCATCGCAGCGACCGCCTGCTACGCGCTGTGCGGCACCTACATGAAGAAGCGCGCCACCGGCGTCTCGCCGCTGGTCATGGCCGCGGGCAGCCTCGTGGTCGCCTCGGTGGCCGTGCTGCCCGGCCTGCCCGGGCCCTTGCCCGTGCAGGCGCTGCTCGCGTGGCCGGTCGCCGTGGCGGTGCTCGGCATCTCCCTGCTGTGCAGCGCCCTCGCCTACGTCCTCTACTTCCGGCTGATCGCGAACGTCGGGCCGACCAAGTCACTGACGGTCACCTTCCTCATCCCGGTGTTCGGCGTGCTCTGGGGTGCGGTGTTCCTCGGCGAGCCCGTCGGCGGGAGCACGCTGGTCGGCGGCGGGGTGATCCTGCTCTCCACGGCGCTGGTGCTGGAAATCGGCCCGGGCGGCCGCCCGCGGTACAATCGCATCCTGTCCAAGCGAGGCAAGTCGCAATTACCGTGACCACTCCCGATCTACGCCAAAAGTTCATGCACGCCGGCCTCGACGAGGCGAGCGTCGCGGCCGATCCGTTCAAGCAGTTCGAGCGCTGGTTCCACGCGGCCACCGCCGCCGGCGTGCACCTGCCCAATGCGATGAGCCTCGCGACCGCCGACGCCGCGGGCAGGCCCTCGGTGCGCGCGGTGCTGCTCAAGGGCTACGACACGGCGGGCTTCGTGTTCTTCACCAACTACTCGAGCCGCAAGGGGCGCGAGCTCGCGGCCAATCCGCACGCCTGCCTGCTCTTCTCCTGGGAGGAGCTGGAACGCCAGGTGCGCATCGAGGGCAGGGTCGAGAAAGTCTCGGATGCGGATTCCGACGAGTACTTCGCGAGCCGCCCGCTCGGCAGCCGGCTGGGCGCCTGGGCCTCGCCGCAAAGCGAAGTCGTCCCGGACCGCGCCACCATCGAAGCGCGCCTCGCGGAGGCGAAGCACCGCTACGGCGACGCGGTTCCGCGCCCGCCGCAATGGGGCGGATTTCGCGTCGTGCCCGAGGCGATCGAATTCTGGCAGGGACGCGAGGACCGCCTGCACGACCGCATCCGCTATCGGCGCGGCGGGGAGAGCGGCGGAGCGAGCGCCTGGACCATCGACCGCCTCGCGCCCTGAGCGGGCCGCGCCATTTGATCCAACGCAACACGCCGTCCCGCGCTCGCGATATCTTGTCCTGAGGGTATTCGCATCACTGTCGCGGCGCGCGCGAGATGTCGCGACACGTCTGCTTCGGCAAGTCCGGGGAGTGCGGCAGCGTGGACCTCGAGACGATCGTCAAGCCAAGGGGTGCATCCGGCGTCGCGCCGAACCTTGCGGATTACGATTCGGCACGCGCTTCCTTTTCCTGGGACAGGGCCCGCGCGGAGCTGCAGGGCCTGCCCGGGGGCGGCCTCAACATCGCTCACGAAGCCGTAGAGCGCCACGCGCGCGGCGAGCGCGCCGTGCAGGTCGCCATACGCTGGTTCGGCAAGGACGGTTCGTCGCGGGAATTCACTTTCGCCGAGCTCTCGCGGCTGTCCAGCCGCTTCGCCAACGTGCTGCGCCGCCTGGGCGTGACGAAGGGCGAGCGCGTCTTCGCCCTCACCGGCAGGATCCCGGAGCTGTATTTCGCGGCGCTCGGCACCTGGAAAGCCCAGGGCGTGTTCTGCACGCTGTTCTCGGCCTTCGGGCCCGAGCCGATCCGCGCGCGCATGGCGATCGGCCAGGCGCGCGTGCTGGTCACCACCGAGTCGCTCTAGCGGCGGAAGGTCGCCGGCCTTCGTTCGTCCCTTCCCGATCTGGAGCACGTGCTGCTGGTCGGCGACGACCACGGGCCGACCCGCGTGCCCGGCACGCGCGGGGTCGCGTGATCGACCAGCCGTGCCCCGACTGCCGCGGGCGGGGGGAGGTGGAGCGCGGCGAGACGCTCACGGTCAATATTCCGGCGGGCGTTGAGGAAGGAATGGCGCTCCGTATCCCGGGTCACGGGCTGCCCAGCTCCCAGGCCGGCGGTGTCCCCGGTGACCTTTTTGTCGTGGTGCGACGAGCCTGGAGGTCCCGACGCTCGACGGGCGCGCCACGGTCACGATCCCGCCGGGCACCCAGCCGGACGCCGTGCTGCGGCTGCGCGGCAAGGGGCTGCCGGGGTTCGGCGGGAATAAGCGGGGGGATCTCTTCCTGCGCGTCCGCGTCTACGTCCCCGACCGGCTGGCGACGGAAGAGCGAAGGCTCTGGGAGCGGCTCCGGGATCTCGGCAGGAAAGAAAAACGTGGAGCGGCGTGACCATCACGTCCTGCTGATCACGGGGAGCCCCGGCAGTGGCAAGACCACCGTTATCCGCCGGGTCGCGGCCGCCCTTTCCGGCCGGCGGCTGGGGGGGTTCTACACCGAGGAGGTCCGCGTTCGCGGAGAGCGCCGGGGCTTTCGCCTGGCGACGTTCGACGGCCGCGAGCGCGTCATGGCCCACGTGGACTTCCCGGGCCCCCATCGGGTCGGGAAGTACGGTGTGGACGTGACCGTCATCGACGAGCTGGCAGAGTCTGCGCTGGCGGTGAAGGGGGAGGCGGACGTCTATCTGGTCGATGAGATCGGGAAGATGGAGTGCATGTCCGGGACGTTCGTCGCCGCGATGCGCGGGCTCCTCGACTCGCGAAAGCCGATGGTGGCGACGGTCGCACAGCGGGGCGTGGGCTTCATCGCCGAGGTGAAAGGGCGGAGCGACGCGGAGCTGTGGGAGCTGACGCGCGGCAACCGCGACGGGATGCCCCAGCAGATCCTCGCGTGGCTTGGTGGGCCTTGAGCCCTCGCGTGCCTGATGCCCCTGGGTCGGGTGCGGGAAGAGCCGTGGCGAGAAAGGCCATCTACTCCCGGAATCTCGGGATCGACCTCCGAACCGGGAGGGAGCGGGAGCTCTTCAAGTGGTTCCTGGCCTGCCTCTTGTTCGGCAAGCCGATCCAGCAGGAGGTGGCGGCGCTAGATCTCAAGCAGCCTGAGGATTCCGCAGCGGCGGTCGAGCCGGTGGAGCCCCGCCTCCCGGGTGGCGCGGACCGCCTCCCCGGTCGCCGACCAGCGCCTCGATGGCGAGGGCGGCGCGGCGCCTGAGCTCGGCCTGGGGGAGCCCCACATACGCCGGCCACACCGCCCTACTCCGCGCCCGTTCGAGCGCGGGCTTTGCCCGCGCGACCCTTGGGGGGAGGTATCGGAAGGGGGGCGGAGCCCCCCTCCGAGCGAAGGTACGCGGCGATGTCGTTGGGGATGTGCGCTTCGAACTGGGTGATCTGGCCCGGCGACACCGCCTCCTTCAGGACGCGGTAGACGGTCCTGAGCGCCCGCTCGCCTTCCGGGGCATGAACTCCGAGCGCCGCGGCGACGTGCTGGAGGAACGCCTCGCGGTCCATCAGGAGGGCGCGCGGCGGCTCGACGAGGAGTCCGGACTTCAGGGCCCTCGGGAGCTGAGCGATAAAGTGGCGCCTCACCTGGGCCTCCGGGAGCAGGTGCGCCAGCGCCCGGAGCACCGCCGTCGTCCAGCGGTTGGCTTCCTTGGGGGAGGGAAGGGCTCCCAGTTCCTGCACGCGCGCAAGGAATTCGTGGTCCTTCATCTTTCACCATCGACCGGCCGCTCGCCCGAGCGGCGGGCGAGCGCGGCCCGCACCTGATCCCTGAGCCGCACGATCGCCTGCCACTCGCTCCCTTCGGGCTTCATCGGGGCGCCGATGGACACGGTGATCGCCCCGCGGCGCGGGAGCCAGGTGTCGGCGGGGAGGATCTCCCGGGTCCCGACGATCGTCACGGGGATCACCGGCCGCCCGGTCTCCACGGCGGCCTTGAAGGCTCCGAGTCGGAACGGGAGCAGGCCCGGGGCTCGCACGAAGGTCCCTTCCGGGAAGATGGCGAGCGAGGTGCCGCTCAGAAGCGCTTGGGTGGCGCGCTCGGCGGCGGCCACGCTCCGGGAGAGATCGGCGCGCTCGACGGTGAGGTGGCCGACCTTCCGGATCACGGTGCCGATGAGCGGATACAGGGTGAGCTCGCGCTTGGCGACGAAGCTGAACTCTGCCGGGAGGGCCGCGAGGAGGACGACCGAGTCCAGGTAGCTCGCGTGGTTTGAGGCAAAGACCACCGGGCCGGTCCCGAGGAGGTTCTCAAGACCCTCGAGGCGGATCGGGCAGCCGCCGAGCGCGAGCAGGCCTCGGCACCAGACCCTGACGAGGCGGTCAGCCGCGCGGCCGCGCGGGCAGAGGAGCAAAAGCCCCCACAACACCGGCAGCGCGAGCACCAGCATTCCCCCCACGTAGGCGGCGTAGACCAGCCCGGGTGCCTGGTGGACCAGCCCTCGGGCACGGGCCCCCACGTCCTCAGCGAGGAGCCGCGCCCACTGCCTCATCACCGAGGGGCGGCCCCGCGCCAGCGTTCCGGCGGCGTAGGCCTCGCGCGTGGCGCTCCGGCGCACCTTCCCGCTGGGGGTCTTGGGAACCGAGCCTGGATCGCTGATGACGACGATATCCGGCGGGATTCCCAGGGCCGCCACGATACGATCGACGAGGGCGGCTCTGAGTCGCTGTCGGCTCTCCGGCGCAGTCTGGCGGGTTTCGGCGACGACGACGAGGCGCTCCGTCCCGATTTCGGGGTCGGCGACCCCGAACGCTGCGACGCATCCCTTTCGAATGCCGGGAACATCGCCGGCCACTTCCTCCACCTCCTGGGGGTGGAGGTTCCGCCCGGCCTTGATGATGATGTCCTTGCGACGGCCCGTGATGAAGAGCTCCCCGTCGGCCCAGTAGCCGAGATCGCCGGAGTCCATCCAGCCGTCGCGGAGGACAGCCTGCGTCGCTCCGGGGTTCCGGAAGTAGCCAACGGTCACCGACGGTCCGCGGAATTCGATGCGTCCCTCCACCCGTTCTCCCACGGGCCGGCCCGCGGCATCCACGATCCGGACATCGTGCTCCGGCAGCGGACGACCGCACGAGACGAAGCGGAGGGGGGTGCGCTCTATGGCCGGGGCGGCCAGCGCCTCGCGCGAGCGTTGGAACGGCTCCCGGGCCACCACGTCCACCCGGGGCGGGCGGCCCATCGCCGGAACCGTGAGTGCGACCGAGGACTCGGCCAGGCCATAGACCGGGCACATCGCCTCGAGCCGGAAGCCGTACGGGGAGAAGCGGCGGGTGAAGCGCTCGATCGTCTCTGCGCTCACCGGCTCGGAGCCGTTGAACGCCAACCGCCAAGCGCCCAGGTCCAGGCCCCGGATCTCCTCGTCCCGGACCTTCTTGACGCAGAGGTCGAAGGCGAAGTTCGGGGCCGGGGAGACGGTGGCGCGGTGGGCGTGAAGCGCCCAGAGCCAGCGCTCCGGCCGGGAGAGGAACGCCAGCGGCGAAAGGATCGCGATGGGGATGCCGAAGTAGAGGGCTCCGAGCCACGCGCCGATCAAGCCCATGTCGTGATAAAGGGGGAGCCAGCTCACCGCGACATCGTCGGGGCGGATCGCGATGGCCTGGCCGATGGCGCGGATGTTCGCCAGGACGTTGGCATGGGAGAGGAGGACCCCTTTCGGGTCGCCCGTGCTCCCCGAGGTGTACTGGATGAGGGCGGGGTCGCCCGGGGCCAGGCCGACCGGCCGCGCTTCGCCTGCGGCGAGCGCCAGCCGCTCAGTCGTCGTCACCTCCTCGAGGGATGGGACACGCGAGCGGAGAAGGCCCGCCACGCGCTCGGCCTGGCGGAAGCTGATGAGCCAGCGCGGCTCGGCGTTTCTCAGGATCCCGACCTGGCGCCGCGCGTACTCCTCGATCCGGTCAGCGCGAAACGGGGGGTAGATGGGGACGGGGACCGCGCCCGCGAAGAGGACGCCGAAGAACGCGTGGAAGAACGCCTCCTCGGTCCTGAGCATGAGGGCGACCCTGTCGCCCGGCCGAACGCCGCGCTCCCCGAGACCGGTCGCGACAGCTCTCGCGCGTTCCCAGAGCGACCGATAGCTGACCGGCAGCTCGCTCCCGTCCTGCTCGCGGAGGAAGATATGAACACGTGCCGGGTGCGCCTCGGCGTGCCAGCCGAGAACCTCGGTGAGGGTCCCGGCCGTGGCCGGTGCCCTGGCGCCGGGGGCGAGGGGAGCGCGCGGTTCGGGGACGCGCTCGGGGACGGCCGGCTCGGCGGCCAGGATCGCGCGAGCCAGATCCCGCGGACTCTCCGCGCCGGCCATGACAGCGTCGGGGAGACGGACGCCGAATGCCCGCTCGAGGCGAAGGAGCAGCTCGACCCGCTCGAGGCTGCCGAGGGCCAAGTCGCGGTCCAGGGAGTCGTCGAGGCCGACGGCGCCGCGGGTGCTGACCCCTCCGAGCTCGGCGACCAGCCTCCCGACGATGTCCAGGACCTCGTGCTCGATCGTTGGGCGGTCGGCTCCCGCAGCGCGTGGCGACAGCATGTCGCTGAGGACACGGACCGGCGTCGGCGCCGGTCCGTTCAGCAGCGTCTAGATCCGCGCTCGCCCGAGGCCGCGCGCGACCGCGGAGGCGACGTTTCCCATCTCGCTCCCGAGGAGCATCAGCAGGTCATCCAGGGCGATGATCCCGACCAGTTTCCCTCGCTTGTCCACCACCGGAAGTCGCCTCAGGCCTTTTGCCCCGAGGATCCGGGTGGCGTCGAGGATTCCTTTGTCCTCCCGGATCACCGCGGGGTTCTTCCGCATGAGCGGGTTGCCGCCTCAGACCCCGTACCGGTACGGAAGCTCCGACTTCACCACCAGTTGACTCTCGATCCCCTTGCAGCCCTCGATCGACCGCGCCATGGTCTCCAGCGCGGATTTCTCCGCTTCGGTCAGGACCACTCCCCAGAGCGACAGGACGCCGCTGCTCGCCTGGATCACAATCCCGCGGTTGGAGACCCAGGGCTCCTCGGAGAGCCGAGCCTTCATTTCGCTGACGAGCCTGGTGTCGTCGGAGGGCGGCCTTGCCGCCGGGGCGGGGGCCACGGACAGGGCCTTGATCAGGTCCCCCCGGCTCACAATCCCCACGAGCTGGCCGTCGGCGACCACGGGAATCCGGCGGATCCGGTGCCGGTCGAGGATCAGGGCGGCGGACTCGATGGGGAGATCCGGGCTGACGGTGATCACCGATCGTGTCATGACCTCCGCCACGGTCGTGCCGTGAGCTTTCTGGTATTCGCGGGCCAGGCGCTCTGCGTCGGTGAAAAAGACACGCCACCACGGCACCCGCTCGCGAGGTTTCTGGCGAATGATCAGATCTCCCTCGCTGACGATGCCGACCACGTTCCCGTCGTTCTCGACCACGGGGAGCCCGCTGATGCCGTGGTCCGCCATCAGCCGCGCCGCCTCGTGGATCGGGGTCTTGGGCGCCACCGCGATCACGTCTCGGGTCATGATTTCTTCGACCTTCATCCTCGCCCTCCTGTGAAAGAACGCTTCCGGGGAAACAATTGCCTGCAAGCCTCGTGCCTCGAAGCGAACGCTTCGAAACCTTTGCGAATCCTGCCTTCGCGAGGCGGGGGTCTCGCGCGGGGGTCCGGGCATTCCCGCCCCAGGTGAGACAGGGGCACCCCTGTAGGCGGAAGGGGAGCCCGGACAATCGGGAGGCTTTGCGGTGTCTTGCCTCCCTGGCACCCTCTTTGCTTGACGTCTTTGCTCGGTGATTTTCAAAGCGCTTGCGTGCGATTACGACGGGACGCTGGCGTCGGAGGACCGGATCGGGGCGGAGGCGCTTGCGGCGCTGGGTCAGGCACGGGAAGCCGGACTGCGCCTCATCCTCGTGACGGGGCGGACCTTCTTCGAGCTGATCCGGGTCTGCGAACGGCTCGACCTCTTCGACGCGGTGGTCGCCGAAAACGGGGGGGTCCTTTACTTTCCCAGGGCGGGGGCGATCCGCGACCAGGCCCCGCCGCCGCCGCCCCGACTGCTCGCCGAACTGGACCGGCGAGGGATCTCCTTCCAGGTCGGACGGGTCATCGTGGGAACGGCGCGGGGGGACGAGGAAGAGGTGGGGAAGGCGCTGGCTGCCGCGGGGGTGAGCCTCGAGCTGGTCTATAATCGGGCCGCGCTGATGCTCCTCCCGGCGGGTGTCTCGAAGGGCGCGGGAGTCCAGCAGGTGATCCGCGCCCTGGGACTCTCGTTCCACGACGTCTTGGCCTTGGGCGACGCCGAGAACGACTTCGATCTGTTCGAGGCTTGCGGCTGGACGGGGTGCCCGGCCAACGCGGTCCCCCCTCTGACGGACCGGGCCGATTGGGTCTTCCCGGGCGAGGACGGCACGGCGATCGCCCGCGCGATCGTCGGCCCGATCCTGAAAGGGCTTCTCCCCGCCGCCCGCTTCCGGCGCCACCAGATCGAGGTCGGCTGGGCCGCGGGAACCTCGGAACCGGTCACCATTCCCGCGCGTGGCATCAACGTCCTGATCCACGGCGACCCGCTCTCGGGGAAGTCCTGGCTGGCGGGCGCGTTGGTCGAGCACCTGCTCGGCCGCCACTACGCCGTGTGCGTCATCGATCCTGAGGGGGATTACCGCGTCCTCGGGCGGCTCCCCGGCGTGACCTGGGCCGAGATCCGGGAGAACGCCTCGGTAGCGGGCGCGCTCGGGCAGTTCGAACGCGACCCGTCGGCGTGCGTCGTGGTGGACCTCTCGACCCTCCCGCACGCGAAGAAGGTGCAGATCATCGAAACGATGCTGGCGCTGATCCGGCGCCTCCGGCGCCGTCTTGGGCTGCCGCACTGGGTGGTCCTCGACGAGGCCCACTACTCGCTCCACCGTGAGGGGGTAGCGGACTCCGCCATCGGCGTCGAGGACAAAGGCTTCTGTCTGGCCACCTACAAGGCGAGCTGGCTCAGGGGATCGGTGCTGAAGGCGGCGGACGTCTGGGTGCTGGCCCGGACGACCGCCGCCGAAGAGCTGGCCTTCCTCCGCTCCCTCCTCGCCGAATCCTCGGTGGGCAGCGAGGAGCCACTCTCCGTGCTACGCGACCTCCCGCGGGGGGAGTTTCTTTTGATCCAGTCGGACGGGGCCGGGGTCCCGTCCCCGCTCACCTTCGTGGCAACGCCGCGCGAGACCCCGCACGTCCGCCACCTGACCAAGTACGCCGATTCCAGGGTGTCTCCCGGGCGGCGCTTTTTGTTTCGCCGTCCGGATGGCCCCGTCGTCGCGTCGGCCGACAGCCTGAACGCGTTTCGGGCGGCGGTGGCGGCCGTCGAAGAAAGCGTCCTTGCCTATCATGCCGAGCGGGGAGATTTCTCCCGCTGGGTTCTCGATGTCTTCGCCGACCCGGCCCTGGGCTCGCAGCTCAGAAAGACCGAGACACGGTGGGGCCGGGGGGAGATCACCGACCTCCGAGCGGCCATCGGGCGGTTGATCGCCGCCCGCTACGGGGCTTGAGCGGTAGGGAAGGATGAAACCCGGCTGGGGCGGGAGCGCCTCACTTCAGGATAGGCCAGGAAGGGCTAACTTCTTGTCGCTTCGACATTTTTGGATCAGCCAGGCTGGCACCCGAGTTGCACGCTCGTCCTCCGGTGAACGGGTGAATGATCGGAGCGTACAGGTGGGGTGGGCCATCTGGATCACCGGGTTGCCGGGCAGCGGCAAGACCACGCTGGCGCGCGCGGTGGCTCTAGCCCTCGCGGCGCGGGGAATCCCTGTGAAGGTGCTGGAGCTTGATCAGATCCGGAAGGTGGTGACCCCCCGGCCCGCCTACACCGATGCCGAGCGGGAGATCGTGTACCGCGCGCTCGCCTACATGGCCAAGCTTTTGACCGAGGCGGGCGTCCCGGTTCTTATCGACGCGACCGCTCACCGTCGCGCGTGGCGGCAGCTGGCGCGCGGCCTGATCCCCGCCTTCGCCGAGGTCCAGCTTCTCTGCCCGATCGAGGTCTGCCGCGCGCGCGAGCAGGGGCGGCGCTCCCAATACGCCCCCCCTGGGATCTACGCCCGGGGCGGGGAGCCCGGGGCGACGGTCCCCGGGGTGGACGTGCCCTACGAGGTGTCGCTTCAGGCTGAGCTGATCTTGAATACCGACGAATGCGACCACTGGACCCAGGTCCAGGAGGTACTCTACCTCGTGCGGCGGCTCGCCCGTCGGGTGGTATTCCACGAGGTGCGCATGGAGAGGAGGCCCCTATGCGAGTGAAAGAGTGGATGAGCGCCTCGCCCACCACGGTCCCACCGAAGACCCCGGTGCCCGAGGCGCGGGAGCTGACCAAGCTCACGGTGGGCGAGGTGATGACGAAGGCCGTCATCACGGTCGATCCGGAGCGGCCGATCGAAGATGCGGCCAGCTTGATGCTCGAGCATCGGATCGGCGCGCTCCCGGTGGTGAACAACGATCGCCTGGCGGGGATCATCACCGAGACCGATCTGCTCCGCGCCTTCGTCCACTCCCGGGGCTCCACCCCCACGGGGGCCGGCCGTGGCTGAGCCGACTCTCCCCGCAGCCGAGGTGACGACGATCTTCCTCATCTGCCCCGTGTGGGGACAGATGGCCGAGGTGACCGCGCTCTACGGCCGGCGCGGGTTCGTCAGTGTTGTCGGCTGTCCGCTGAGCCCACCAGGGAGCGGCTGTGCGGCGCCATGCGAGGAGCTGGTGCGGCGGTGGTGCGAATATGCCGCGTGACGCGCCCCCTCAAGAAAGGTGAGGGGGGGGTGTAGGGAGGGGATCGCCATGTTCGGGATTCCGGAGAGCGTGCTCATCTTCGCCGCGTTAACGATCGTGGTCGGGTTGGTGCTGCTGGCGGGGGTGGGGCTCCTGCCGAAGGCGACGCGGACAGTCGCCCGCGTGTTTTGGTGTCCGTTCCGTCGGACGGATGTGACCGTCGAGTTCGAGGAGGACTCCTTCGGCCGCGGCCGCTACCTCGGGGTGAAAAGGTGCACGGCCTTTGCGCCGACCTCGGCGGTCACGTGCGGGAAGCCCTGCCTCTACCTGGGGAACCTGCCGCCCGTTCGGGGCCTCCCGAAGGCCGCATGACCGAGCCAAACCGGATCATCCGAGCGGGGGATGAACGGCTGGTCGTGGTGCCCAAGACCCTCATCGTGGAGGATGAGCCCGACCTGCTCACGACGTGCGTCAGGCTCCTCGTGCAGCTGGGCCACGTCTGCCTCACTGCGCGAACGGGGGGGGCGGCGATCGGGTTGATCGACGCCGAGCGGCCAGACCTCGTGGTGACCGATCTCCGCCTGCCGACGGTGGACGGCCTGGCGGTCGTCCGGCACGCCCGGCGCGCCTGCCCGCCGGTGCCGGCGATCCTCATCACCGCGTACACCTCCGCTGAGAGCCGGCGGGAGGCGCACCAGGCCGGGGCCACCATCTATCTCCCCAAGCCGTTCTCGAGGGTCGAGTTCCTGGGGGCCGTCCAGAGCGCGCTCGCCACCGGCTCGGCTGAGGGACCGGCTGTGGCGCCTCCGCCCCAGTTCCGGGGTCCGCTCGGGTTTCCCTGAGGTCCGCTCCAACAGGAAAATCAGCGGCTTACCTCATGGCAGGGCGCTGGCACCGGGATTGCTCGTTGTGTTCGTGAAAGGACGGTGAAAGATCGATGAACTGGCGAGAGATGATCCGTTTGACCGGACTGCTGGTCATCGCGTTGCTGATGCTGCTGTCGGCCTCGGCTGTCGCCGAGACGACGAACCATTCCGGGACAATCCTGGCCCTCAACAAAGAGGCCGGGACGATCGTCCTCGGCGAGATGGGGCCCTGGCGCGTCAAGGGCGGCGTCACCCTAATCACCGAGCGGACCATCGCCGTGACCTCCGCGACGGTGTTCAAGCAGGTGAAGCGCGCCCCCGGGGCAGGACCGACCGGGTGGGTCGGGGAGTTCGTCGAGACAGGGCTCGGCGCCTGGGAGCTGAAGAAGGGGGACTTCGTCACGGTGCAGGTCCGGCAAGAGGGCCAGCGCCTGACGGCGCTCAGTGTCGCCGTGGTCGCGCCCGGCGCGCCCTGATTTCCGATTGAAGGAGGGACGCATGTACAAGAAGATCCTCGTTCCGCTGGACCGGAGCTTCGGGGCGGAGGCGTCCCTGCCGGTGGCGGCCGACTTGGCGAAGGTCAACGGGTCGGTGATCCGCCTGCTCCACGTGGCCCCGAGCCCGGCCGCCGTCGTGGCCGAAGGGCGCGTGCTGGCCTACGCCGATCAGGAGGCCGACCGCCTGCAGAATGAAGCTCACGACTACCTGCGCGAGGCGGCGAACCGCCTGTCCGGCTGCCCGGTCGAGTTCGCGGTCCGCTTCGGCGAGCCTGCCGAGGAGATCATCGAGGAAGCGAGGGAGTTCGGCGCCGACCTGATTGCGATGGCCACTCACGGCCGGACGGGAGTCGCGCGCCTCCTGCTGGGGAGCATCGCCGAGGCGGTGCTCCGCCGGAGCGAGATTCCTGTCGTTTTGGTTCGTCACGGCCTTCCCGCGGCCGCCTGAGCGAGCGGTCTCGTTGGGAAGGATGACGTCCCGGGCCGGCGGGTTCTGGACCGAGCGCAAGGTGGCCTGGTACCGACGGGCTCTGTCGCGGAGCGATTTCGCTCGAACGGTCCTGGAGGTTATCCGGCCGCTCCTCGATGAGTGCGAGAGCGTGCTCGATGTCGGTGCAGGCTGCGGCGCGCTCACGATCCCTCTGGCGGAGCGCTTGCGCCGGGTGACGGCCTTGGAGCCGTCATCGGCCATGGCCAAGGCCCTGGCTGAGGAGGCCCGCGCCCGCGGCCTCCGCAACATCACGATCGTCGAGGGGGCATGGGGGGATGTCGCCCTGCCTCGCCACGATCTCGTGCTCTGCGCCCACGTGGGCGAGCTCCTCCGGCCCGACTCGCCGTTCCTTCGGGAGGTCTCCGCCGTCTGCCGCCGCGGGGTGGCGCTGGTCCGCGATGCCGGCGGGAGCGACGACAAGTTCTTTTTCAAGGAGCTCTATCCCATCCTGCTCGGCAGGCCGTACGGTGGCCCCTGCGAGCACGAGGAGACCGTGGAGGGGCTCGCGCGGCTGGGCGTCCAGCCGACGGTGAGCCTGATCGACTACCGCTCGGACCAGCCGTTCGACGACCTGGAGGAAGCCTGTGACTTCTGGATGGAGTATATGGCTCTCCGAGACGAGGGCGTCCGGGAGTTCCTCCGGAACTTCCTGGCTGAGCGGCTCGTCGCGGATGGGCCCGGGTTGCTCGCCCCGTATCCGAAGCGCGCCGCCGTCATCTGGTGGCGGTCCTCTCCCCAACCGGGGGAGAGGGTGGGGTGAGGGGGCAGCGGAGCCTCCCGTGAGCATCACGATCGGGATCGACGTGGGTGCCGTGAGCGTGAAGGTGGCGGCCGCCGGAGCCGCGGAGTCAGCTCCCATCCTCCGGTCGCTCGGCGGGAACTTCTGCTTTTTCCCGACAAGCCCCCCCGACCTGCCGCTGGCCCTCTCCCGCTACCGGCGGTTGGCGGGCAACCCGGCGAGGGCTGCGCGAACGCTTCTTGAAGAGCTGACCGCGGCGCTCCCTCCTGGCGTGATCGTCGGCGCCGGCGTCACCGGCGCCGGCAGCGCGATCCTGGCCGACCGGCTCGGCCTCCGGGCCGAGAACGAGTTCAAGGCCATCGTCCGCGCCGCCTCGGTGCTTTGCCCACCGGTGCGAACCCTCTTCGAGATGGGCGGCGAGACCTCGAAGTTCATCCGGCTCGATCCCGATGGCCGGATCGTCGACTACGAAACCAACGGCGACTGCGCCGCGGGCACTGGGTCGTTCATCGATCAGCAAGCCACGCGCCTCCGCTACCGCGTGGAGGAGGTCGGCCCGGTGGCGCTCAGCGCCACGTCTGCCGCCCGAATCGCCGGGCGCTGCTCGGTCTTCGCGAAGACGGATATGATCCACGCCCAGCAGAAGGGCGCCACGCCGCCCGAGATCCTCCGCGGCCTCGCCGATGCCGTGGCCCGGAATTTCAAGGCGTCCATCGCCAAGGGCAGGCCGACGATCCCACCGGTGGCCTTCATCGGCGGGCTGGCGGCGAACGAGAGCGTGGTGCGGGCGCTTCGCGAAGCGTTTGGCCTGGGAGAGGAGCTCTTCGTCCCCGAGGCCCATGCCTGGTTCGGGGCCGTGGGGGCGGCGCTCCTGGTCCGCGATGCTCCCGCCCCGGACCGGGCCGTCACCGGTCCGGGGCCCGCCACCCTCGCGCCAAACCGGGGACGCCGAGATGCGACCGCTATCGGCCCGGCGCCGGTCCTCAACCTGGCGCGGCTGACCGCCGACGAGCGTTCGGCTGACTTCCCTACGCTCCCCTCCCTCTGCCTGGATCGGGTGACTCTCCTGCGCGACCGGGTGGCGCCGTACCAGCTCCCAGGCGGTCCAAGCCCGCTGGAGGTCTGCCTGGGAATCGACGTGGGTTCCGTCAGCACCAACTTCGCGCTGGTGGATGCGGCCGGGCGCCTGGTCAAGGAGATCTACGTGAGGACCGACGGACGGCCCATCGAGGTGGTGACGCGCGGCCTCCAGGACCTCCGGGCGGAGTACGGCGATCGGATCCGCGTCGTCGGCGTGGCCACCACCGGATCGGGACGGGAGCTGATCGGGGAACTGGTGGGCGCCGACGCGATCCACGACGAGATCACCGCCCACAAGGCGGGCGCCATCCACGTGGCCCGCACCCTCACGGGGGAAGCGGTGGACACGATCTTCGAGATCGGGGGGCAGGATTCCAAGTTCATCCGGCTCGAAGACGGCGTGGTCGTGGACTTCACCATGAACGAGGCGTGCGCGGCCGGGACGGGGTCATTCCTCGAAGAACAGGCGGAGCGCTTGGGCGTCTCGATCGTGGGGGAGTTCTCCCGGCTGGCCCTCGCCTCCCGGGCTCCGATCCGCCTGGGCGAGCGCTGCACGGTGTTCATGGAGCAGGACGTCAACGCGCATCTCAAGCGCGGGGCGAAGGTGCCCGACCTGGTGGCGGGGCTGGCTTACTCGATCGCCCTCAACTACCTCAACCGGGTGGTGCGGGGGCGGAAGATCGGCGAGGCGATCTACTTTCAGGGCGGGACAGCCTACAACGACTCGGTGGCGGCCGCCTTCGCCGGCCTGCTGGGCAAGCGCATCATCGTCCCGCCCCACAACGGGGTGATCGGCGCCATCGGGGCGGCCCTGCTGGCGGCGATCGCCGTCGGCCGGACGCGGCGTTCCTCCGGCTTCCGCGGCTTCGACCTCGGCCAGGTCAGGTACGGTCTTCGCGAGTTCGTCTGCCGGGCTTGCTCGAACGTCTGCGACATGCAGGAGTTCACCGTCGAGGGCGTGAAGACGTACTGGGGGGACAAGTGCTCGTGGAAATTCAGGCGGCGCGCCAAGACCGACCGGCGACCCGTCATCCAGGACCTTTTGGAGCTCCGGGATCGGCTCACCTGGGGAGCGTCCCGGAGCCCGGAAGGCGGAGTGAAGGTTGGGGTCCCGCGGGCCATGAGTTTTTACGACTACTTTTCCTTCTGGCGGGCGCTGCTGGAGGCGCTCGGGTGTGAGGTGGTGCTCTCCGACCCCACCAACCGGCAGATGGTCCAGGCGGGCCAGGAGCTGACCGTGGCCGAGCCTTGCTTCCCGGTCAAGGTGGCCCACGGACACTTGGCGGACTTGATGGGGCGGGGCGTGGACTGGATCCTCCTCCCCAATATCATGGATGCGGAGGCGCCCGCCTGGACCCCGGCCTCTCACCTCTGCCCTTGGAACCAGACGCTTCCGTTCGTGCTCCGGTCGGTGGCGGCTGTTTCCGAGTGGCGCGATCGGCTCCTGATCCCTACCGTCCGGTTCCGCGGGGGGAAGCAGGCCGTCCGCGAATCCCTCCGGGAGCTGTGTCGCCGGTTCGGCGCCTCGCGGGCCGACGGCGACCGCGCCGTGGAGCGCGCGTACAGAGCCCACCGGGACTTCGCCGCCGCGACGGCGGCGGCGGGGCGGGAGGCCCGGGCGGCCCTCGCGGCCGAGGGCGAGCGCGGCCTCGTCCTCCTGGGTCGGGGCTACAACATCTACGACCGCGCCATCAACCTCGACGTGGCCGGCAAGCTCCGGGACCATTACGGCATCAACGTCATCCCCTTCGACTTCCTCCCCCTGGACGACGAGGACATCCGGGACCTGAACGACAACATGTACTGGAACTCGGGGCGGCGAATCCTCGCCGCGGCCCGGATCGCGGGGCGTGATCGGCGGTTGGACGTGATCTACGTCACCAACTTCAAGTGCGGTCCCGACTCCTACGTCAAGCACTTCGTGGGGGACGCTGTGGGCCGCCCCTTCCTCACGCTTCAGTTCGACGGCCACGGCAACGACGCCGGGATGCTGACCCGCTGCGAGGCCTATCTGGAATCCAAGGGATTTTTGCGATGACCCTACCTCGTGCCGGTTCGAGCGCGCACCCATGCCGCCGGCATGGGTACCCGGCCCGCGCAACCCTTAAAAAACTCTGGATCTTCCCCATGACCTACGGCGGGGCCCATGCCATGGCCGCCGTCTGGCGCGCGCTCGGCGTGGACGCAGAGGTGATTCCGCCGTCGGACGAGGAGACCCTCGCCCTGGGGGCGCGGCACACCTCGGGGGATGAGTGCCTGCCGCAGAAGATCACCCTGGGAGAGCTTCTCAAGATCGCCCGCCGCCCCGACTACTCGCCCGAGCGAACCGCCATCTTCTTCGCCACGACCACCGGGCCCTGTCGCTTCGGCCAGTACGTCCCGCTGTTCAGGCAGGCCTTCCGGCAGGAGGGGCTGGGGGAGCTCCAGGTGCTGGCGCCCGGCTCCGACGACGCCTACCAGTCCGTCGGGCGGCAGTTCCCCGACCTGCCGCGGCTCGGCTGGTGGGCCGTGGTGGGCGCGGACCTGCTTCAGAAAGCCCTTCACCGGATCCGCCCGTACGAACGGACCGCCGGCGACAGCGATCGCGTCTACCAGGAAGGCCTGGAGGCGTTCTGCCGCGCCATCGAGCGCGGCGCCCCCTCCCGCCGCCGGCACCGCTCGGCGCTGGTGGAGTGCCTCAGCGCGACGGCTCGCCGCTTCGCGCGGATTCCCGTTCGGGAGGCGTCCCACCCGCTGATCGGGGTGGTGGGGGAAATCTTCTGCCGCCTCCACGCCTTCAGCAACCAGGAGCTCATCCGACGGCTGGAGCGCGCGGGCGGGGAGGCGTGGCTGTCGGATGTCAGTGAGTGGATCTGGTACTGCAACGAGTGGGAGGCCCGCGAGGTGGGCCTGCGGGGTCGGCGGATCTCCTTTGCCATGCTTGGCGTGCGGCTCAGGGACTGGGTCCAGCGGCGCGACGAGCACGCCCTCCGGCACCCCTTCAGCGATCTCCTCCAAGGACGCGAGGAGCCCGACTCGCCTGGCGAGCTCCTCGAATACGCCCGCCCCTACCTTCCGCCCGAGGGGGCGATGGGGGAAATGGTTCTCTCTGTGGGGAAGGCCGTCCATCTCCGGGCCCACGGCGCCCACGGCGTCATCGACATCAGCCCCTTCACGTGCATGAACGGCATCGTCTCCGAGGCGCTCTACCCGCGGCTCTCCCGGGATCTCGGCGGTCTTCCGATCAAGAATTTTTACTTCGACGGCAAGCCCGCCCCGCTCGACCGGGACCTGGAGATCTTCCTGGAGCTGGCCCGGGGGTACCGCGCCCGCGCCGAAGGCGTTGGACAGTAGTACACTAGGGGCATGAAGGCCTCTTCGCCACCGTACCCCGGCGTTCCAGCCACCGCCGACGGCTCTGAAACGGTAGTTTGGGTGGAGACCCATATCACCCAGGGCGCGTGCGCGTATCCGATCACCTCCTCCACCAACATGGGCGCCGGCTACCAGACGGCCCAGGCCGGCGGGAAGAAGAACCTCTGGGGCGAGCCGCTCTTCTTCTTGGAGCTGGAGTCCGAGCACTCCTCGGCCTCGACCTGCGAGGGGTTCGCGCTGGCCGGCGGGCGCGTCACGAACTTCACCTCGGGGCAGGGTCTCGTCCTGATGAAGGAAGTGCTCTACACGATTTCCGGGAAGCGTCTGCCCGCGGTCTTCCATGTCGGGGCCCGGGCCCTCACCTCCCAGGCGCTGAACGTGCACTGCGGCCACGACGACGTGATGGCGGTGGCTGACACCGGGTGGGGGATCGCCTTCGCCAAGAACGCCCAGGAAGCGGGAGACCTGGCGCTGATCCTCCGCCGCGCCGCCGAGGAAGGAGAAACGCCCTTTCTGTCGGTCCAGGACGGGTTTCTCACCACTCACACGGTGGAAAACGTGCGCCTGCCGGAGCCGGAGCTGATGGTCGAATTCGTGGGGGATCCCTACGCCATCACGCGGCTCCGGAACTTGATGAACCCCGCCAAGCCCATCATGTCCGGCGTTGTGCAGAACCAGGATGCCTACATGAAAGGGAAGATCGCTCAGCGGTACTTCACCGACCGCCTCCCGGGAATTCTCCACGCCACGATGGGCCGGTTCGGGGAGCTGACGGGACGGCGCTACGGCCTCGTGGAGCCGTACCGGCTGGAGGACGCCGAGTACGCGATCGTCGGCATGGGGAGCCTGGTCGAGACCGCCATGGCGACCGCCGACTGGCTGCGCGCGGAGCGCGGGCTGCGCGTCGGGGTGCTCGGCGTGACCGTGTTCAGGCCGTTTCCCGCGCGGGAGATCGTGGAGGCGCTCCGGTCGGTCCGGGCGCTGACGATCGTCGAGAGGATGGACAACCCCCTGGCCCAGTCGAACCCGCTCGCCACCGAGATCAAGGCGGCGTTTGCCGACGCCGCGGCGGGAGTGCCCGGCTTCACGCCGATCTCCCGCGTGACCGCCGTGCACGCCGCGGCCGCCGGGCTCGGGAGCCGTGACGTCCGCCCCGGGGACTTCGTCGCCGCCGTGGAGGAAATGTCGCGGGGTGGCCGCCGCACCTTCGTGCTGGGTATCCCCCACGAGCTGGCGCTGCCGCAGGCCGAGGATCCGGATGTCCGCCCGCCTGGAGCGTTCTCGATGCGGGGCCATTCCGTGGGGGGGTTTGGTTCGGTGACGACGAACCGCGTCATCGCTACGATCCTCGGCGACCTGTTCAAGCTGCACGTCCAGGCCTACCCGCTCTACGGCTCCGAAAAGAAAGGGTTACCGACCACCTATTTCCTGACGGTTGCCGAGGAGAGGATCCGGACGCACTCGGAGCTGGCTCACGTGGACTTCGTCCCGCTTAATGACGTCAACGCCTTCCACCTGGGGAACCCGCTGGCGGGGATCGCCCCGGGCGGCACCGTATTCATCCAGACGTCCGACACGGACCCCGCAGCCATCTGGGCCAGGATCCCGAGCGAGGCCCAGGCGACCATTCGGGAGCGCGGGCTCCGGGTGCTCGCCCTGGACACGCAGAAGATCGCCCGGGAGACCACGAGCCGACCCGAGCTCCGGGTGCGGATGCAGGGCATCGTGCTCCTGGGCATCTTTCTCCGGGCCACGCCGTTCCTCTCCCGTCTGCCCTACACGGACGCCGAGATCGACCGGGCGGTGGAGCGCTCCATCCGGAAGTTCTTCGGCAAGCGGGGCGAGGAAGTGGTCCAGGAAAATCTCCGCGCGGCCCGGCGCGGCTTCAGCGAGGTCTTCGAGGTTCCCGTCCCCACCACGACTCGGACCCACGCAGGTGTCGCCACGTGAAAGACTGTGTATCAAGCGCGTTATTGGGCTGCCGGGCCGCCGTTCGAGCGACGGCTTTGCCACGACCCGCCCGCAAGGGGCGGGTGCCCGCAGCGGTGGCTCGCCTTCGCTCGCGCGTGCGTTCAGACAACCGCGGGGGAGGAGTCGGAAGGGGCGGGGACCCGGGCGTCCACGCCGGAGGCGTGGGGGGGCCTGGGTGGCCCCCCTCCGAGGAGAACCATGGCTGAGCCGCAGGTTTGCGACTGGATGCACGAGGGCGTGATCGTCTGCGCTCCGGACACGCCGCTGCCGCAGGTGGCGGAAACGATGAAAGCCCACGCGATCAGCGCGCTCGTCGTCGTGGACGCGGCCGGGCTGGCGCTCGGCGTCATCTCGCGGACCGATCTGGCCAACTCCGGTTTCGTCCAGCCCTACATGCGCCACTGGCGCGGCATGACGGCCAGCCACCTGATGACCTCGCCGGTGATCTCGGTGCGCGCGGATGCGTCGCTGGCCGAGGCGCTCGACCTGCTCAGGACGAGGAAAATCCACCGCCTCGTTGTCACCGAGCCGGTGCCGGGTGGCGGCGAGAAGCCCATCGGGATTCTCTCGCTCACGGACGTCGTGCGACATCTCACCTCGGAGGGGGGCTCCGCCCCCCTTCCGACACCTCCCCCCATGGGTTGCGCGGGCCGGGAACCCGCGACGCGGGTGCGCGCTCGAACGACGGCGAGGTCAGGCGATGACTGAAGAGGCGCGGGTCTTCAATCCCGTTGAGGCCGAGGTAGAAGAGGTTCCGGTCGCCACCAAGGAGCCCGGGCTGGCCAAGGATGTCCACGAGGCCCTGCTCCCCACCGAGTCCGTCTTGAGCCTGGACGTCGCCGCTTACGTCCAGGACTTCAACGCCCGGGTCATCGGCGCCTACGAGAAGGGGGTCGGCTCCCAGGAGCTGCCGGCGGATGTGGGGGTGGCCCGCAGCCTGATTCCCCCGGGAACGGCCGCGCTCCGTGATTTCTCCTACCTCTCCCCTGAGATCCCCGAGTTCATCGCCGACAAGTGCGTCGGCTGCATGACCTGCGTCACCGAGTGTCCGGACACCGCGATCCTGGCAAAAGCCATCCCGGCCTCCCGCCTTGAGGGCGATCCGGAGTTCGACGGATTCCACTGGGCTCGGACCCGGAAGTACTTCGAGGTCCCGGCGCGAAAGGGGCTCGAGGGCGCCCTGTTCGGCATCTTCATCGATCCCACGAAGTGCAAGGGGTGCGCCGAGTGCGTGGAGGTGTGCGCGGCGCTCGGCTACGATGCGCTGCGGATGCTGAGGAAAGGGGAGGGAACGCTCGAGCGCTATCGTCGGGCGTTCAACTTCTTCCGTCACGTCGGCCCGACCCCGGCCGAGTACGTCAACGAGAAGTCGCTGGCTGATATGATGCTGGCCGAGGAGTCGGCGCTGCTCTACGTGGGCGGCGCGGGGTCGTGCATGGGGTGCGGGGAGGGCACGGCGCTCCGGATGATGGTGGCGGCTACCGGGTTCGCGTACGGCCCTGAAGGAATGGCGATCGTGGCAGCGACGGGCTGCAACACCGTGTACTGCTCCACCTATCCCTACAATCCTTTCCTGGTTCCCTGGACGA
>JACQWA010000162.1 GCA_016209425.1 Candidatus Rokuibacteriota bacterium
CGCCGGCCCAAAGCCCCCCCTCACCCGCGCCCTCGCCCCCGCGGGGAGAGTGGGGTTCAGTGGAGGGCCTGGATGAACCGGCGGCAGTTCTTTGAGCTGAGCGCGGCGGCGCTGGCGTGGGCGCACGGGGTTCCCGGCGCGGCCGCGGCCCGGGAGCGAACACGCGTGGCGCTGGCAAAGAGTGAAGATCACGGCGAGGGCGTCACCCGGGCGCTTCGGTTGCTGGGCACCGATGGCGTGAGCCGCCGGCACGTGGTGGTGAAGCCCAACTTCAACTCGGCCGATCCCTTCCCCGGCTCCACCCACCCGGAGACGCTGGGACGCCTGGTGGAGTGGCTCGGCGTGGCCGGGGCGAGCCGAGTGACGGTGGCGGACCGGAGCGGGATGGGGGTGACCCGGGAGGTGATGGCGACCACGGGCGTCTTCGCTCAGGGTCGGAAGCTCGGCTTCCCGACGGTGTTGCTCGACGAGCTGCCGGCCAGGGACTGGATCGCTCACCCGATCCCGGGCGGTCACTGGAGCCGCGGCGTCCTCTTCCCGCGCCTGCTCCAGGAGGCGGAGGCGATCGTCAGCACGTGCGCCCTCAAGACCCACCGCTTCGGCGGCCACTTCACCCTGTCGCTGAAGAACAGCGTGGGTGCCGTGGCCAAGTACGGATCCGATGGCTACAACTACATGAGTGAGCTCCACAGCTCCGCCGCTCAGCGGAAGATGATTGCCGAGGTCAACCTCCTCTACCGCCCGGCGCTGATCCTGCTGGACGGCCTTGAGGCCTTCGTGGATGGCGGGCCGGAGTCCGGAAGAAAAGCCCGGCCGGGGGTCATGCTCGCGGGGACAGACCGAGTGGCGGTGGACGCGGTCGGCGTGGCGATCCTCAGGCTGTACGGCACGACGCGGGCCGTCTCGACGGGGAAGATCTTCCGGCAGGAGCAACTCGCCCGAGCCGTGGAGCTGGGGCTCGGAGTCGCGGGGCCCGAGCAGATCGAGCTGATCACCGACGACGCGGCGGGGGAGGCATTCCTGACCCGCCTGCGCCCGATCCTCGCAGCGGGATAGACCGGCCTACTGCGTCAGGAGGGCCTCGGCCAGCGGGGAGGCCGGCGGCTCGAGCGGCTGGAGCGCCGTCATGCGCTGCGCCGTGGGCGGGTGAGTGGCCAGGATGCCGCCCTGCTCTCTGAGCTTGCCGTTCCGCGCGTTCGCCCCCTGAAGCGCGAGCCACAGGGCCCGGCGCGGCGCTCGGTATCCCATGGCCCGGAGGATTTCCACTGCCCGGGCGTCTGCCTCCAGTTCGTGCCCGCGCGAAAAGGCCCGCACCACGAGCGGGTTCACCACGAGGTCGGCGAGGCTCGCCCCGGGAACGAACACCCCGAGGACGGCGAAGCCGGCGGTAAGGGAAAGCGACAGGGTCTGCTTCTTTCCGAGGTGGCCGAGGACCTCGTGAGCCACCTCGTGGGCGAGCAGGGGCTCCACCACGTGAACCGGCATGCGGGCCAGGCCGTCGGTGACGTAGAAGGTCGCGTTGTCAGCGCTCCAGGCTTGGGCCTGGGGCGAGGCCACCAGGGCGAAACTGTACCGGGTCGGATCGTCTCCGGCGGCGACCGCGGCCTTGTAGAGGGCGTGGGAAACCTTGAGGGTGTCGGGGGCCGTGAGGGACGGAAAGTAGGTCCCGTCCGGTACGCTGGCGCAGCCGGCCAGGAGCACGAGTATCCCGATGACGCCGAGACCTGTTCGTCCGCCCACGGAAGCTTTCCTGCGAAAGTGACTTCAATGGTAGGGGGCGGCTCAGGAGATCGAGCAGTAAAAAATGCGGCGGGACCGGCTCCCAGATATTGGGGGAGCGGGGCGTGGCTCTACCAACGGCGGCGGCACTGCGGGGCGAAGCACCGTTGGCCGCCTAACCCGTCTCGCTGACGAGTCCCCAGAAGGCGCCGAGGAGCCCGAGCCAGAGGCCGAAGATCAGCCAGACGATCCAGTAGAGGACAAGCCCCCAGAGGCCGATGCTGAGCCAAAGCCAGACCAGGGACAGAAGGCCGAACACCCATCCGACGCCGGGCCACTGAGCGGCGAAGAGCTCGGTATAGGTGACGATGACGCCGACCTGGGACCCGACGATGACGAGGTAGGAAAAGAGCGTGATCGGACCTTTCCAGGTGAGGAGGTAGACCCCTGCGGAGATTTTCTCGGCGGCGCCGGTGGCCGGGCCGCCACCCAGCTTGCGGGCCACCCAGTCGATCCCGCGCCCGGGCAGCTCGGCGGCGTACAGACCGAGGGTGCTGAGGAAGCGGACCACTCGGTTGAGGAGCCACTGGACCACCAACGCGCCGAGGCAGTAGAGGGGGATTCCGAGAAGCAGGCTCACGGTCGATTCTACCACGCCCGAAGATGCGGCGAGACACCCTGGCACCCACAGGACGGAATGGCTCAAAGGTCGCCGGCTCTTTCTTCCGTGAGTCTGCGGGGGCCGACCGGCACAGCAAGAAAAACGAATGGGAATTTCAAGCGTTGTCGCGCGGCTGGGGATCGGCGGAGGGCTTGGTATGGCGATTGCTCCATGTCTCCAGACGGACATTTCAGGTCGAAGGTGGGGGCATGACGCTTGGCCGCCGAAGATATCCCAGGATCGCCATCACCTTTCCGGTCAGGCTTGAGGACTCCGCCGGTCGAACGTGGCACGGCGAGTCTCTGAATCTCAGCGCAGGGGGCGTGAAGGTGAAGTCCCCCGCGAGGCTCCAGCCGGGACGCCGGGTGCGGCTCAATTTCAAGCTCCCGGACGGCGGCCCCGGGATCTCGGCGGCTTCGCTGACGGTCCGCCAGGATCCGAACGGCCCGGCATTCTCATTTGTCGACCTCGAAGGATCCGCCTTTGACCGCATCGGCAGACTCGTGGGTTCCTTTCGCCCCCGGCGGCGCCTCAAGGTGCTGGTCATCGAAGAGGAGCGAGCGGAGGCGGAGGCAGTTTCCGGGTTCATCCGCGATCAGGGGCACGAGGCACTCCTCGCCGAAAACGCCGAGGTCGGGCTCGAGCTTCTCGATCGCTTCCAGCCCGATGCGATGATAGTCGATGTCTTCCTGCCGGGCATGAGTGGGGTGCAGCTCCTGCAGTTGCTCGCCGGTCGGCGGCCGTCCCTGCCCTCCGTCGTGATCTCGCGGGTGGGCTTAGAGGAAGAGGCGGGTCAATGCTTTCGACTGGGCGCCCTCGACTTCATGCGGAAGCCGGTCTGCCTGGATCGGCTTCAAGCGATCCTTGATTTCCTTGAGCTGCAGGCCTTCGATTGGCGCCTGGTCAACTGGACCAGGGTCTCCTCGATCAGCTGAGCGCGCCGGCCTCACGCCTCTTTTCGCTCCTTCGGCCTGCCTGATTCCCCGCGAAACCTCCGCCGCCCGTCCGGATCGGTCGTGCCATCATAGTGTCGATGACGCGGTGGATTGCGGCGGCCGGGGCGTTTGTCGTGTCGCTGGACTCGACGGTGAACGTCGCGTTCCCGGCGATCGCGGCCGCGTTTCGGGTCCCGCCGGAGCAGATGCGGTGGGTCGTCATCTGCTACGTGTTCACGTACGCGGTGATGGCATTCCTCGGCGGCGCGCTTGCGGACCGGGTCGGCCACGGGCGCGTGTTTCGCGCCGGCGTGGCGCTCAGCGCCATCGGGTTCGTGCTGTCGGGGACGGCGCCCACGTTTTCCTGGCTCCTGGGCGGGCGCGTGGTGCAGGGGTTCGCCGCCGGCCTCGTCTACGGCACGGCGCCCGGCCTCGTGACGCTGGCGGCCGCCCCTGACGCCCGGGGGCGGGCATTGGGATTTCTGAACGCTGCGATCGGCCTCGCGTTCGCGGCGGGGCCGCCGGTCGCCGGACTGCTGGTCGAGGCGTTCGGCTGGCGGGCCGTGTTCCACATCCGGGTCCCGCTGGCGGTCGCCGCCCTCGCCTGGGCGATGCTCGCGCTGCCGACGACCCGCGCCGCGGTCGCGCGCCGCCTGCTGAGCGTCCGGCAGGTCGTTCGCGCTCCGGTGCTGCACGCCGGCGCGCTGGCCTTCATCGCCCACGCCGGCATCTTCGCGATCTGGCTCCTGGCCCCGTTCTACCTCGTCGAGCAGCGCGGGCTCGATGCCCGGGTGGGCGGCGCGCTCTTCATGTTCACCCCCCTCGGCACGACGCTGGCGGCACCGCTTGCCGGCTGGCTCGCCGATCGGGTGGGGGCGCGGATCCCCCTGATCGCCGGGCTTGCGCTGGAGACCGCGGGGCTCCTGCTCATGAGCCGGGCGGAGGCGGCGACGCCGCCCGGCATGGTTGCCCTGGCGCTCTTCGCCGCCGGCTTCGGGCTCGGCGTCTTTCAGGTCCCCAACATGGCATCGATGATGGCGGCGTTTCCCCGGGACCAGCAGGGAGCGGCGGGCGGCCTCACGTTCCTGGCGCGCACGTTCGGAATCGTCGGCGGCGTCGCGACCCTGGCGCAGCTGTTCGGCGCCCGGCGCCCCGCGGTGGGCTTTCAGGCAGCGTTCGCGGAGTCGTTTCTCGCCGCGGCCGGCGCGGTCGCCGTGGCCACGCTGCTGGCGATCATGCCTCGGAGCCGCCCGCCAAGGGAGATGGGGTGATGGGCGCGCACGAGATCCTGGTGGGGGCATCGCTCTCCCTCAGCGGGACGTTCCGATTGCAGGGGGAGCAGGCCCTCAACGGTCTGGGGCTGTGGGCGGATCATGTCGCGGGAGAGGGAAGGATTCAGCCCAGGGTGCTCGCCCTGGATGACCGGAGCCGGGCGAGCCTCGCCAAGGAGAACGTCCTGCGCCTTCTGACCCATGAGCGCGTGGACTGCCTCATCGGCCCCTATTCGAGCGGACTGACTCTGGCCGTGGCCCCGCTCGCCGAGGCCCACCAGAAAATCCTCTGGAACCACGGCGGCGCCTCGGATGCGATCTCCCAGCACGGCTGGCGCCATCTGGTGAGCGTGCCGAGCCCGGCCGGCGACTACTTTCGGTCTCTTCCCCTGTGGGTCAAGCGGCGAGATCCTGAGGCCCGCCGGATCGCCATTCTCTACGGGAAGGCCGGCAGCTTTGCCGGCCAGGTCGCCCAGGGCGCGGCCGAAAGCGCCAGGGCTGCCGGCTTTGACCTGATCAGGCTGACGGCCTTCGACTCCCCGAGCCGGAATGCCCCCGCCCTCTTCGACGAAGCGCTCGAGCCTGTGCCGGACGTCCTCGTGGGAGTGGGGAGCTTTCAGGACGACATCGCGATGGTCAGGCGGCGAGAGCTTCTCGCCGGCGTGAAGAGCCTCGCCGTCGTCGCGGCCGGGCTGGCGGCGTTCCAGAGGGAACTCGGGGATCTCGCCGAGGGGGTGATCGGGCCGAGCCAATGGGAGCCGGGCTCTCCCGAGGTCCCGCTCTTGGGCCCCGACTCGGCCTGGTTTTGCTCCGCCTTCCGGCGGCGGTTCCACCAGGACCCGGAGTATCCGGCCGCGCAGGCCTTTGCCGTCGGAGTGATCTTCACGGAATGTCTTCGCCGCGCCGGGAGCCTGGAGGACGAATCGCTCCTCAGGGCAGCCCATGCCCTGGAGACGACGACCCTGTACGGACGGTTCCGGCTGGACCCGGTGACCTCCCGCCAGATCGGCCACGGGATGCTCCTGGTCCAGTGGCGGGACGGCCGGAAGCAGATCCTCTGACCGGCGCCGCTTACGTGCAGACGCGATTTCGCCCGGCCCTCTTGGCGCGATAGAGCGCCGCGTCCGCCGCCTCGATCACCCGATGGGGCGTGGCGTTGCGGCGGTCGACTTCCGCCACCCCGATACTGATCGTCACGAAGGCCTGCCTTCGGCCCGCAGTCGGTCGCGGCTTTTGGGGTTTGTCCCGCGGTCGGCGCCGGCCGCGTACGATGAAGGCGGAGGCCTCGATGGTTTTTCTGAGGGCCTCGAGATGGGGCAGGGCCTCCTCCGCCGACTTGCCGGGGAAAAGCACCGCGAATTCTTCGCCCCCGTAGCGGAAGGACTTTCCGCCGCCCGCGACGCCCGCGAGCCTCGAGCCCACCAGGCGCAGCAGCTGGTCCCCGACCTCGTGGCCCTGGGCGTCGTTGAACCGCTTGAAATGGTCAACATCGACCATGGCGATCGTGTACTGGTCGCCCAGCTTGAGGAGGGCTTCGTCGAGTGCCCGCCGCCCCGGCAGCCCCGTCAACTCGTCGTCGTAGGCCATTCCGTGCGAGGTCTCGACGAGCGAGACCACGAGGATGAGTCCCGCGGTGGTCAGGTAGATCGTGGAGAGGAGTCCCACCGAGCCGGTGATCAGGGCGAGGAAGGCGGCGACCAGCGCCCAGACGGAGCCGCTCTCGATGGGAGTCGGATCGCGAATGAACCGGAGCGTGGCGAGAACGCGCGCGAGGCCGAAGGCCAGCAGGGCGGGTGGGGGGAAAGCCATCGCGCGAAGAAAGGTTGCCTCCACAAACGCGTGCTCGAGCGTCCGGGCCACGGACGCCAGCTCGGGACGGCAGAGCACAGCCACGGCGACCAGTTGCACCCCAAGGAAGCTCAACTTCAACCTGCCTCGCGCGGTCAGCAGCCCGCGTTCGGGCATCCAGGACAGGGCCCCGAGGTTCAGGGGCAGGAGCAGGGCGACCGCGTTGAAGACGATCCGACCGATCCCCGCCGCCCGGGCCTCGCCCGCGGCGAAGTGGAGCAAGGCCCTGTCGGCCAGTCCGAGGACGAGGAGCGCCAGGACCAGGCGGCTCCGATCAAACCGCCACGCGAGCAGGATTCCCCCGACGAAGATGGCGTAGGGGTAGACCGGGAGGAGCG